>JAKLKW010000066.1 GCA_023150455.1 Alphaproteobacteria bacterium | reverse complement strand
CAGCTGCTGGCACGACCTACCGAGACGCAACGCCGCGCCCTCGAACTCCTCGGCCTGCAACCCTCGCTGTAGTCAGCGCTTGCAGACTTCCGCGAGTCGCATCAGCGGCTTGCGCAAAAACTGGGTAAAGTTCGGGCTAGGGTGGCGCCGGCGGCACGTTCGGAAGGGGCGGCGAGGCTTGGGCAACATCGCGGATAGCGGCGCACGGCCGGGAGATGCGACCGTCGCCGACGCGCTGCGCCGGGCGATCGAGCAGCACAAGGCGGGGCGCCCCGGCGAGGCCGAGGCGCTCTGCCGCCAGGTGCTGCGCAGCGAGCCGAGCCATCCCGCGGCGCTCAATCTGCTGGGCGTGCTGGCCCGCCAGGCCGGCCGGCCGGCTGCCGCGGTCGAGCTGCTGCGGCGCGCGACGGCCGTGGCGCCCGACTTCGCCGATGCCCACTACAACCTCGGCAACGCGCTGCGCGACCAGGGCGACCGCGCCGGCGCCGGCGCCGCCTACGACCGCGCCATCGCACTCAGGCCCGCCATGGCGGGCTGGCACAACAACCGCGGCGTCCTGCTGCTGGAGCAAGGCGACGCGCCGGCCGCGGCCGCGGCGTTCGGGCGTGCGATCGCGCTCGATCCGGCTTACGCCGATGCGTTCAACAACCTCGGCAACGCATTGCAGAAGCAAGATAAATTGACCGACGCCGTCGCCGCCTATCGGCGCGCGATCGCGGCCAACCCGCGCTTCGGCGGGGCGCTGGCCAACCTGGGCGGCGCGCTGATCCGCCAGGGCCAGCCGCTCGCGGCGCTGGAGCCGCTCGACCGGCTGTTGGCCGCGGAGCCGCAGCACGTGCGTGCCGTCGCCTACAAGGCGATCGCGCTGCGCGAGCTCGGCCGCCATGCCGAGGCCGACCGGCTGGAGGACACCGAGCGCCTCGTCGGAGTCGCCCGCCCGCCGCCGCCGCCCGGCTTCGCGTCGATCGCGGCGTTCAACGAGCGGCTGATCGCCGAGATCCGCGTGCATCCGACGCTGAAGAAGGACTGGGACCCGTACCAGCGCGCCGCGCGGCACGGCTCGGTCGCCGTCGACCTGCTGGCGCACAAGTCGCCGGCGATCGCCGCGTTCGAGGCCATGATCCGCGGCGAGATCGACCGCTTCGCCGCCGCCTTGCCCGACGAGCCGGGCCATCCGTTCCTCTGCCGCAAGCCGCGGCGCTACGGCCTCATCGTATGGGCCAACATCCTGTCGGAGGAAGGTCACCAGGCCGCGCACATCCACAATCTCGGCTGGCTCAGCGGCGTCTACTACCCGTGGATCCCGCCGGTGGTCCGCGACGACGATCCGGAGCACGAGGGCTGGATCGAGTTCGGCCGGCCCGGCTACGACCTGCCGTGCCGGTACGAGCCGCGCGTCAAGGCGATCCGTCCCGAGATCGGCATGGCGCTGCTGTTCCCGAGCTATTTCTGGCACCGCACGATCCCGTTCCGCGGCGCGCCGGAGCGCATCAGCGTCGCCTTCGATCTGCATGTGCAGGAATGAAGTCAAGAAGGGCTCACGCGGAGACGCGGAGAACGCGGAGGCAGATCCATCTCCGCGGCCTCCGCGTCTCCGCGTGAATCACGCTCTTTGACTGCGCCGCAACCGAAGATCGAGGTCGTCAGCTCCACCACGGCGCGCGAGGTCGAGCAGATGCTGGCGCGCGTCGAGGGACCGGTGCTGCAGATCGGCAGCCGGGCCCAGGTCGTCGACCGCCAGGAGAACCGCTGGCGCGCGTTGTGCCGCGACCGCGTGTTCACCGGCGCCGACATCGAGGCGGGCGAGAACGTCGACGTGGTCGCCGACATCTGCGCCGAGTTCGAGGCGCTGAGGCCCGTGCTCGGCGAGGCGCGCTGGGGCTTCGTGATCTGCAGCCACGTGCTCGAGCACACGCGCAAGCCGTGGCTGGCGGCGGCCAACATCGTGCGGCTGCTGCGCCCCGGCGCGCATGCGTTCATCGCCGTGCCCTGGGTCCAGGCCTATCACGGGTTCCCGCGCGACTACTGGCGCTTCTCGTTCCACGGCCTCGTGGAGCTGTTCCAGGGCCTCGACGTGCTGGACATGTACTACAGCGCCAGCGGCACGGGCTACGACGTCGCCTACAAGGTGCTGGTCGACGGCAAGGTCGACCTGGCGCGCACGCCGTTCGAGATCGAGGCCTCGCTGTTCCAGCTGCTGTTCGAGCGCGAGCGCAACCATGCCCTGCTGGCGGAGGCGGGGCGCCGCGAACGGAAGTTGATGCTGGCCCGCGGATATATGCCGATCACGCTGGTCAACATCCTGGCGCGACGCCCGGCCTGAGCGCGCGTGACCTGCTTCACAGCGTAGGCGCCGGTCCGGCCGCACGCTTCGACCACCCGCAAACCAAGGGCAGGAGGCGAAGCAATGAAGGTCAACGACCGTCCAAGCGATCCCGGCCCCGTGCTGTCCGAACGCCGCCTGCAGCACGCGATCGACGCGTCGCGCGAGCCCGAGCCGGGCTTCCTGCGCGACCGGGCGGGGCATGCCCCCCTGCGGCTCGCAATCGGCGGCATCGTCGTGTGGCTCGGCTGCATGACGCTGCTCAGCTGCGTCGGGAGTGTGATCTCGGTCACAGAGGTTTGCGGACGCTGAACGTATCTTGCCGGATAGCGGACATGCATCTGGGGGATCAGGCCATGTTCACCATCGCCGGCCGCTATCGTCCATTCAACCCCGTCGACCTGACCCGCCGGACCGCGCCCACCGTGCTCGGCGGCATGGTCGTGTGGAGCTTCTGCCTGCTGCTGATGCTCTGAAGCGCCGCCGCATGTCGGCTGGGCCGCTGCGGTATGACGCCGCCGCGCACCGGTCGCGCCCGAGGCAAGTTGACATATCGGCGCCGAGCCTGCCGTGTGCAAGCGCTGGGTCGACGCCGTCGTCGCCGGCGACGCGCAGTTCGGCGTATCGCCGCTCGCGCTGAGCGCCGTGGTGCGGATCACGACCAGTCCGAGGATATTCAAGCAGCCCGATGCGATCGGCGACGTGCTTTCATACTGCGACAACCTGCTGGGCCAGCCCCATTGCGAGATCGTGCAACCCGGCGAGCGACATTGGGGGATATTCGCACGCCTCTGCGTCGAGACGGGCACGAGAGGGCCGCGCGCCACGGATGCCTTGTTTGCCGCGCTCGCGATCGAGCACGGCTGCACCTGGATCACCTATGATCGCGATTACGCCCGCTTCCCGGGGCTCAGCTGGCAGGAACCGTCGGCCTGATCGTTCGGCCGCCATGCCGGAATGAGAATGGGGCCGGACGCGCATCGGCGCCGGCCCCATGGATTGGCTCCCCGGGACGGATTCGAACCATCGACCAACCGGTTAACAGCCGGTTGCTCTACCGCTGAGCTACCGGGGATCAGGGTGCGCGGGTTATAGCAAAGCGTCCCGCGCCATGAAAGATGAAGTTGCGTGCCGGACGACGGCGTTCAAGACCGCAGCTCGCCGTGTGTGTCAGCCCACCTTCGCCCTCGGAGGGCTTCGGTGGGCAACCTTCGCTCGCTGCGCGAGCGAAGGTTGGAGGCCGGGGCCGGAATCGAACCGACGTACGGGGATTTGCAGTCCCCTGCATGGCCACTCTGCCACCCGGCCGGGATCGAAACCCGAACGATCCCTTGGCGGAGGCGCGACATTAGTCGCGGACACCGCCGCGTCAAGCCTCATGCGGCGGGTCGAAATCGCGGTCAGTGGGACCTCGGTCTCCATCCCTTCTCGATCGATGGCGCCGCGCTCGATGCCGGGCACGATCGAATGCGCCGACGGTGAACGGCAGCGGATGGCGCGGCGACGACGGCCTGGGGATAACTCTGCCCCGACCGCTCGACACGGCCTGTGGCAGTGTTGCATCGCCCGCGGCAATCGCGCCGCGGCCTTGCCGCGCAAGGTTGCCACTGCCGGACCAAGCCCTTATAACCGTTCACGACTCAGTTTCGGGGGCGGAGTAGGCGGCGCGGCGCGGAACGGTGCGCCGCGCGGCCGCGAAAGCCAGGCCATGACGACAACGACATATGCCGAAGCGCGCCAGAACATGGTGGACAACCAGTTGCGCGCGAACAAGGTCGTCGATGAGGCGCTGCTCGCCGTCATGGGCCGTCTGCCGCGCGAGCTTTTCGTCCCGCTGCATCTGCGTGGAATCGCCTATGTCGACGAGGACCTGCCGCTCGGCAACGCGCGCTACCTGATCGAGCCGATGGTGCTCGCGCGCCTGATCCAGGCGGCGGAGCTCAAGCCCGGCGACAAGGTGCTCGATATCGGCGCCGCCACCGGCTATTCCACGGCGGTCCTGGGCTCGCTGGCCGCCTCGGTCGTGGCGCTGGAGAGCGATCCGCGCCTCGCCGAGCGCGCGCGCGCCAACCTGTCCGAGCTCGCCATCGCCAACGCGACCGTGACGACCGGACCGCTCGAGGCGGGTCACGCGGCGCTCGGACCCTACGACGTCGTGTTGATCGGCGGCGCGGTGGAGCGCCTGCCGCGCGCCGTCGTCGACCAGCTGTCGCATGGCGGTCGCCTCGTGACGGTCATGCGCCGGCGCGACCGCGTGGGCGAGGCCGTGCTCCACCGGCGCAGCCCGGCGGCGGAGATCGCGCTGTTCGACGCCGCCACGCCGGTCATGCCCGGCTTCGTCGCCGAGCCGAGCTTCGTGTTCTGAAGCGGGGGACGGGCGGCGGCATGGAACCCATGAGCAGCGATCGCACGGCCCCTGCGGTCGCGCTGGAGATCGGGCCGCGGGAATTCGACCGGATGCGGCGCGAGGGCGCGCGACACGTGGCCGTCGACGTGCGCGAGAAGTGGGAGCTCGAGATCTGCCAGCTCGACAACACGCTGCACGTGCCGCTCGGCGACCTCCCGAAGCGCGTCGGCGAGCTGCCGAAGGACGTGCCGGTGGTGGTGATCTGCCGCTCGGGCCGGCGCAGCATGGACGCGACCAACTGGCTGCGGGCGCAGGGCTATTCCAACGCGACCAACCTGCGCGGCGGCGTGCTGCTGTGGGGCCAGGAGATCGATCCCGGCATGAGGAGCTACTGATGCGCGGCGCGCGGCACGGACGACTTGCCGCCGCGTTCGGCATCGCGCTCGCGCTCGCGCTGGCGAGCGTGGCCTCGGCGCAGACGCTCGAGCAGGCGCTGGCCGAAGCCTACATGAACAACCCGACGCTCAGGTCGCAGCGCGCCAATCTGCGGTCGGTCGACGAGAACGTGTCGATCGCCGAGTCGGGCTGGCGCCCCAGCGTCAGCGCCAACGCCGCGGCGGGCCCGCTTTATTCCGGCGTGCGCTCGCGCCAGCGCGAGACGCAGCTCCTCGGGCCGCATTCGCAGTCGATCACGATCACGCAGCCGGTCTTCCAGGGCTTCCGCACCGTCGCCGGCATCCGCCAGGCCGAGAGCCAGGTGCTGGCTGGCCGCGCGGCCCTGCAATCGACCGAGCAGAGCGTGCTGCTGGACGGCGTGACGAGCTTCATGAACGTCGTGCGCGACCAGGCGGTGCTGGACCTCAACATCAACAACGAGCAGGTGATCCGCCGTCAGCTCGAGGCGACGCAGGACCGCTTCCGCGTCGGCGAGGTGACGCGCACCGACGTGGCCCAGGCGCAGTCGCGCCTGGCCCTGGCGACCGCGCAACGCATCGCCGCGGAAGGCACGCTCCTGACGTCGCGTGCCACCTACCAGCGCGTCATCGGCTCGTACCCCGGCAAGCTCGACGCGCCGAAACCGGCGCTCGACCTGCCGACCTCGCGCGAGGACGCCATCGCGCTCGCGGCCGGCGACAACCCGGCGGTCGCGACGGCGCAGTACAACGAGAAGGCCGCGCTCGCCAACGTGACGGTGACGACCGGCCAGCTGTTGCCCGAGATCAACATCCTGGGCGAGCTGTTCCGCCAGGACACGATCGGCGGCCTGAGCAACGCGCTGCAGGAAGGCGCGCAGGTCACGGCGGTCCTCAGCATGCCGCTCTACAGCTCCGGCTCGGTCGAGGCGCAGGTGCGCCAGGCCAAGCAGGTGGCCGGCCAGCGCCGCATCCAGATCGAGGAGCAGCGCAACCTCGCGGTCGAGTTCGCCATCAGCGCCTGGGAAAACTGGACCAGCGCCAAGGCGCAGATCGTCTCGTTCAAGGAGCAGGTCGAAGCGTCGCGAATCGCGCTCGACGGCGTGCGCCAGGAGAACCTGGTGGGAAGCCGCACCGTTCTCGACGTGCTCGACGCCGAGCAGGAGTACCTCAACGCGCAGGTGAGCCTGGTGCGCGCCGAGCGCGACGAGCTGGTGGCCCGTTACCAGCTGGTGTCGGCGATCGGCAAGCTGACGGCGCGCAACCTGAGCCTCGACGTGCCGTATTACGACGAGGCCGATCACTACGGGAAGGTCCGCGACAAGTGGATCGGCCTCGACGGCTATCGCGGCTACGACAAGGCCACGCAGCAGCCCGACAAGGACTAGACCGACGGTAGAGAACGGCCCCGAGGCCGGAAAACCGCCATTCCCAACCCGGTACTATGCTAATATGACTGTCCCGTGCCGGCCCCGAATCGCATCGCCCGGGTCCACCGCGCCGAAGGAATCGACCGGACAATGACCGATCCCGCGTCCACGCAAGCGCCGCAGCAGGAACCCTCGATGGAGGAGATCCTGGCGTCGATCCGCCGGATCATCTCCGAGGACGGCGACAAGCCCGCAGCATCCGCAGCCGCGCCGCCTCCGCCCGCCAAGCCGGCGGCCGCCCCGGCCAAGCCGGCTGAGCCGCCGCCGCCGCCGCCGCCGCCGTCACCGCCTGCGGCCGCCGAAAGTCCGGTCGCGGCGGAAGAGGACGTGCTTGAGCTGACCGAGGTCGCCCCGGAGCCGCCGCCGCCAGCCGCCGCGCCCCCGCGTCCGCCCGAGCCTCCCGCCATGGCGGCCGAGGAGGGGCTGGTATCCAGCGGCGCGGCCAGCGCGGCCGCCTCGTCCTTCGCCTCGCTCGCCGCCCTCGGCGCCCAGCAGACGATCCCCGCCGGCACGGCGATCGGCGACGGCAGCCGCACGATCGAGGACATCGTGCGCGAGCTGCTGCGGCCGATGCTTCGCACCTGGCTCGACGAGCACCTGCCGGGCATGGTCGAGCGCATGGTCAGGGCGGAGATCGAGCGGCTGGCGCGCCGCTGACCGGACCTCGGGTCCGTCAGCAAGCACACTGCTGCCCGCATCCGGGTGCGGCGGCCGGCCGGCCGGCGCCGCGGCCACGCGCCGCGGCCGCGGCTTGATTTCACGCCGTTGGCCGCTATCTTCCGCCAGCCCCGCTTTGGCGCCGTGCCAATGGAGGCCCGGCGACGGAACCAGCTCATGCTCGAAAAGACCTACGACCCGGCCGCGATCGAGGCCAAGCACTACGCCGCCTGGGAGAGCGCCGGCGCGTTCGCCAGCGACGTGACGTCGAACCGCCGGCCCTATTGCATCATGATGCCGCCACCGAACGTCACCGGCAGCCTGCACATGGGCCATGCGCTCACCTTCACGCTACAGGACGTGCTGATCCGCTACTGGCGCATGCGCGGCAGGGACGCGCTGTGGCAGCCCGGCACCGACCATGCCGGGATCGCCACGCAGATGGTCGTCGAGCGCGAGCTGGCGAAGCAGCACGTCACGCGCCAGCAGCTCGGGCGCGAGAAGTTCGTGGAGAAGGTCTGGGCGTGGAAGGCGGAATCGGGCGGCACGATCACGCGCCAGCTGCGCCGGCTCGGCGCCTCGGCCGACTGGCCGCGCGAGCGCTTCACGCTCGACGAGGGGCTGTCGGCGGCCGTGCGCAAGGTGTTCGTCGAGCTCTACCGCCGGAAGCTCCTCTACAAGGACAAGCGCCTGGTCAACTGGGACCCGAAGCTCCACACGGCGATCTCGGACCTCGAGGTCGAGCAGAAGGAGATCAAGGGCCAGCTCTGGCACTTCAAGTATCCCGTCGAGGGCGAGCCGGAACGCTTCATCGTGGTGGCGACGACCCGGCCCGAGACGATGCTGGGCGACACGGCCGTCGCCGTGCACCCCGGCGACGGGCGCTACCGGGCGCTGGTCGGCAGGCACGCGGTGCTGCCGCTGGTCGGGCGCCGCATCCCGATCGTGGCCGACGACTACGCCGATCCCGAGACCGGCTCGGGCGCGGTCAAGATCACGCCGGCGCACGACTTCAACGACTTCGAGGTCGGCAAGCGGCACAAGCTCGAGATGGTCAACATCTTCGACCGCGACGCCCGCACCAACGACAACGTGCCGGAACCGTATCGCGGTCTCGACCGCTACGACGCGCGCAAGAAGGTCGTCGCCGATCTCGAGGCGCAGGGCTTGGTCGAGAAGATCGAGGCGCACACGCACATGGTGCCGCACGGCGACCGCTCGGGCGTGGCGATCGAGCCGTGGCTGACCGACCAGTGGTACGTCGACGCCGCGACGCTGGCGAGACCCGCGATCGAGGCGGTGGAGCAGGGGCGCACCGTCTTCGTGCCCGAGCACTGGACCAAGACCTATTACGACTGGATGCGCAACATCCAGCCGTGGTGCGTGTCGCGCCAGCTCTGGTGGGGCCACCAGATCCCCGCCTGGTACGGGCCGGACGGCGCGGTGTTCGTCGAGGAGGGCGAGGCGGCGGCGCGCGCCGCGTCGCTGAAGCACTACGGCAAGGAGGTCGCGCTCGAGCGCGATCCCGACGTGCTCGACACCTGGTTCTCCTCCGGCCTGTGGCCGTTCTCGACGCTCGGCTGGCCGGAGAATACGCCGGAGCTCCGGCGCTACTACCCCGGCGACGTGCTGGTCACCGGCTTCGACATCATCTTCTTCTGGGTCGCCCGCATGATGATGCTGGGCATCCATTTCATGGGCGACGTGCCGTTCCGGCAGGTATACATCCACGCGCTGGTGCGCGACGAGCGCGGCCAGAAGATGTCGAAGTCGAAGGGCAACATCATCGATCCGCTCGAGGTGATCGATCGCTACGGCTGCGATGCGCTGCGGTTCACCTTCGCCCAGCTCGCCACGCCCGGGCGCGACATCAAGCTCGCGACCAGCCGGGTCGAGGGCAACCGCAACTTCGCCACCAAGCTGTGGAACGCGGCGCGCTTCGCGCAGATGAACCAATGCGCACCCGTCGCGGACTTCGATCCGGGCGCCAACAGGCAGACCGTCAACCGCTGGATCGTCGGCGAGTCGGTTGCCGTCGCGCGCCGCGTCGGCCAGGCGATCGAGACCTACCGCTTCGACGAGGCGGCGGCGGCGCTCTACCAGTTCGTCTGGGGCACGTTCTGCGACTGGTACCTCGAGTTCACCAAGCCGATCCTCGGCGGCACGGATGCGGCGGCGGCGGCCGAGACGCGCGCCACGACGGCCTGGGTGATCCGGCGCATCCTGCGCCTGCTGCATCCGGTCATGCCGTTCGTGACCGAGGAGCTGGCGGCGCAGTTCGCGCTTCCCGGCGACCGGGCGCTGATCCGCGAGCCCTGGCCCGAGGATCCGGACGGGCTGCTGGACGCCGCCGCCTCGGCCGAGATGGGCTGGGTCGTGCGCGTCATCGAGGAGGTCCGCTCGATCCGCGCGCAATACAACGTCGAGCCCGGCAAGGCGCTGGTTGCGACGCTGGTTCATGCGGCGCCCGAGACCGGCAAGCGGCTCGACGCGCATCGCGAGCTGATCCTGCGCCTGGGCCGGCTCGAGCGCATCGACCTCGCCGCGGCGGCCGGCAAGGGCGTGATCGAGAGCGTGATCGACGAGGCGACGCTGGCGCTGTCGATCGCCGCGGCGATCGACAAGCAGGCCGAGCTCAAGCGCCTGGGCAAGGAGCTCGACAAGGTCGCGGGCGAGGCCGGCAAGCTCAAGGCCAAGCTCGACAATCCCGGCTTCATCGCCAAGGCGCCGCCCGAGGTGGTCGACGACATCCGCGAGCGCCTGAGCGAGGCCGAGACGGTCAGGACGCGCCTGAGCGAGGCACGCGAGCGCCTGGCGGCGCTCTAGCCACCGACCGCGCGGAGGGCGACGGCGTCGCGGCATGAAACGGTTTCGCCCGGCGCTCGTCATTCTCCTGGTGACGCTCGCGCTCGACCTGGCGCTGGCGCAGGTCGCCAAGCGGGTCCTGCCGACCTGGCCGGCGACGATGCCCGCCAGCAACCCGCGCCAGCCCTCGCCGATCTTCCATCACGGTCTGCGCCCGATGATGGCGGTACATAGCCGCGCCGGCCCGATCATCTATCCGTTCAACACCAACTCGCTCGGCATGGTCGACGCCGAGCCGCGGCGGGTGGACGTCAAGGGCGGCGGCTGCCGCGTGCTGGTGATCGGGGATTCCTTCACCGAAGGCTTCGGCGTCGGCTGGGACAAGTCCTTTGCCGGAATTCTCGCGCGGCGCTGGAGCGGGCAGGGGATCGAGCTGCTCAATGCCGGCGTGGTGACCTACAGCCCGTCGATCTACTACCGCAAGATCCGCCACCTGGTCGAGGAGGTCGGGCTGCGCTTCGACGCCGTGCTGGCGTTCATCGACATGAGCGACGCCAGCGACGAATGGCACAGCTACGACCTCAACGCGGCCGGCAACGTCGTCGCCATCGGCGGGGTGGCCCAGATACCGCCGATGCGCGAGCCCAAATGGCTCGACCACCTGTGGTACAGGGCGCAGGACAACTCGCTGCTGCTGCATCTAGCCAAGGACCTGTACGGCGCGCTGACGCGCAAGGCCCCGACGCGGCCGCCGCCGCGGCCGAGCCTGCCGCACCTGCCGCCGCTGCCCTTGCCGCTCGGCCGGATCGGCGTGCCGGCGCCGATCGACGTGCCGCCGCCGCAGGTGGCGGAGTTCGACGGCATGATCAACATCGGCAACGGGCGCTGGACGGTCGATCCGCATCTGTGGAACGAGTACGGGCGCGACGGCGCGCTGGTCGGGGCCGAGCGCATGGATCGGCTGCTGCTCCTGCTGCGCGCGCGGAGCATCCCGCTGGCGATCGCGGTCTATCCCTGGCCGGACCAGCTCTTCGCCGGCGACCGCGATTCGGCGCAGCGCCGCTTCTGGGGCGAATGGGCGCGCACGCGCGGAGCCGGTTTCATCGACCTGTTCCCGGCATTCTTCGCCGCGCCCGATGCAAGGGCGGCGATCCATCGCTACTACATCGCGGGTGACTTCCATTGGAACGCGGCCGGCCACGCGCTCGTCGCCGACACGGTCGGCCGGGCCTACGAGCCGCGGCGCTTCTGCAAGTGACGGTGCGCGCCTGGAAAGCGGCTGCGGTCTTCGTCGCGATCCTCGCCGCGCTCGACCTGGCCGGCGCACAGGTGGCCAAGCGCGTCCTGCCGAACTGGTTTCGCGACATGCCAGGCAGCAATCCGCGCGCGTTCTCGCCGATCTACCACCATGGCTTTCGGCCATACGCGGACACGAAGCAGCGCTTTGGTCCGCTGCGGTACCCGATCCGCACCAATTCGCTGGGGCTGATCGACGGTACGGCGCGCCGCGTGGACGCCGAGGCAAAGGGCTGCCGCGTCATGTTTGCCGGCGATTCGTTCACCGAGGGACTCGGCAACGCCTGGGAAGACACGTTCGTCGGACGGCTGGCCGCGCGCTGGGCTGACCATGGCGTCGACGTGCTGAACGAAGCGGCCGTCTCCTACAGCCCGACGGTGCACTACCGCAAGATCAGGCACCTGCTCGAGGACCACGGCCTGCGCGTCGACGCCGTGCTGCTGTTCCTCGACGTCGGCGACATCGCCGACGAGTGGGAGCAGTACGAGCTGGATGACGCCGGCAACGTGACCGCCCGCGCGCGCGACTGGCTGATGCGCCACCAGCGCGGCAACCCCACGCCATGGGACCGGTTGTGGTTCGTGGCGCAGGACAATTCGATGACGATCCATCTGGCGCGCGACCTGGCCCGGCGCCTGGCGGGCGGGGACGGCGCGCTTCCCAACGTGCCGCGTCCGGCCGATCCGGCGCCCAGGCCCGAGCCGGAGCCGCCGCTCGGACGTATCGAGCCGCCCCCCATCCTCGTCGGGCCCGAGGCCGCCGCGCGCCACCTGCCCGCCGTGCGGCGGGACTACCGCGCGCGCTGGACCATCGATCAGGACCTTTACGACAAGTTCGGACGCTTCGGCCTCGCGAAGGCGGCAGCGATGATGGACCGGCTGCTGATCCTGCTGCGCGAACGCGGCGTGTCCCACAGCGTGTTCGTCTATCCCTGGCCCGAGCAGATCCTCGCCGGGGACCGCGACTCGGTACAGGTGCGGTTCTGGCGGCAATGGGCCGCGACGCGCGGCGCCGGGTTCGTCGACCTGTTCCCGTCGTTCCTGGGGGCGGGCGAGGCGAAGGACGTGCTCGACCGCTTCGTGATCCCGCTCGACTTCCACTGGAACGCGGCCGGCCACGCGCTCGTCGCCGACACGGTCGGCCGGGCCTACGAGCCGCGGCGTTTCTGCAAGTGAACGCGACCGGCCGAATCCTTCACATCGACGCGACTTTGCTTCATTCCGGACCCGCTTGCGCCGTATAGTGGCGAGCGCAACCGATTTTTCTCGAGGACCCATCGCCCATGAAACGTCGTCATTTCCTGGCCAGCGCCGGCGTGGCCGCTGCCGCCGCGCCCCTGGCCGCCCCCGCCCTGGCGCAGGGCAAGATCGAGTGGAAGATGGTCACCGCCTGGCCGAAGAACGCGCCGGGCGTCGGCATGAACGCCCAGCGCCTGGCCGACCGCATCACGGCGCTGAGCGAGGGCCGCCTCAGCGTCAAGCTGTTCGCCGCCGGCGAGCTGGTGCCGCCGTTCGGCGGCTTCGACGCGGTCGCCTCGGGCGCCGCCGAGATGTGCCATGCGACGCCCTACTACTGGCAGGGCAAGACCAAGGCCGTCCACTACTTCACCGGCGTTCCCTTCGGCATGACCGCGCCCGAGATGATGGGCTGGATCTATTTCGGCGGCGGGCAGGCGCTGTGGGACGAGGTCTACGACAAGTTCGGCCTCAAGGGCTTCTATGTCGGCTCCAGCGGCGTGCAGTCGGGCGGCTGGTTCCGCAAGGAGATCAAGTCGGTTGCCGACCTCAAGGGGCTCAAGTTCCGCATCGCCGGCCTCGGCGGCGACGTGTTCAAGAAGCTGGGCGTGGTGGTGACGCTGACCCCGCCGGGCGAGATCTTCGCCGCCATGCAGTCGGGCGCGGTCGACGCGGCGGAATGGGTCGGCCCCTGGAACGACCTCGCCTTCGGCCTGCACCGCATCGCCAAGTTCTACTACCAGCCCGCCTTCCACGAGCCCGGCCCGGCGCTGGAGGCGATCGTCGACAAGAAGAAGCTCCTGGCCTTGCCGCCGGCGCTGCAGAAGATCGTCGAAAGCGCCTGCCAGGCGACCGCCGCCGAGACGCTGGCCGACTTCACGCGCCACAACATCGAGGCGTTGGAGCCGCTGGTGCGCGACCACGGCGTGCAGCTGCGGCTGTGGCCCGACGACATCGTCAAGGCCGCCGGCGCCGCGTGGAAGGAGGTCCAGGCCGAGGTCGTCGCCGGCGATGCGTTGACCGCCAAGGTCAACGATTCCTTCGTCGCCTACCTCAAGAAAGCGCGGCAATGGGCCAAGTGGTCCGACCTGCCGATGCTGCGCATGCGCGAAGAGGCGCTGGGCGGGTAGGGCGGATCGCCCATCGCCGAGCCACGCTGCCTGAGGATCGGGCAGCCCTGCTCATGCCGACAGATAGCCCTGCGATTCCGGCGGGAGACGGGAGCGGACAGCGCGACTAGCGTCGCCACGCGAAGCCAGCCGGAGCCGGTGGGTGCAGGGAAAGCAAGGGAGTCTCGTCGTCATCCTCGGCGCGCTGATCGCCTGCGCGCCGATGGCGGTCGACCTGTACCTGCCGGCCTTTCCCGCGCTCGAGCGCGCCTTCGCGGCCGACGTGGCGCGCGTGCAATGGACGCTCGCGACCTTCTTCCTGGGCTTCTCGCTCGGCCAGGCGCTGTACGGGCCGGTCTCCGACCGGTTCGGACGGCGGCCGCCGCTCTATTTCGGCATGACGCTGTTCGCGCTCGCCTCGGTAGCCTGCCTCTTCGCGCCGAACATCGAGGCGCTGATGGGCCTTCGCTTCCTGCAGGCGATCGGCGCCTGCGCCGGCATGGTGACGGCGCGCGCGATGGTGCGCGACCTGTTCGACCTGCGCGATTCCGCCCGCGTCTACTCGGCCTTGATGCTGGTGACGGGGCTGGCGCCGATCCTGGCGCCGCTCGTCGGCGGCTACCTGCTGGTGTGGTTCGGCTGGGAGTCGATCTTCCTGGCCCTGGCGGCGTTCGGGCTCGCGTGCCTGTTGGCCGTGCATTTCGCCCTGCCGGAAACACGCCGGCCGGGCCCGGCCGGCTCGCTCGCGCTCGGGCACGTGCTGATCGTCTATGTGCGGCTGCTGGCGCACCGGCGCTTCGTCGGCTACGCGCTGTCCGCCGGCGTGTCGGTCGCCGGCATGTTCGCCTACATCGCGGCCTCGCCCTTCGTGTTCATCCAGCTGTTCGGCGTGGCGGAGGAGCAGTTCGGCTTGCTGTTCGGCTTGAACGGCCTGGGCTTCGTGCTCGCGGCCCAGGTCAACGGCAGGGCGATGCGGGGCGCCGAGCCCGGCCGCGTGCTGCGCGTGGCGCTCCACGTCCAGGCGGTCGCAGGGCTCGCGCTGCTGCTGGCGGCCGCGACCGGCGCCTTGGGCCTCCTGGGGGTCGCGGTGCCGCTGTTCGTCTACATCGCCGGCCTGGGCTTCGTCATGCCGAACGCCGGCGCGCTGGCGATGGCGCCGCACGGCGAGAACGCCGGCGCCGCCTCGGCCATGCTCGGCGTCATGCAGTTCGGCCTGGCGGCGATCGCCTCGACCGTCGTCGGCGCCATCCACCAGCCGAGCGCGATGCCGATGGCGATCGCCGTCGCGGCTTCCGGCATGCTGGCGCTGCTCGCCGACAGGGTGCTGGCCGGACGTGCCGCCTAACCCGCGCCCATCGGCCGGCGGACCGCTGCCCCATGCGCCTTGCCAGGCCGCCGGCGCGCGCCACCGCGCCCGGCACGACTTCGGCTCGTCCTTGCCATCGCCGCATAGGCAGCGGCCAGAGGCGGCCGCGGCGCGCCATCGGCATTCAGCAGTTCAAGTGCGCACAGCAGGCGCTCCGCATCGCGCCACCGCCCGCGGCGCAAGGCCGTCTCGAAGGCCGAAAGGACGCCATTCACCGCGGCGGTGATAAGGGTGTTCATGTCCATCGCCTTTCCTGGCGATGCCTACACCTTCCAGCGGCAGTCAGCGCAACCACCTTGGACGCGCAGGGACCCGTCCCTCACGACGGCGAACTGACAGACGCTTCCGCGCAATGCGGACATGATATCGCGGCTGCGTTGGAGCGGTTGCCTCGCGGCCACGCATTCCAGACGGAGGCGCCGACGAGGATGCCGAGCCCTGCGTACGTCACCGCATCGCTGTCGAAGCCGAATTTCCCGGCGAGGACCGCGATCGCGGCGCCGGTGCCGAGAACGAGCGGCCCGAACCGGCGCCCCGCGGCGGCGCTACGTGCGAGCGCCAAGACGGAAACGCCGAGGAAGGCGGCGGCCAGCGGGAGGAGGTAGGGCGTGTAGTCGAAGAACCCGACCCCAAGGCTGCTCAGCAGCGCTGCATAGGCCGGCCAGCAGGCCGCGCAGGTCAGCTTCGGCAGCAGCACCAGCCCTGCCGACGGAAGGATCGCCGGATTGAGTCGCGCCGTGCCTCGTGCGGCCGGCGCACCGCCCTGCGCGGAAAGTGCCGCGACGATCAGGTCAAGAGGCGGCACGCCGCGGTCGGCACCATCGAGGGAGTAGAGCCGGCAACTGCGGCTCTCCTCGCCGGGGGCTTGGCCGGCGACGTCCCGGCCCTCGACCAGGATCGTCGGCGAGCCATAGGCCCTGGCATGCGCCGGGGCCGCCGGATCGCCGATCTCCCATTCCGTCCACGAGGGTGCCAGGCCGGCGGCGCGCATCGCCTCGGCCAGGCGCATACGGGTGCGCTGCACGTTGGGGCAGGAGCTCTCGTACACAAGCTCGATCGTCGGCATGTCAGTCCGTTTCGTCGTTTTTCAGGGCGTCGAGGACGGGACACCGCTCCGCGGGCGCGGCGTCAACGCACTGCGCGGTCCAGGCCTCCAAGAAGGTCTTCATGCGCTGCAGCGTGGCGATCTTTCCCTCGATCTCGCGCATCTTGCCGGCGGCCCGCATGCGCACGTCGCCGCAGGAGGCGCCGGGACGCGCCTGCAGCGCCAGCAACTCCTTCACGTCACTGAGCGTGAACCCGACTTCCTGGGCGCGCTTGATGAAACGGACGCGGGCGACGGCGTCCGGGCGATAGAGCCTGTAGCCGTTGTCGTCGCGGTCCGGCGCGGCGACCAGTCCCTGGCGCTCGTAATAGCGCAGGGCTTCAACGCTCACGCCGCTTTCCCGTGCGACATCGCCGATGTTCAGCATCGCTGCCGTCTCTGATCTCGATGAAAACCCTACACCCTGAACCGCGCTTCAGGGTCAAGGGAATTCCGGCGGATGCCGCCTGGCTGAGGAACGCGGCGCCGCTCGGTCGGCCTCCCAGGATACAATATTGAGAGACGACGCGCGATGCCGGGGCATCACACCCGCTTTCCGATACAGGCGCGCGCCCAAGCACTGCGGCGGAACGAGAGCCGCTGGCGAGGCTGGTTCGTCTTCGGCATGGAAGTAGGGCGCGGGCGTGGGGCGACGAGGGCCTATTGCCTGAGCGTGAGCGCGCCGTCGCGCACCTCGTAGCCGCTCAAGCGGCCGAGGAAGCTCATGCCGAGGAGGGAGATCCCGCCTTCGGCCTGGCTGACGGAGCCGTGCACGTTCTCGACCTCGACCGGGCCGACGCTCACGCGCGTCAGCACGACCGGCGCGCCGAGGGCGATGCCGTTGGCCGTCTGGTAGCGCTGCGTGAAGTTGAGGGCGTTCGGGTTGATGCCGGCGCGGCGCGCATCGGCCGCGGTCAGCATCACGTCGCTGGCGCCGGTGTCGACCATGAAGCGGATCGGCGAGCCGTTCACCTGCGCCTCGACCACGAAATGCCCGCCCTGGCGCGTGCGGAACGTGATGCTCGGCGGCTCGCCGGCGCGCATGGCGGCGGCGGGCGGCGCGGAGCCGCGATGCGGTACCAGCTCGGCGGTCACGCGGTCCTTGAGGAACGCGAACTCGGCGCGGAACGAATAGGCGGTCAGCAAGCCCAGGCCGATGGCGCCCCAGATCACCAGGTTGCGCAGCAGTAGGCCGACGCCGCCGGTCGTCGCGCGCGACGCCACGGCGCTGCCGACCAGCGCCAGCCACAGCACGCCGATGACCAGCCGCAGCTGGTTGTCCTCGTTGTCCAGCGTATCCGGGAAACGGACGCTCAGATAGGCGATGAGCGCGCCGACCACGACGGCGCCCACGAGCCAAACGATCCAACGGGCGCCGCCCCCGCTACTCATGACGGGCTGCTCATGGCGCTGACCGGCCTTCCTGGCGCATGCGGCTGTCCTGCCCTGCCGTCCGACGACCCTACGGCCGCAAAGGTTACTATCCGGTGAACGCCTGGATGCCGGTCTGCGCGCGGCCCAGGATCAGCGCGTGGATGTCATGCGTGCCCTCGTAGGTGTTGACCGCCTCGAGGTTCATGACATGGCGGATCACGTGGAACTCGTCCGCCACGCCGTTGCCGCCGTGCATGTCGCGCGCGACCCGGGCGATGTCGAGCGCCTTGCCGCAGTTGTTGCGCTTGATCAGCGAGATCATCTCGGGCGCCACGCGGTGCTCGTCCATCAGCCGGCCGACGCGCAGGCAGGCCTGCAGCCCGAGCGCGATCTCGGTCTGCATGTCCGCGAGCTTCTTCTGCACCAGCTGGTTGGCCGCGAGCGGCCGGCCGAACTGCTTGCGGTTCAGCGTGTACTCGCGCGCCGCCATCCAGCAGAACTCGGCCGCCCCCATCGAGCCCCAGGCGATGCCGTAGCGCGCCCGGTTCAGGCAGCCGAACGGGCCCTTCAATCCCTTCACGTTGGGCAGCAGGTTGGCCTCGGGCACCTCGACGTCGTCCATCACGATCTCGCCGGTGACCGACGCGCGCAGCGAGAACTTGCCCTCGATCTTCGGCGTCGAGAGCCCCTTCATGCCGCGCTCGAGGATGAAGCCGCGGATGTCGCCGGCGTCGTCCTTGGCCCAGACCACCATCACGTCGGCGATCGGCGAGTTGGTGATCCACATCTTGGCGCCCTTCAGCACGTAGCCGCCGGCGACCTTGCGCGCGCGCGTCTTCATGCCGCCGGGATCCGAGCCGTGGTCGGGCTCGGTCAGGCCGAAGCAGCCGACCCATTCGCCGGCGGCGAGCCTCGGCAGGTACTTGCGGCGCTGCTCCTCGCTGCCATAGGCGTTGATCGGGTGCATGACCAGCGAAGACTGCACGCTCATGGCCGAGCGGTAGCCGGAGTCCACGCGCTCGACCTCGCGCGCCACCAGGCCGTAGCAGACATAGCTGACGCCGGCGCAGCCGTAGCCTTGGATGGTCGAGCCGAGGAAGCCGAGCGCCCCCATCTCGTTCAGGATCTCGCGGTCGAATCGCTCGTGCCGGTTCGCCTCGAGCACGCGCGGCATCAGCTTGCTCTGGCAGTAGTCGTGCGCGGCGTCGCGCACCATGCGCTCGTCCTCGCTCAACTGGTCCTCCAGCAGGAACGGGTCCTCCCACCGGAACGGCCCCATGTCGGAGCCTCCCTTCTCGGACGTCGGGGCGGCGGTCGTGCCCTTGCGCGCGGCGGAGGCGGTCATGGCGGTCTGCCTGTCTGGTTTCGGAAGCGACTTCGGGAGATTATAGGGGGACGGACGACGGGGAGGAACCCGGCGTGGAACAAGCCAGACCCAGGGGCGAGGTCTATTTCGAGTTCCAGCGCATCGGCGCCTACGTGAAGGTGACCGCGATCGACCCCGACACGCTGGTCGAGGTGTCGGTCACCGGCGCGGCCACGGCGACGGAGGCGCAATTGAAGCAGTTGGCGCTGCGCCGGCTCCGGTTCGTCCTCTCCAAGCGCGGGGGCGGGCGGGGGCCGGGCGGCGGCGGGGGCCGCGGAACGGCCGTCTGAACCGGAAGCGGCGCTTCCTGGCGGCGCTGCGTCATCACCGGGCAAATGGTTGTCATACAAGCATTCCCGCGCTCGCAAATGCGCCATCGGCTCTCTTGCGGCCGGCAAGGCGGCAGGCTAGGGTCTCGGCCGCCAAATAAATGGAAAATGCCGCAGGCGACGACCTGCCGGCAGGCTTGGGGGCAGTCCGGGGGTCGATGGCGTATTTCCTGCAGCAGCTGATCAATGGCCTCACGCTGGGGTCGATCTTCGGCCTGATCGCCATCGGCTACACGATGGTGTACGGCATCATCGGCATGGTCAATTTCGCCCATGGCGACATCTTCATGATCGGCGGCTTCGTGACGCTGATCGCCTTCATGGTGCTCGGCCTATCCGGCATCACCTGGGTGCCGCTGGCGCTGCTCTTGATGCTGGTCATCGCCATGGCGTTCACCGCGCTGCACGGCTGGGCGGTGGAGCGCCTGGCCTACCGGCCCTTGCGAAGCTCGGGCCGCCTGGCGCCGCTCATCTCCGCCATCGGCATGTCGATCTTCCTGCAGAACTACGTGCAGATCATGCAGGGCGCGCGCAACAAGGCGGTCGGGCAGCCGCTGATCAGCGGCGGCATCACGGTGATGGAGAGCGACGGCTTCACCGTGCAGCTCGGCTACATGCAGATCGTCATCGTCGTGCTCACCGTCGTGCTGATGGTCGGGTTCACGCTGCTGATCACCGGCACGGCGCTGGGGCGCAACCAGCGCGCCTGCGAGCAGGACATGCGCATGGCGCGCCTGCTCGGCGTCGACGTCGACCGCACCATCTCGCTCACCTTCGTCATGGGCGCGGCGCTGGCCGCGGTCGCCGGCATGGTATGGCTGCTGTACTACGGCATCATCGACTTCTATGTCGGCTTCCTCGCCGGCATCAAGGCGTTCAGCGCCGCGGTGCTCGGCGGCATCGGCTCGCTGCCCGGCGCCATGCTCGGCGGGCTCCTGATCGGCCTGATCGAGGTGTTCTGGTCGGCCTATTTCAGCGCCGAGTACAAGGACGTCGCGGCCTTCGCGGTCCTGGTGCTGGCGCTGGTCTTCCGTCCGACCGGGCTGCTCGGCAAGCCCGAGATCGAGAAGGTCTGACATGGTCGCCGTCGCGCAACAGACCGCAGCGCGTCCCGCCATGTCCTTGCCCGCGATGGTCAAGGACGCGGCGATCTTCGCCGCCGTCGCCTTCACGCTCGCCCTGCCGCTGCTGGGCTTCCGCATCCAGGACAAGGGTTCGACCAGCTTCATCGAGACGCGGTTCGGCGATCTCTTCTACGCCGTGCTCGTGCTGTTCATCGCCAAGCTTCTGATGTCGTTGATCAACGCCGGCCTGGCCCGGCCGATCGCCCTGGTCACGGGAGTCCTGTCGCTCGGCTGGATCGTGGTGGCCCTGGTCAATCCCGTCGCGCCGCAATACCAGGTGCACACCTGGTTCACCTGGCTGGTCGTGGCTTCCGTGGCGATCCGCGCCTGGGTCGTGTGGCGCGCCGAGGCCACGGCCGCCCGCGGCGTCGTCGCCGGCGTGATCGGCGGCCAGGACTCGCACGGCACGCAGATCGGGCACCTGGTCGCCCGGCTGGGGCGGCAGCTCGGGCCCGTGTTCTTCCTGATCGCGCTGGTCATGCCGTTCTATGCCTATTTCGCCGACGACAAGCGCCTGGTCGATCTCGGCGTCCTGATCTTCACCTACATCATGCTGGGCTGGGGCCTGAACGTCGTGGTCGGGCTGGCCGGGCTGCTCGACCTCGGCTACGTGGCATTCTACGCCGTGGGTGCGTACACCTATGCGGTCTTCTCGGTAAAGCTGGGCCTGAACTTCTGGGAGACCCTGCCGGTTGCCGGCCTGATGGCGGCCAGCTTCGGCGTGCTGCTGGGGTTCCCCGTGCTGCGGCTGCGCGGCGACTATCTGGCGATCGTGACGCTCGGCTTCGGCGAGATCATCCGCATCATCCTGTTGAACTGGGCCGAGCTCGCGGGCGGCGCGCAGGGCATCGGCGGCATTCCGCGGCCGAGCTTCTTCGGGCTGCAGTTCGCGCCCTCGGCGCCGGAAGGCCAGACCACGTTCGCCCAGTTTTTCAATCTCGACTACTCGCCGTTCCACCGGCAGATGTGGCTCTACTACATCATCCTGCTGCTGGCGCTGATCACCAACTGGTTCACCTTGCGCGTACGAAAGCTGCCGATCGGCCGTGCCTGGGAGGCGCTGCGCGAGGACGAGACGGCGTGCCGCGCGCTCGGCATCAACCCGACCAACACCAAGCTGACGGCCTTCGCGATCGGCGCCATGTTCGGCGGCTTCGCCGGCTCGTTCTTCGCCACGCGCCAGGGCTTCATCAGCCCGGAGAGCTTCAATTTCCTCGAATCCGCCATCATCCTCGCCATCGTCGTGCTCGGCGGCATGGGCAGCCAGATCGGCGTGGTGATCGCGACCATCGTGCTGATCGGCGGGCCGGAATGGTTCCGCGACCTCGAGCTCTACCGCATGCTGGCCTTCGGGGGGCTGATGGTGCTGATCATGATCTGGCGCCCGCAGGGGCTGCTCGCCCATCGCGAGCCGACCATCACGATGAACGGCGGCCGGGCCGGAGCGAGGGCGAAATGACGGCCGCAGTTGCCGCGCCGCTGCGCGACCCGGCGGCTCCGCTGCTCGACGTCGAGCACCTGTCGATGCGCTTCGGCGGCCTGGTCGCGATCGACGACGTGTCGTTCCAGGCGCGCAACGCGCAGATCACGGCGATCATCGGGCCGAACGGGGCGGGCAAGACGACGGTGTTCAATTGCCTGACCGGGTTCTACAAGCCCTCGGTCGGCCGGCTGACCCTGCGAACGCCCGGCGGCGGCACGTACCTGCTCGAGCAGATGGAAGGCCATCGCATCGCGCAGCACGCGCGGGTGGCGCGCACCTTCCAGAACATCCGCCTGTTTCCGCGCATGTCGGTGCTGGAGAACCTGATCGTCGCCCAGCACAACAAGCTGATGCGCGCCTCCACCTACACGCTGACCGGCCTGTTCGCCGCCAAGGGCTACGTGAGGGCCGAGCGCGCGGCGGTCGACCTTGCGCGCTACTGGCTCGACCGCATCGGGCTCTCGCCGCGCGCCGACGAGGACGCCGGCAACCTGCCGTACGGAGCGCAGCGCCGGCTCGAGATCATCCGCGCCATGTGCACCGAGCCGCGCCTGTTGTGCCTGGACGAGCCGGCCGCGGGCCTGAACCCGCGCGAGTCGGCCGAGCTCAACGACCTGCTGCTGTTCATCCGCGACGAGCACAAGATCGGCGTGCTGCTGATCGAGCACGACATGACCGTGGTCATGAAGATCTCGGACCACGTCGTCGTGCTCGACTACGGCCGCAAGATCAGCGACGGCACGCCGGCCGAGGTTCGCAGCGATCCGGCGGTGGTCCGCGCCTATCTTGGCGAGGCGGAGGAGGACGAGCTTCCGCCCGAAGTCGCCACCGACCTGCAAACCATCGTGAAGGCTTGAGATCCCGTGCTGTCGGTCCAGGGCGTCCACACCTTCTACGGCCACATCGAGGCGCTGCGCGGCGTCGACATGGAGGTCCGCCAGGGCGAGATCGTCACGCTGATCGGCGCCAACGGCGCCGGCAAGTCCACGCTTCTGATGACGATCTGCGCCACCCCGCAGGCCTCGGCCGGCCGCGTGCTGTTCGAAGGACGCGACATCACCCGCACGCCGACGCATCTCATCATGCGCAACGGGATCGCCCACGCGCCGGAAGGCCGGCGCATCTTTCCGCGCATGACGGTGCTGGAAAACCTGCAGATGGGCGCGCTGGCTGCCGACCCGAAACATTTCGGCGCGGACCTGGAGCGGGTGTTCCAGATCTTCCCGATCCTGGAGCAACGCCAGGGCCAGCGCGGCGGCACGCTGTCGGGCGGCGAGCAGCAGATGCTGGCGATCGCTCGCGCCCTGATGAGCCGCCCGCGCCTCCTGCTGCTGGACGAGCCGTCGCTCGGCCTCGCGCCGATGATCGTCAAGCAGATCTTCCAGATCATCCGCGAGATCAACAAGACCACCGGCATGACCATCTTCCTGGTCGAGCAGAACGCCTTCCACGCGCTGCGCCTGGCCCATCGCGGCTATGTGATGGTGAACGGCAAGATCACGCTGGCCGGCAGCGGCTCCGAGCTTCTGGCCAACCACGAGGTGCGCGCCGCCTATCTCGAAGGGGGCATCGACGAGGCGGCGGCGAAGAGGGCCAGCGCATGAGTCCCTTCGCCGAATCGTGGCTCGGCATCGGCATCTCGGCCTTCGTCGTCTTCGGCGGATTCGCGCTGATGACCGGGCAGGCTCTGGCGCGCACCTGGCGTCCGTGGGCGCAGAGTATCGGCTATGGCGTGCTGCTGTCGCTCGGCGCGCGCCTGACCGAGTTCGTGCTGTTCATCGGCCGCGCGCAGAACTTCGACGCGTATATCATCGACAATACCGTCTTCGCGCTCGGCAATACGGTCTATCTCATCGCCGTGACCCTGCTGGCACACCGCGTCACGCTGGCGCGCATGATGGTCACGCAGTACCCATGGATGTACGAGCGCAGCGGGCTGTTCTCGTGGCGCGCGAAGGCATGATTTCGGATGATCGCGCGGGCGGGCGGCGTCGGGAACGGACCTGCGCCAAGTTGGCCATTGCCAGCCCGCGGGCGCGGCCTCAAAATGCTGCCAGGGCTGGAAAATCGAACCTCTCCGGCCCGCAGTTTCGGGGGATTTCACCACACAGGGAGAGATGCATGCGTAGGTTCACTGGGTTCCTCTTGGCCGCGGTGGCGGCGACGGCCTTGGCCGCCGCGGCCCACGCGCAGGACGTCGTGGTCGCCACGGCCGGCCCGCTGACCGGCGGCGACGCCGTGTTCGGCGAGCAGATGAAGAAGGGCGCCGAGATGGCGGTCGCCGACATCAACGCGGCGGGCGGCCTCCTCGGCAAGAAGCTGAAGCTCGAGCTCGGCGACGACCAGTGCGAGCCCAAGCAGGCGCTGCCGGTCGCCAACTCGTTCGTGCAGAAGAAGGTGATATTCGTCGCCGGCCACTACTGCTCGGGCGTGTCGATCCCGGCGTCGGCGGTCTATGCCGAGAACAACATCCTGCAGATCACGCCGGCCTCGACCAACCCGCGCCTGACCGAGGAGCCGGCCAAGAAGGGCATCAAGACGGTGCTGCGCACCTGCGGCCGCGACGATATCCAAGGCAAGATCGCCGGCAAGTGGATCGCCGAGAAGTACAAGGGCAAGAAGATCGCCGTCCTGCACGACAAGACGCCGTACGGCCAGGGCATCGCCGACGAGACCAAGAAGGCCTACAACGCGGCCGGCGCGAAGGAAGCCCTCTATGACTCGTTCCAGAAGGGCGACAAGGACTTCACCGCGCTGATCAGCAAGATGAAGTCGATGAACATCGACGTCGTCTACGTCGGCTCGTACCACACCGAGGTCGGGCTGATGGTGAAGCAGGCGCGCGAGCAGGGCTTCAAGGCGCAGTTCATCAGCGAGGACGCGCTGGTGACCGAGGAGTTCTGGAAGATCGCCGGCCCTGCCGGCGAGGGCCTGCTGATGACCTTCGCGCCCGACCCGACGGCCAATCCGGCCGCCAAGGCGATCGTCGACAAGTTCATGAAGACGGGCTACAAGCCCGAGGGCTACACGCTCTACACCTACGCGGCGTTCCAGGTCTATGCCGCGGCGGTGAAGGCGGCGAACTCGTTCGACGCGCAGAAGGTCGCCGCGCAGATCCACGGCAAGACCTTCGACACGGTGCTCGGCAAGCTGATCTATGACAACAAGGGCGACGTGTCGAACTCGAACTACGTCTGGTATGTCTGGACCAAGGAAGGCAAGTACAAGCAGCTCTGAGCCCGTCTCCTTCGGGAGTTCGAGCGACGGCCCGGCGGCGACCCCGCCGGGCCGTTTTGTTTGTGCGCCCGGCACGGGCATCGACTTGGAGGTGAAAGTCCTCTCGTGAGCTGGTCACAGCGAGCGAAGCGAACCGCAGAGCGTCGGACCGCGAGGACGGCGTGAAGGAAGCGGGGAGCGAAGCTGCGGGCCGACGAAC
>JAKLKW010000269.1 GCA_023150455.1 Alphaproteobacteria bacterium | reverse complement strand
CGGCGCGCGCGGTGCCGGCGATCGACCGCACGATCGTGTCGACCGACGGGGAGGAAATCGCCGCAGTGGCGCGACGCTGCGGCGCCGAGGTCTATGACCGGCCCGCCGATCTGGCGACCGACACGGCCCAGGTCACCGACGCGCTGCGCGACCTGATCCGCCGCCTGCGCGCGGAGGGCGAGACGGCCACGGTCATGGTGCTGCTGGAGCCGACCGCGCCGCTGCGCCGGCCCGAGGACGTGGCTGCGTGCCTGGAGATGCTGGAAGCGCGCCGCCTCGACAGCGTCGCCACGTTCAAGGATGCCGACCTCAACCCGCATCGCGCCTGGCGCCTGGTCGACGGCAGGCCGGAGACGTTCATCGCCGGCGCCGATCCGTGGCAGCCGCGCCAGGCGCTGCCGCCGGCCTGGCAGCTCAACGGCTGCGTTTACGCCTTCTCGATCGACGGGCTGATGGAAGGTCCGGGCAAGGGCGGGCAGAGCCTGCTGTTCGGCCGCACCGGCGCCGTCGTCATGCCGCGCGAGCGCTCGATCGACATCGACACGCCGGTCGACTTCGCCGCCGCCGAGGCGCTGCTGGCGCCGGCGCAGGACCGGTCGTAGTCGCGCGGTACGGGCGCGCCGCCATGAGCGACACCTTCCATGCCATGTTCGATGCGGCCCCGGCGGGCCGGCCCTGTGTGATCGCGCCGGACGGGCGCGTTTCCACATACGGCGAGATCGGCGCGCGTTCGCGCGCGCTCGCGCAAGGCTTCGCGCGCCTCGGCATCGGCCGGGGCGACGCCGTCGCGCTCTGGCTGGCGAACGGCGCCGACTGGCTCGCCGTCTTCCTCGCCTGCGCGCGCCTGGGCGCGATGGCGGTCGGCGTCAACGCGCGGTTCCGCGGCGGCGAAATCGGCGAGCTCTTGCGCCGCACCCGCGCGCGGGCGCTGGTCGCCGGCGCGCAGCAGGGGAAACTGCCCGGCCGCGAGATTTTCGCGACCGTTCCGTCTGCCGATCTCGTCGCCCTGAACGCCGTCATCGTCGCCGGCGCCGAGGAGGCTTCGCCCTGGGGCGGCCATGCACCGGTGCCGATCGACCGCCTCTGCGCAGAGCCGTTGCGCGCCGATGTCGGGCAGCCGGACGATCGCGCCATGGTCTTCACCACCTCGGGGACGACGCGCGCCCCGAAGCTCGTCGCCCATGTCCAGCGCGGCATCGCCGCGCACGGGCGCGACGTGGCGGCGGCCTTCGGACTCGACCGGCCGTCGTCGGTCGTCCAGATGCTGGTTCCCTTCGCCGGCGCGTTCGGCTTCGCCCAGATGCTCGGCGCGGTCGCGGCGGGATGCCCGATGGTCGTGCCGCCGGCCTTCGACGCCGGGGATTGCGCGCGCCTCGCGCGCACGCGCAAGGTCACCAACATGGTCGGCACCGACGACATGCTCGACCGCATGCTGGCCGCGAGCGACGGGAAGCGGCCGTTCCCCGACCTCCGCTTCTTCGGCCATGCCAACTTCAACCCGGCGCTCGTCGATCTTCCGGAGCGGGCGCAAGAGCGCGGGGTGACGCTGCGCGGCCTGTTCGGCATGAGCGAGACGCTGGCGCTGTTCGCGATGCAGCCGGAAGACGCGGCCCTCGCGCGGCGGCGCGAAGCGGGCGGCCTGCCCGTTTCGCCGCGCGGCCGGGCGCGGGTCCGCGACGTCGCCTCGGGCGCGCTCGCGGCGCCCGGCGTCCACGGCGAGATCGAGCTCAAGGGGCCCAGCCTGATGGCGGGGTATCTCGACGACGAGGCCGCGACGCGGGCCGCCTTCACCGAGGACGGCTTCCTGCGCACCGGCGACCTCGGCTACGCCACCGCGGACGGCGGCTTCGTCCACCTGGGCCGCATGGGCGACGTGCTGCGCCTCGGCGGCTACCTGGTCAATCCGCTGGAGATCGAGGCGACCGTCCTCGAGAACCCGTCGCTCGCCGCCTGCCAGGTGGTCGAGGCGCAGGTCGAGGGCGGCGTGCGCCCGGTCGCTTTCGTCATCCCGGCGCCGGGGGCAACGGTCGAGGAGCCGGCGATCATCGCCCATTGCCGCGAGCGCCTCGCCGCGTTCAAGGCGCCCGTGCGCGTCGTGACGGTCGACGCCTTTCCGACCGTCGAGGGCCCCAACGGCGTCAAGGTCAGGCGCGACGAGCTCCGGCGCATGGCGCAGAAGGCCGTCGGATCGGGCCGGCAGGCCGGCGCGCCGCCGGCCGGGATTCAGCGCGACAGGTAGTCGTAGGCCGACAGAACGTGGGTGCGCACGATGTGCAGGAACACGTCGATCGGCACGTGCTCGTCGAACGAGCCCATGCCCGTCGGCACGGGCCCGTACACGTAGGCCGGCACGTCGTGGTAGCGCCACAGCCGCGTGTCGGTGGCGCCCAGGCTGACGACCGGCTTCGGCTCGAAGCCCTTCAGCGCGCGCACGTTCTTCTGGAGGATCTCGACCATCTCGTGGCCGGGGTCGCACCAGCTCGGCGCGTTGTGGTTGATCTCGCGCATGGTCGCCTGCGGATAGCGCTCCAGGATGCGCTTCACCTCCGCGAGGATGCGCTCGCGCGTCATGCCGATCGGCAGGCGGACGTCGACCTCCATGCGCGCCGTGGACGGCGTCATGTTGACCTTGATGCCGGCTTCGACCACGCCGATGTTGACCGTCACCTTCGGCACGATGTCGGCCGAGCCCGGCCCTTGCGCCGCCTCGATCTCCTGGCGCGCGGCGTCGAGCGCGCCCATGACGTTGCCCGGCACCTCGACCGGCAGGGCGGTCAGGGACTCGAGGTCGCCGATCAGGCGCGCCATCACCTTCGAGGCACTCTCGCTCGCGTGCGGATAGGCGCCGTGCGAGCCGCGCGTGCGGATCGTGAACTCGAGCCACAAGAGGCCCTTCTCGCCGAACCGGAGCGTGTAGGGGCTGGACGGCTCGCCGTTCAGGCAGCAGTCGCCGCGCACTTCCGGGTGGTTCTTGATCAGGTAGTTGGCGCCGTAGGGGCCGAACGTCTCCTCGTCCGAAACGCAGGTGAGCGTCAGCTTGCCCTTCAGCTTGTCCTTGATGCGGCTGAGGTAGTGGAAGGTGAAGATCGACGCGGTGGTGCCGCATTTCATGTCGGACGAGCCGCGCCCGTAGACGTTGCCGTCGGCGACGGCGCCCGACCAGGGGCCGTGCTTCCAGCGGTCCTCGTCGGCCACCGGGAACACGTCGACATGCCCGTTCAGCACCAGGTGGCG
>JAKLKW010000065.1 GCA_023150455.1 Alphaproteobacteria bacterium | reverse complement strand
GCCGGCGGCGCGCAAGCCGGCCGCCGCGCCCGAGGTGCTGGTGATCGACGACGACTCGACCGTGCGCGACATGCTGCGGCGGTTCCTCGAGAAGGAGGGCTACACGCCGATCATGGCCGAGAACGGCCGCGACGGGCTGGCGCTCGCGCAGAAGCGCCGGCCGCACGCGATCGTGCTCGACGTCGTCATGCCCGAGATGGACGGCTGGATGGTGCTGGGCGCGCTCAAGGCCAATCCCGAGCTGGCGGCGATCCCCGTGATCCTGCACACCGTCGTCGACGAGAAGAAGCGCGGCCTGGCGCTGGGCGCGATCGACTACATGGTGAAGCCGTTCGACCGCGACCGGCTGCGCGCGACGCTGGCGCGGTTCCGCGCCGGCGCCGCCGAGGTGCTGGTGGTGGACGACGACCCGGAGACGCGCCTGTTCGTGCGCCATGCGCTGGAAGGCGACGGCTGGCGCGTGCGCGAGGCGGCGAACGGGCGCGAGGCGCTGACGGCGGTCGAGGCCAAGGCGCCGACCGCCGTGCTGCTCGACCTCATGATGCCCGAGATGGACGGGTTCGAGTTCCTGGCGGCGCTGCGCCGGCGCGACAGCGGCCACGACATCCCGGTCGTGGTCTGCACCGCGATGGAGCTGAGCCCGGCCGACCGCGAGCGCCTGGCGGGCGCGGTGCGCCAGATCCTGTTCAAGGGCGCCATGAGCCGGGCCGACCTGTTGCGCGAGCTGCGCGCGCTGCTGCCGCGGCCGCCCGGTCCCGGCTCCGCGGCGCCGGCCGACGGCGGCGAGCGGCGGAGGGAAGCTTCGTGATCCGCGTGCTCTACGTCGAGGACAATGACGACAACGCGTTCATGCTGTCCTCGCGCCTCAGGAAGCGCGGCTTCGCCGTCAGCATCGCCGTCGACGGCGAGAAGGGCGTGGCGGCCGCGCGGCGCGACCGGCCCGACATCATCGTCATGGACCTGCACCTGCCCGTGCTCGACGGGTTCGAGGCGACCAGGCGGCTCAAGGCCGATCCCGTGACGCGGGCGATCCCGGTCGTCGCGCTTTCGGCGCACGCCATGGCGCAGCACCGCGACCAGGCGCTCGCCGCCGGCTGCGACGACTACGACATCAAGCCGGTCGACCTCGACCGCCTGGTCGGCAAGCTGAACCGGCTGCTGGACGCGCGGGAGAAACAAGAGGGCGGCGGATGACCGAGCCGCGCCGCCCGGCGATTCTGGTCGTCGACGACGACGACAACAACCGCTTCACGCTGACGCGCCGGCTCAAGCGCATCGGCGATTTCGCGATCGACACGGCGGAGAACGGCGCGCAGGCGCTTGCCATGGCCGCGGCGCAGCCCTACGACCTGATCTTCCTCGACATCATGATGCCGGGAATGAACGGCTACGACGTGCTGGCGCGCATGCAGGCCGATCCCGCCTTGCGCCGCGTGCCGGTGCTGGTGATCTCGGCGATCGACGAGATCGACAGCGTGGTGAAATGCATCGAGCTGGGCGCGGCCGACTACCTGACCAAGCCGTTCAACCTGACCCTGCTCAAGGCGCGCACGCGCGCCTGCCTCGAGCAGAAGCGGCTGACCGACCTCGAGAGCGAGCGGCTGCGCCAGATCGAGACGGCGCGCCAGCGGGCGGACGAGCTCTTGCAGGTGATCCTGCCGCAGGCGGCGGTGGCGGAGCTGAAGCAGACTGACGAGGTCAAGCCGCGCCGGCACGACGACGTTGCCGTGCTGTTCGCCGACCTCGCCGACTTCACCGCGTTCTGCGACCGCAACTCGCCCGAGGACGTGGTGGCGGCGCTGCAGACCTGGGTGGCGCGCTGCGAGACGATCGCCGCCGACCACGGGCTCGAGAAGATCAAGACGATCGGCGACGCCTTCATGGCGACCGGCGGCCTTCTGGCGCCGATCGAAGCCCCGGTGCGCGCCGCGGTCGAGTGCGGCCTGGCGATCGTCGCGGCCACGCGCGACCTGCCGGCGCATTGGGGCGTGCGCGTCGGCGTGCATGTCGGCCCGGTCGTGGCCGGCGTCATGGGCCGCCGCCAGTACCAGTTCGACGTCTGGGGCGACACCGTCAACGTCGCCGCGCGCGTCTGCGCCGCCGCGCCGGTCAACGCGGTCGCGGTCAGCCGCCAGGCCGCCGCGCGCCTCGACCAGCGCTACGCGGCCCGCCCGCTCGCCAGCGTCGAGATGAAGGGCAAGGGCGTGATCGAGCTGTTCGAGTGCCTGCCGGCGGAGCTGAGGGCGGGGGCGGGGTAGGGCGCAGGCGCAGCGAACCGCATCCTGCGGGTTGAGGATCGAAGTCCGACGCACTCCGGCGCCCGGAGGCGCGAAGGCCGATGCGCCCGCCACGGGCCGCGCTGCCAGGCCGCGATTCCGTCGGGCAACGGCGCTATGCGCTGTCGGCGGTCCGCAATAAGGCCTATTGTCATGCGCTGAATCTTCCGGACACCGACGGACGCCATCGCCTTGCTTCCGGACAGAGACATCCTCCGGCGCGCCCAGATCGCCGAAACGGTCGCACGGGAGTGCTCCGTGCTGGCGCTCGAGTTTCAGCGCGATCCGGCGCGCCTGCGCGTCCAGGCCAAGGGCCGGCGCGACTACGTCACCGCCGCCGACATGGAAGTCGAACGGCTGATCCGCGAGCGGCTGGCCGGGGAGTTTCCCGGCGACGGCTTTCTCGGCGAGGAGGGCGGCGGCGCCGCGGCGCCGCGGCTGTGGGTCGTCGACCCGATCGACGGGACAACCAATTTTTCGCGCGGACTGGCCGGTTTCGCGGTCTCGATCGCGTTCTGCCAGGATGGACGCCCCGAAATCGGCGTGATCGCCGAGCCCGCGGCGGGAGCGATGTTCACCGCAAGCCGCGGGGAGGGCGCCTTTCGCAACGGCGTGCGGATCCGCACGAGCGGCACGCGCGACCTCGATCGCTGCCTCGTCGACTTCGGCTACACCGAGCGCCGGGGGGCGGCGGACAATCTCGCCCTCGTGCGCCGGCTGCTCGACGCAGGCTGCGATATCCGCCAGGGCGGCTCGGCCGCGCTGGGCCTCGCGCACGTCGCCGCCGGCGAGCTGGACGGTTATTGCGAGCTGCACATCAACAGCTGGGACGTGCTGGCCGGCCTGCTGCTGGTCGAGGAGTCGGGTGGCCGGATCAGCGACTTCCTGGAGGGCGGCGGGATGCTGGGCGGCAATACGGTGCTCGCCGCCGCGCCCGGCATCGCGGAACGCCTGGCGTCGGTCTGCGGGATCGCGCTGCGCTAGCGGAACATATCGGCCATGTTGCGGCCGGCCAGGCGGCTGGCGCCCGCGACCAGCGCCAGGGTCAGGATGATGGTCACCGTGCCGAGCGCGCTCGCCTTGGCGATATCGTTGCCGAGCAAGTATTCGTAGATCGCGATGGTCAAGGTCTTCCACTTGGCGGAGTAGAGCAGCACCGTCACGCTGATCTCGCCGATCAGGGTCGCGAACACCAGGATCCCGCCGGCCAGCAATGCCGGCGCGATCAACGGCAGGGTGATGCGGCGCATGGTGGTCGCCCAGCTCGCGCCGCAGATGCTCGAGGCTTCCTCCAGCCGGTGGTCGAGCTGCAGGATGGCCGCGTTGGCGGACCGGTAGACGAAGGCGACGCGCCGCGTGAAATAGGCCAGGACCAGGATCGTCGCGGTGCCCGTCAGCACCAGCGGGCCCTCGTTGAACGCCACGAGGTAGGCGACGCCGATCACCAGGCCGGGCAGCACGAACGGCACCATGATGACGAGGTCGACCGCCCAGCGGCCGACGATCCGGCCGCGCGCGACCGCCTGGGCCGTGACGGCGCCGAACACCAGGCACACCAGCGTCGCGGCCCCGGCCAGCACGACGCTATTGAACGCCGGGCCGGCCAGCTCGCCCGCGATCCGCCGGTAGTTCTCGAGCCCGTAGACCGAGGGCAGCAGCGTGTCGCCCCAGCGCTCGGAGAACGAGTAGAGCACCGTCACGACCTGCGGCAGGTTCGCCACGACCAGGACCAGCCACACATAGCCGATCGCCACGCAGCGCAGCGCGGGCGGCACCGGGCGGGACGCGCTGCGCGCCGTCCCGGTCACGGTCGCGACCGCGCGCCTGCGGTTGATCCAGCCCAGTGCCGCCAGCGCCAGCAAGGTCAGCCCGACATTGACCATCGCGATCGCCGCCGCCGCGTTCAGATTGAAGAAACCGTGGATCTGGTAGTAGATCAGCGTCGGCAACACTTGGTACTCGCCGCCCAGGATCGACGGCACGCCGAAATCGCCGATCGCCTTGATGAAGACGATCAGCATGCCGGCGGCGGTCGCGGGCAGGATCATCGGCAGGGTGACCGTGCGCAGCACGCGCCAGCGCGACGCGCCTGCGACGGTCGCGGCCTCCTCGATATGCGTGTCGACCGCCGCCAGCGCGCCCTGGAGCACGAGAAACACGTAGGGGAAATAGCTGAGCGCCAGCGCCAGCACGACGCCGGGAAAACCGTAGATCGACGGCAGGCCGAAGCCGAGCCACTGGCGCATCAGGTTGTTGAGGATGCCGTTGTTGCCGAGCAGGATGATCCAGGCATAGGCGCCGATGAACGGCGGGGAGATCAGGGGCAGCACCGACAGGCCCATGATCGTCGCGCGCAGCGGCATCGCGACCCGCGCCAGGGCATAGGCCATCGGCAGCGACAAGGTGGTCGCCAGCAGGGTCGCGGCGGCGCCGGCGATCAAGGAATGCCACAGCGCGCGCTGGTAGCTGGCCGAGATCAGGAACCGCTCGAAATTCGCCAGGGTCAGGTTGGCGTAGGCGACCGGCTGCCCGTTCCTGACGAAGGCGCCGAGCACCGCGCTGGCCAGCGGGTAGGCGAGAAACAGCAGGGCGATCGACGCCGCGACCGCGCCGATCGCGAGCGGCGTCAGTCGGCCCGCGCCGGGAACGGCCCGGCCGGCGGCGGTCACGCCGTCGCCTCCGGACGCAGGAACGCCAGGCATTCCGCCGCGTCGAGCGTCAGGCCGACCTCGGCGCCTTCGGCGGGTTCCCCGCGCGCATGCCAGGAATCGACCGTGATCTCGCCGGGCACGGCCTCCGCCGCCACGACACAGCGCAGGCAGCCGCCGAGCTGCTGTGTGCGCAGGACGCGGCCACGCAGCCCGGCCCCCGCCGGCCCGATGCCGATGCGCTCCGGCCTTGCCATCACCAGCGCGTCGGCGCCGGGCGGCACCCGGACGGCCTCCTCCGCGCCGAGCGCCGCGGCATGGCGCACGACAAGGGCCGTCCCGCCGGGCAGCGTCAGCTTGGCGCCGGCGGCATCGCGGCCGGCAAGGCGGGCGGGAAGGAAATTGGCCTGGCCGATGAAGTCGGCCGCGAACAGCGTTGCCGGCCGGCGGTAGATGTCGCGCGGCTTGCCGACCTGCACCAGCCGGCCGGAATTGAACAAGGCGACACGATCCGAAATCGCCATCGCCTCTTCCTGGTCGTGCGTCACATAGAGCGACAGGATGCCGAATTCGCGCTGGATGCGGCGAATCTCCTCGCGCATCTGCACCCGCAGCTTGGCGTCCAGGTTGGCCAGCGGCTCGTCAAGCAAGAGCATCGACGGCCGATAGACCAGCGCGCGCGCGATCGACACGCGCTGCTGCTGGCCGCCGGACAGCGTCGCGGGCAGCCGCGACGCGAACGCATCGAGCTGCAGCGCGCGCAAGACTTCATCGGTGCGCCGGGCGATTTCCGGCCGCGCCATTCCGCGCGTACGCAAGCCATAGGCGACGTTTTCGAACACGCTGAGGTGCGGGAACAGCGCGTAGGACTGGAACACCATGCCGATGTTGCGTTGCTGCGGCGGCACGCGCGCGAAGTCGCGCCCGTCGAAGACGATCGCGCCGTCCGAGACCGACTCCAGCCCGGCGATCATGCGCAAGGTCGTGGTCTTGCCGCAGCCCGACGGCCCGAGCATCGTGAAGAACTCGCCGGCCGCCGCGTCGAAGTCGACCCGGTCGACGGCGAGCAGCTCGCCCTGCGGCGACGGGAAGCGCTTGGTGAGGCCGCGGATGGACAGCATCGGACGGAGTTTACGGCGAATGCAGGCCGAGCTCACGCGGCAAGGCAGGGGACGCGACGGGCCCCCGCCTCGCGCGAGCGCGGACGGACTACTTCGCGGAGAACAGTTTGTCGAACTTCTCCAGGTTCTCGTTGCGGTTCTTCGCCGCGCCGACCGTGTCGTAGGCGAATGTCTTGATCGACTGGGCATCAGCCAGACCCGGCGGCGGGGTCACGTCCTTGCGCGCGCTGCGCCGCTTGTCCAGGTCGACCAGGATCTTGTGCGCCTGGGCCGAGCTGATGAAGTCGATGAACTTGCGCGCGTTCTCGAGATTCGGCCCGCCCTTGATGATGCCGTTGGCGTCGATGATCAGCGCGGTTCCGTCGCTCGGGTAGACCGCCTCGACCGGGTTGCCGTCGAGCTTCGAGACCAGGATGTTGAACTCGCTGGTCAGCCCGACCGCGATCTCGCCCTTGGCGACGTTCTGGAACGCCAGTTTCGAGCTGGGCACAAAGGTCGCGTTCTGGATGATCTTCGCCATCACGTCCCAGCCGTAGAGCATCAGGATCTGGTGCATCTGCGAATAGGCCGAGCCGGACTGCGCCGGGTTCGCCATCAGGATCTTGCCCTTGAACTCCGGCTTGGCCAGGTCGGCCCAGCTCTTCGGCGCCTTGTCGAGCGGCATCGCCTTGGTGTTGACGATGAAGGCCTGGAAGTTGGTCGAGAAACCGTAGTACTTGCCGTCGGGGCCGATGGCGGCCTTGTCGAAGCCGGACTTCTGCTTCGAATCGTAGGAGTCGAACAGGCTGAGGTCGGCGTCGAACACGTCGGCGTCGGGGCCGACCAGCACGTCGCCGCGCGGGTTGGACCGCTCGGCCTTGATGCGGGTCAGCAGCTCGCCGCTGCCGCCGCTGATCACTTCGGCCTTCACGCCGGGGTTCTGCTTCTGGAATTCCTCGACGAAGGCCTGGATCAGCTTGGTGCTGACGGCGTTGTAGATCACGACCGAGTTCGTGGCGGCCGCCGACGGATTGGCGGACCACGCCAGCGCCAGGCCGAGCCCCAGCGCGGTCAATGCCTTGAGCGATCGGAACATGACTGTCTCCCCTTTGCCTTCTAGCTACGTTCGATTGCGGTGGTGAGGCGGACCATGGCCGACGCGGCCTTGCCGGGCGGCAGCACGATCATGCCGGTATCGTGGCGGCCGCTGCCGGCGAGGTTGAACGCGTCGGTGCAATGGCTGACGGGCTCGGCGCAGAAATAGGGCTCGCCGGGCGGCGTGTAGACGACCAGGAAGCGCAGCGGGTCGTCCGCGGTCATCGTCAGCGCCGCCCGTCGCTCCGGCCAGACGATGCGCGCCGCGCCGGACCATCGCGCGAAGGCGTTGTCCAGGTCGACGCGGTCGACCTCCAGCCCGCGCCCGGGATCGCGATCGGCGGGCGGCGGTGCGACGAGCGCGACCGGCATCACCTCCGCGTCCACGGCCCACATGGCGCCGACGACGGCCTCGAGCCGCGTTGACGGCGTGCGGGGGAAATAGGGATGCAGCCCGAGCCCGGCGGGCATCGCCTCGGTGCCGACATTGGCGATTTCCACGGTGATCGCCAGCATCGCGGCGGCGAGCGCGAAGCTCTGGCGGGCGCGGAACGGGAACGGCCAGGCGTCGGCCGCGTGGCGGTATTCGATCGTCGCGCGGTCGTCCGCACGCTCGACCACGCGCCATGGGCGGCGCCAGCCGAACCCGTGCTCGAAATGCGGACCGGGCTGGCCGTCCATCGGCAGAGCGACCTCGTGCCCGGCGAAACGGAAGCGGCCGCGGCGCACGCGGTTGGAAAACGGCACCAGCGGAAAGCACCCGGTGGCTTCGGGATCGCGCGTGCCGGCCGGCGCCGGCCGCAGCCAGTCGATCCAGCCGTCGCCCAGGCGCGTCGCGAAACGCGCGACGGTTCCGCCGAGCGCCGGCAACAGGTCCAGCCGCGTGGCACCCGCCGTCAGGATCAACGGCGCTGGATCTTCGGCCACCAATGCTCCCCGCGTCGCTGTTCTTTTCCGGCCGCCGGCAATTGACGCTGTCTCGGCGGCGGTGTTAGTCAGGGATAATATCGTATGAGGAATTAACGAACAACTGGAACCGCGACGATGATGACCGAAGCGCGACGAGCCCGCGGTTCGCGAACATTCTCCCGCTTGAGCCTTCACGGACGGGTGGCGCATGACCTGGGCTTGCGCGTGCTGCGCGGCGAGTTGCCGCCCGGCGCGATCCTGCCGACCGAGGAAGCGTTCAGCGCCGAGCTTGGAGTCAGCCGCACCGCGTTGCGCGAAGCGATCAAGCTGCTGACGTCCAAGGGCCTTCTGGAGTCGCGTCCGCGCCGCGGCACGCGCGTGCGCGCACGCGAGCATTGGAGCTATCTGGACCCCGACGTGCTCGCCTGGCGTTTCGACGCCGAGCCGGCGGAGCGATCGGTACGCGACCTGTTCGAGCTTCGCCGCCTGGTCGAGCCTGCCGCGGCCGAAATGGCGGCCCAGCGCGCCGACAAGATCGCGATCGGCCGGCTCGAGCAGGCCTATCGCGACATGGACGCCGCCGGCGACGATGGCGAGCGCTGGGAGGAGCCCGACCTGCGCTTCCACCAGACCATCATCAGCACGACGGGAAACGAGCTGATCGGCGCGCTCGGCGCCCTGATCGAAACGACGCTCACGATGACCTTCCGGCTTTCCAACGACAATCCCGCCGGCCAGCGACACTCCTTGCCGTTGCACCTCGCGGTGCTCGACGGCATCCGCCTGCGCAAACCAGGGCGCGCGAAGCAGGCCATGCTGGTGTTGCTGAAGGGAGCGGAGCAGGATGTCCATCGCGCGCTGGCCGCCCGCCAGGCGCGCCTTCTTCGCCACGCCGGGCGGAGATGAGCTCCAGGAACGGCCGACCATGCGCGAAAACGACGCAAGCTACCCCAGTCTCAAGGACCGCGCGGTGTTCGTCACCGGCGGCGGATCGGGCATCGGCGAGAGCATCGTCGAGCACTTCTGCGCGCAGGGTTCGCGCGTCGCGTTCGTGGACATCGCGATCGAGCCGTCGCGGGCGCTGGTGGAACGCATCGCCGCGCGCGGGCATGCAAGGCCGCTGTTCGTGCCTTGCGACTTGTGCGACATCGAGGCGCTGCGCGCGGCGATCGCGCGCGTCGGCCGCGAGCTGGGACCCGTCCGCGCGCTGGTCAACAACGCGGGCAACGACGACCGGCACCGGGTCGAGGACGTCACCCCGGCCTATTGGGACGAGCGCATCGCCACCAACCTGCGCCACCAGTTCTTCGCGGCCCAGGCGGTCATCCCGCAGATGAAGGTGGCGGGCGGCGGGTCGATCGTCAATTTCGGGTCGATCAGCTGGATGAACGCCGAGGGCGGCTATCCCGCCTATACGGCCAGCAAGGCGGCGGTGCACGGGCTCACCCGCGGCCTCGCGCGCGACTTCGGTCTGCACAACATCCGCGTCAATACCGTCGTTCCGGGCTGGATCATGACTGAACGCCAGGTGACGCTCTGGCTGGACGAGACAGGCGAGCGGCAGATCCGGGAGAACCAGTGCCTGAAGCGCAAGCTTTATCCGCCCGACATCGCGCGCATGGTGCTGTTCCTCGCCGCTGACGACAGCGAGAACTGTACGGCCCAGAATTTCGTGGTGGACGGTGGCTGGACCTGAGGCGCCGCCCGCCGCCGCCATGCCCGAGTGCGTCTGGCCCGCCGGCGCCCTGCTCGGCGAGGGGGCGCTGTGGGACGCGCAGGATGCCGCGCTCCTCTGGGTCGACATCAAGGCGCCGGCCGTGCACCGGTTCACCCCGTCTTCGGGCGCTCGAAAGACCTGGAAGATGCCGGAGCCGATCGGCTGCATCGCCCGTCGCGCCGCCGGCGGCTTCGTCGCTGCGCTCAAGAGCGGCTTCGCGCTGATCGACCTCGATTCGGGCCGCATTGAGCGACTGGGCGCGCCGGAGCCCGACCTTCCCGCCAACCGTTTTAACGACGGCGTCTGCGACCCGCGGGGAATGTTCTGGGCTGGAAGCATGGACGACGACGAGCGGAAGCCGACGGGCTGGCTCTATCGTCTGGACGCAGCGCGGCGCTGGGTTCGAACCGACGGGCCGTATATCTGCACCAACGGTCCCGCCTTCTCGAGCGACGGCTCGCGGATGTACCACACCGACACGATGGGCCGGGTCATCTATGCCTTCGAAATCGACGCGCAAGGCCTGCCCGCCGGCAAGCGGCCGCATGTCCGGTTCGAGGCCGATGACGGCTTTCCCGACGGGATGACGGTCGATGCCGAGGATCACCTGTGGGTGGCGCATTGGGGCGGCTGGCGCGTGACGCGGTTCCGTCCCGATGGCTCGATCGAGCGCGTGATACGCCTGCCGGTTTCCCAGGTGACCAAATGCGCGTTCGGCGGCGCCGGCCTCGCGACGCTCTATGTCACGACGGCGTCGATCGGCCTGGATGCCGTGGCGCGCAAGCAGCAGCCGCTCGCCGGCGGCCTGTTCGCCTGCGCGGTCGGCATCCGCGGCCTTCCCGCCCATCGCTTCGCGGGATGACAGCTGGCCCGACCGCCGGCACCGGGATGAGGGGCAGGAGCATGACCGGGCTGCTCGCGTGCCTGCCGGCGGCGATCCGGGCATGGGCGGCGTAGCGGGCGCCGCAGCCGCAACCTCTCTTGTAGCCCTTGCGTCCGGCCCGGACTTGTTCCGGGCATCACGTCTTGGAAGCAGCCTTGCTTCCTCCGGACGTCACTTCCACCCGTTCTTCGCCGCCGCGTCGTCGATCATTGCCGTGTGGCGCTGGCGCAGGCGCTCGAGCTCGGGCAGCACGTCGGACAGCGCCTTGGCGTAAGCCTCGCCGTTCGGCGCCGTCTTCCAGTCGTTGGCGACGAGCTTGGAGCGGATCTTGCCGCTGCCGTCGACCGCGCAGTCCTGGAAGCCCTCGCAGGCCTGCTTCATCAGCGCGAGAAAGCGGTCGTCGTCGAGGCCGCCATAAGGCTGGCCGTCGGCGCCGCGCAGGTTGATGAACATCATGGCGTCGCCGAGCGCGGAGTAGCCGCCGCCGAGGCCCTTGTCGAGCTGGGCGGCCTTGGCGAAGAAGGCCTGGGCGCGCTCGGACGTCAGCGAGCGGGCGGGGAAGCGCAGCGTGACCTGCAGCTGGTCGCCGTCCCTGGCCGCGAGGTCCGAGACCAGCACGCTGCCCTGGCGCAGCACGTAGCCGAGCGCGGCGGCCAGGCGCCCGGCCACGGCCTCGGTCGCGGCCACGCGCGTCTGCAGCGCCGGGTCGGTCCGCATCAGGTAGCCGCCGGGGAAGACCTGTGTGCGCGCCGCGCCCGAGTCGATGCCGGCGGCGCGCAGGATCGCGGGCACGAGCTGGTCGGCCACCGTGCGCGCGACGTCCTCCTTCTGGGCGTAGGGCGCGTCCTTGGCCTTGGGCAGCGCGATCTGCGCCACGGGGATGGCCTCGAACGACAGCAGCTGGACCGGCTGGGCATCCGCCGCCGTCGCGACGACGACGAGCAGCAGCCCCAGCAGCGCGTTCCAGCCCCGCATGCGCCACGTCGCCGGCATCGAAGCCTCCCGGGCGGCCGTTGATCCGGCCGCCGACTCGAACGAATGCGCGCGGATCAACGCGCGCTACCGGACCGAGTAGTTGCGCGCTTCCATGCAGGCGGTGAAGGCGCGGCGATAGCCGTCGCCCTTCTGGCCCTGCTGCTGCTGCGTCGCCTGCTGCTGCTGCATCTTCATCTGCTGCTGCTTCTGCTGCGCGGACTCCTGCTTCTTCTCCTGCATGCGCTTGCGCAGCATGCCGCCGGCCGCGCCCATGGCGGCGCCCTTGCCGACGTCGTTGTCCATCACCGCGGCGCGCGCCGCGCCCTGGCCGGCGCCGCCCGCGGCGCCGCCGCCGGGCCGGCCTTGGCCCGCCTGCTGCTGCATCTGCTGCTGCTGTGACGCGGGCTGCGCCTGCGCCTGCGTCGGGTCGTAGCCCGACTGCTGGACCGCCCACGTGTGGCAGTCATAGCGGTCGCGCTGCTGCTGGTCGGGCGGCTGCCCGGCCTTGGGGTAGGCGTAGAGCTGCTGGCCCGCGGCCGGGGCGGCGGCGATTGCGATGACGATGGCAAGGCCGATGCGGTGGAACAAGTTCATCCCCCTTCTCCTGGCACGCGCATCCTCGGAGACGGCGCGCCCGGGATCAAGAGGATAAAATCGCCGGTCAGGCCGCCCACTCGGCGCGCACGGCGCCGTCGGGCTCGCGCGGCAGGCGCTCGGCGCGCAAGCGCCCGAATTCGGCGGGCGGCAGCAGGCGCGACAGCGCCCAGACCGCCGCGGCGCGCACCAGCGGCGAGGCGTCGCCGAGCCGATTCAGGGCCGCCGGCGCGAGCGGGGCCCGAGCGCTGTTGCCGATCGCGATCAGCACGTTGCGCAGGAACCGGTCGCGGCCGGTGCGCTTGATCGGCGAGCCCGAGAACATGCGGCGGAACGCGGCATCGTCCAGCGCCGCCAACTCGGCCAGGCGGGGCGCGGTCAGCGCCTCGCGCGGCAGGAACGCGGCCTCGCGGCCCGCGCGGGCGAACTTGTTCCATGGGCAGACGGCGAGGCAGTCGTCGCAGCCGTAGACGCGGTTGCCCATCAGCGGGCGCAGCGCGCGGTCGACGTGGCCCTTGTGCTCGATCGTCAGGTACGAGATGCAGCGCCGCGCATCGAGCAGGTTGGGCGCGGGGAACGCGGCCGTCGGACAGGCGTCGAGGCATTGCCGGCAGCTGCCGCAATGGTCGGTCTCCGGCCGGTCCGGCTCGAGCGCAAGCGTCGTGAACACCGAGCCGAGGAACAGCCACGAGCCGTGCGCGCGCGATACCAGGTTGGTGTGCCTGCCCTGCCAGCCGATCCCGGCCGCCTCGGCCAGCGGCTTTTCCATGACGGGCGCGGTGTCGACGAAGACCTTCACCTCGCCGCCGAGGCGGGCCTGCATCCATTGGGCCAGGCGCTTCAGCCTGCCCTTGACGACGTCGTGATAGTCGCGCCCGCGGGCATAGACCGACACGGCGCCCTGCGCGGCGTCCGCCTGGGCCGAGCGCGGATCGTCCGCCGGCGCATAGGACAGGCCGACGACGACGACACTCAGCGCCTCGGGCCACAGCACGCGCGGATCGCCGCGCCGGTCGGCCTTGTCCGCCATCCAGCCCATGTCGCCGTGATAGCCGCGCGCGAGGAACTCGCCAAGGCGCGCGCGCGTCGCCGCGCCCAGCGCGGCCGGCGCGAAGCCGACCGCGTCGAAGCCGAGCGCGAGCGCCTCGGCGCGGATGGCGGCGCGGGGGTCGCCGGGCTTCGCGGCGGCGGTGATCATGCGCCATCATATGGCGTGAACCAGGTCGTGCTGGAAGGGGCCGCGGCGATGCCGCCTGCGGCCGAGAGGTATTGCACCCTTGCTTGCGACAGGTCGAATTCTCGTCCATCGGCAAGAACAGGAGCGCGGAAATGCCCGATACCGCGCGGCAGTCGAGAATTGCAGCGCGGAATAATGGCTCGACAATCGCACGTTCCATATTACTCTGCACGGGCGTCCGCGGCTTTGCTACTCCAGGAGGCAGCGGCGCCGATGATGCCGCTGCACCCACGGACGTGAACGATGCTGCAAGTTGTTTTGGCTGCGGGGACCCTCATCTGGGCAGCGGCAGCGCAGGCGCAATCAAGCCTCCCATCGGGACCGTTCCGCGACTGCACCGGCTGCCCCGTGATGGTGCCGATCGCGCCGGGCGCCTTCACGATGGGGGTGCCGCCGGGCGAGGAAGAGCGCGAGGGGACTCCCGACCAGTTCAAGGGCTGGTCCGTGCCGCAGCATCGCGTCACGATCGGACGCGCGTTTGCGCTGGGGAAATATGAGGTGACGCGAGCTGAGTTCAGGCAGTTCGTCAGCGAGACGGGCCACAACACAGGAGACAAGTGCTGGCTCTTCGTCGAGAACGAGGCCGAGCGGAAATGGGAATTTCAGGAGCGCAACGGCTCGTGGCGTGATCCTGGTTTCACGCAAACCGACTCTGATCCGGTCGTCTGCGTAAGCTGGGGTGACGCCAAGGCTTACGTTGCGTGGCTCAGCCGAAAGAGCGGGCGCACTTATCGCCTACCGACTGAAGCGGAATGGGAATACGCAGCGCGTGCGGGGTCTGCGTCGGCCAGGTTTTGGGGCGATGGGCGAGAGCCTGCCTGCAGCTATGGGAATGTGCGCGACCTGAGCATGATCAGCGCGTACAACCTGGGGCGTGACGGGGATCATTATTTTCGCTGCTCTGATGGAATTGCCAACACGGCGCCGGTGGGTCAGTTCCAGCCGAATGGCTTCGGGTTGCATGACGTTCTCGGGAACGTGTGGGAATGGCTGGAAGACTGCTGGAACGAGAACTATCAAGGGGCACCGATCGATGGAACGCCGTGGCTGACGGGGGACTGCAGCCGGCGCGTTGGGCGCGGCGGTTCCTGGATCAACCTTCCTAGGTTCCTCCGTGTCGGCTTCCGCGACTGGAACGGCTCCGGAATGCGGGTCACGGTCACCGGGTTTCGCGTGGCCAGGACCTTTTGAGTTCATGCATCTTCGCTTCCTTACCTCTTGGGGGTCCAGGGGGCGAAGCCCCCTGGTCGTCCGGGCATGTGTGAGTCGACCGACAACGCGCGGCGCACCGGCCCGGCACTGGAAGCGACTCGAGCGGAGCGCCTATCCAAGGAAGTTGCGCGGCAGGGCGCGCATCATAGTCACCGCCCGCGATAGGGCGCCACGTCCTGCGGCGGGACCCACAGTCCGGCGGGCGGGTTGCCGGTCTGGTAGAACACGTCGATCGGGATGCCGCCGCGCGGGAACCAGTAGCCGCCGATCCTGAGCCAGCGCGGCCTGATCGCCTGCTCGAGCTTGCGCGCGATGTCGAGCGTGCAGCCCTCGTGGAACGTACCGACGTTGCGGTAGGAGCCGAGATAGAGCTTGAACGACTTGCTCTCGACGATCCAGTCGCGCGGCACGTAATCGACCACGAAATGGGCGAAGTCGGGCTGGCCGGTGACCGGGCAGAGCGTGGTGAACTCCGGGCAGGCCAGGCGGATCAGGTAGGCGCGCCCGCGATGCGGATTGGGCACGCGCTCCAGCACCGCGCGCTCGGGCGACGCCGGCTGCCTGGTGGCATGGCCGAGCTGGGTCAGCCCCGCATAGGGACCGTCAGTCCTCGATTTCTTCTTTGCCATTCGTGTCTTCTTCTTGGATCGTGCGCGCCGCGTGGAACTCGGCGGCAAACGCGTCGAGACGGCTGTCGGCGATGGCCTGGCGCAGGTCCTGCATCACGTCCTGATAGTAGCGCACATTGTGCCAGGTCAGCAGCATCGGCCCCAGCATCTCCTTGGCCTTGATCAGGTGATGCAGGTAGGCGCGCGAGAAGCCGGTGCAGGCGGGGCACGCGCACAGCGGGTCGATCGGTCCCGGGTCCTCGGCATGGCGCGCGTTGCGCAGGTTGAGTTCGCCCGCGCGCGTGAAGGCCTTGGCCGTGCGGCCCGAGCGCGTCGGCATGACGCAGTCGAACATGTCGATGCCGCGGCGCACGCACTCGACCAGCTCGTCCGGCCGCCCGACGCCCATCAGGTAGCGCGGCCGGTCGGCCGGCAGGTGCGGCTCGGTCGCCTCGATCACCGACAGCATCGTCTCGGTGCCCTCGCCGACGGCGAGCCCGCCGATGGCGTAGCCGTCGAAGCCGATCTGCGTGAGCGCCTCGGCCGAGGCCGCGCGCAGCCCGGGATAGACGCCGCCCTGCACGATGCCGAACAGGCCATAGCCCGGCCGGTCCTCGAAGGCCTGCCGGCAGCGCGCGGCCCAGCGCATCGACAGCTCCATCGAGCTCTTGGCCTCGTCCAGCGTGGCGGGGAAGGGCGTGCACTCGTCCAGGCACATGGTGATGGTGCTGTCGAGCAGGTGCTGGATCTCGATCGCCCGCTCCGGCGTCAGCAGGTGCTTGCGGCCGTCGATATGCGACTGGAACGCGACGCCGTTCTCGCCGAGCTGGCGCAGCGGGGCCAGCGACATGACCTGGTACCCGCCGGAATCGGTCAGGATCGGCCCCGGCCAGTTCATGAACTTGTGCAGGCCGCCCAGCCGCGCGACGCGCTCGGCGCCCGGCCGCAGCATCAGGTGGTAGGTGTTGCCGAGCACGATCTCGGCGCCCGCGGCGCGCACCATGTCCGGCGGCATGGCCTTGACCGTGCCGGCGGTGCCGACCGGCATGAAGGCGGGCGTCTCGACCGTGCCGTGGGCCGTTCGGATGCGGCCGCGCCGCGCCTTGCCGTCGCGCCCAAGCAGTTCGAATGTCAGCGAGCTCATGTCGGCGCTCCCTGGGCCGCCCTCCGCAGCAGGCAGGCATCGCCGTAGGAATAGAAGCGGTAGCGCGCGCGGACCGCGTGCTCGTAGGCGCGCCGCATGCGCTCGAGCCCGGCGAAGGCCGCGACCAGCATGAACAGGGTCGAGCGCGGCAGGTGGAAGTTGGTCAGCATCAGCTCCGCCGTCGTGAAGCGATAGCCCGGCGTGACGAACAGGGACGTCTCGCCGGCGAAGGGACGCAAGCGTCCGTCCGGCCCGGCCGCGGTCTCCATCAGCCGGAGCGCGGTGCTGCCGACCGCGACGATCCGCCCGCCGGCATCGCGCGCGGCGTTGATCGCTTGCGCCGCCGCGGCGCCGATCTCGCCGTACTCGGCGTGCATGCGGTGCCGGTCGGTGTCCTCGACGTTGACCGGCAGGAAGGTGCCGGCGCCGACATGCAGCGTCAGCGTCGCGGCCTTGACGCCGCGCGCCTCCAGCGCCCGCATCAGCGCGGGCGTGAAATGCAGGCCCGCGGTCGGCGCCGCGACCGCGCCGGCATGGCGCGCGAACATCGTCTGATAGTCCTGGCGGTCGGCATCCTCGGACAGGCGGGCGCGGCGGATATAGGGCGGCAGCGGCATGCGCCCGATCCGGTCGAGCGCCTCGGCCAGCCCTTCGCCCGCGGCGGAGAACGCCAGCCGCACCTCGCCGCCGTCGCGTGCCTCGACCGTGGCCGAGAGTTCCGCGGCGAAGTCGATGCGGTCGCCCGGCTTCAGGCGCTTGGCGGGCTTGGCGAAGGCGAGCCAGGTGCCCTCGCCCGCGCGGCGGTGCAGCGTCACCTCGACGCGCGCCGCGCCGCGCATGCCGTCCAGCCGCGCCGGGATGACGCGCGTGTCGTTGAACACCATCACGTCGTCGGGACGCAGCAGCTCCGGCAGGTCGCGGATCGCGCGGTCCTCCAACAGGTCGCCGTCGACCACCAGGAGCCGCGCGCTGTCGCGCGGCCGCGCCGGCTCCTGCGCGATCAGCTCGGGCGGAAGAGGGAAGTCGAACAGGGCGGTCTTCATCCGGACGGTGGCGCTGGGACTCGGTTTCGACGGTCTGGTCCTTCTGACCGTCAAGACCGGACTTGTTCCGGCCATCCACGTCTGCAGGAGCCAACGCCGCTAGCGTGTTCCGCGCGGCGTCGCTCTACCGCTGCACCGACGTGGATGCCCGCGACAAGCCCGGGCATGACGACATTGGGGGCTGGTCGGGCGTTCTCTTACTGGAAACCGGCGCCCGGCGCTACGGCGTCAGCAGATCCCGGATCACGCGCTGGGTGCGGGCCATGGTCGCGCGCAGCACCTCGGCGTCGCGGTAGGCGAGCGGCAGGACGGCGGCCTGGGCGGCGGCCTTGGCCTGCTCCGACGCGGCCGCGCCGGCGGCGGCCTTGGTCAGCGCGTCGGCGACCGGCTTGGGCGTGCCGGGCGGAGCGAACAGCACGACCGCCATGGTGAAGGACAGCGACTTCCTGCCGGTGACCTCGGCCAGGGTCGGCACGTCCGGCAGGTTGGCGTGGCGCCGGGCGCCCGAGGTCAGCACGGCGCGCAGCCTGTTGGCCTGGCCGGCCTTGCCGAGCACGGCCGGCGTCGGCAGGATGCCGAATTGCGCCTTGCCGGCCGCCAGCCGCGCCAGGATCTCGGCGTCGGTCTCGATGAAGCGCTCGCCGAAGCGTTCCCCGGCGTGATCCTCGACCATCGCGGCGAACACGCCGGCCGGGCTGCCGGCGCCATAGAGCGCCAGGCTCGGGCGCTTCTTCGCCGCGATCATCGCCTTCAGCGACTCGTAGTCCTTGGCCGGCGCCGTCGCCGGCGCGACCAGCGCCAGCGACACGCCGTCGGTCAGCTTGGCGATGGGGGTGAAGGATTCCAGCCGCACCTTGGCCGCGGTGAGGAACTCGTAGAACAGCCGCGCCGCGTCGGTGATCGCCAGCAGCGTGCGGCCGTCGTGGGCGGCGGCGGCGACGCGGTCGAAGGCCCTGCTGCCGTCGGGGCTGCGCTCCGTGCGGACCTGGATCGTCGCGCCGAGCGCCTGCTCCATGCCCGGCTTGAGCAGGCGCATCACGGTCTCGGTCACGCTGCCGGGGCCGAACGGCTCCACGACGGTGATCGCCTGGCCCGCCAGCGGGCGCGGCTGGGACTGCTGGGCCTCGGCCGGAAGCGCCAGCCAGGCACAGGCGAGCAGGGCGGCGAGGCCGCCGACGATGCGGCAGCGCCGCATCACGCCGTCTTCGGCGCCCGGCGCCCGCGCAGGAAGTAGGTCTCCATCGCGCCCTTGCCGCGGACGTCCGTGGCGCCGCGCGGCGAGAAGACATAGTCGTTCCTGAGGCTGCGATAGGTCGCGGCCGAGACGTGGATCTCGTTCGCCGCGCCCTGCGATTCCATGCGGCTTGCCGTGTTCACCGTGTCCCCCCAGGCGTCGTACACGAACTTGTGCGTGCCGATCACGCCGGCGACGACACTGCCCGTGTGCAGGCCGATGCGCAACTGCAGCCTCTCGTCGACGCCGTGGCTGAAATCGCGCACGGCGTCCATCATGGCGAGCGCCAGCTCGGCGCAGGCCTTGGCGTGGTCGGGGCGCGGCTCCGGCAGGCCGCCGGCCACCATGTAGGCGTCGCCGATCGTCTTGATCTTCTCGAGCCCGAGCGACAGCGACAGCTGGTCGAAGGTCGAGACCACCCGGTTCAGGAGGTCGACCAGCTGGCGCGCGGACAGCCTGGTGGAGAGCGAGGTGAACCCGACCAGGTCGGCGAACAGGATCGTCACGTCCTCGAACCGGTCCGCGATCGGCTCCTCGCCGGCCTTCAGCCGCGCCACCACGGGCCGCGGCAGGATGTTCAGCAGCAGCTTCTCGGACTTCTCCTTCTCCGCCTGCAGGTCGCGCAGCATCGCCTGCTCGCGGTCGCGCAGCTGCTTCTTCTCGAGCGTGGCATTGATGCGCGCGCGCAGCAGCACGGGGTTGAACGGCTTGGGCAGGTAGTCCTCGGCGCCCATCTCGATGCAGCGCACGATGCTGTCGACCTCGTCCAGCGCCGAGATCATGATCACGGGAATGTGGCGCCAGCGCGCGGAATCCTTGAGCCGGCGCAGCACCTCGTAGCCGCTGATGCCCGGCATCATCAGGTCGAGCAGGATCAGGTCGAACGCGGCGGTCCCGAGCAGCGCCAAGCCCTTCTCGCCGTCGTCGGCGAGGCTGACGGTGTGGCCCTCGCGCGTGAGGCGGCGCGACAGCAGGTCGCGGTTCGCCGCGTTGTCGTCGACCACCAGAATGTGGCTCGGCCGGATCTCGCGCTCGGGCTCGTCGTCGGTGACCGGCCTGATCGCGGCGAGCGCCGCGGCGACGGCGGCCTGGTCGCTCATCGTCGCGATCTCGGCGGCGCCGGGCCCGCCCGGCTCGATGCCGCTGACCTTGGCCAGCGCGTCGATGCGCCCGAGCATCTGGGCGGCGGAATCCAGCAGCTTCTCGAGGTCCTTGGCGAAGCCTTCGTGGCCCTCGGCGCGCGCGTCCTCGATCAGCATCTCGCCGTAGCCCTTGATGGCGTTGATCGGCGTGCGCAGGTCGTGGCGCAGCTTGCCGCGGAACGCCTCGAGGTCGGCGGCGCCGCCGCGCCGCGCCAGCTGCACGGGATCGAGCAGGCCCGCGATGATCCCGTGCAGCGTCTCGCCGGCGTCGCGGATGCGGGCGAGGTCGGCCTGCATGGCGTCGAGGCCGAAGCGCGCCGCGTCGGCATAGAGCATGCGGGCATAGTCGACCACCACGGCGGCCGGGGCGCTGAACTCCTGGCGCACATGCGCCAGCAGCGCGCGCTCCATGCGCTGGAGCCGCCCCCGCTCCTCGGCGGTGGGCGGGGAGGACTCGGTCTCGGAGGAGCCGCTCATCCGGCCGCCGCGCGCGCCAGCAGCGCCGCGATCTTGTCGAGCAGGCGGTTGATGTCGACCGGCTTGGTGTCGTAGTCGTCGCAGCCCGCCTCCAGCGCCTTCTCGCGGTCGCCCGCCATGGCGTGCGCGGTCAGCGCGATGACCGGGATGGCCCTGGTGGCCTCCGCGGCCTTGACCTGGCGCGTCGCCTCCCAGCCGTCGATCACCGGCAGGCTCATGTCCATCAGGATCAGGTCGGGCCTCTCGCTGCCCGCCATCGCCACGCCCTGCCGGCCGTCCGTCGCCATCACCACCTCGTGGCCCTTGCGGACCAGGCGGCGCGACAGCATGTCGCGATTCATCTCGTTGTCTTCGACCAGCAGAATCTTGGCCATGACCGATGCCCCCCGGAGGCGCGCCCGAGCGCGCTTGCGTCGTAGACCGAACAGGTTACCAAATTCAGAAATCGCCGCGCACTCCCGCCCGGCTAGTTCTCCACGATCTCGCGCACCACGCGCTGGGTGCGCGCCATGGTCTGGCGCATGACCTCGGCGTCCTGCACCGAAAGCGGCAGGTGCGCGCGGCGCGCCTCGACGCGCGCGGCCTCGTCCTTGCCGGCTTCCATCACCGCCCGGGTCAGCGCCTTGACCGTCTCGTCCGGCATGTTGGGCGGCGCGAACAGGCCGACCGACATGGTGAAGGCGAGGCGCCGGTTGCCGGTGATGTCGACCAGCGTCGGCGTGTCGGGCAGGCTCGGGTGGCGGCGCGCGCCCGAGGTCAGCAGCACGACCGGAAGGGGCTGGCCGCGCGCCCCCTGCGACAAGGCGCTCGACGTGGCGATCACGCCGGGCGCGTGCGTGCGCGCCATGGCCGACAGGATCTCGGCGTCCAGGTCGTAGCGCCTGCCGGGGAAGTCGACGCCCAGGTGGCGCTCGAGGATCGCGAGGAACATGCCCGACGGGCTCGCCTGGCCGGCGGCGGCGATGGTCGGCGGTGCCTTGCGGGCGGCGGCGGCGAACGTCTCCCAGCTCGCGTTCGGCGCATCGGGCGCGAGCGCCAGGCACAGCGAGATGCCGTCGGTCAGCTTGGCGATCGGCCTCAGCTGGTCGAGGCGGCGCTGCGGCTTGGCGAGGTGCTCGTAGAAGATGCGGCTGGCGTCGGTGATCACCAGCAGCAGGCGGCTCGCCGGCGAGGCGACCATCACGCGCGCCAGCGCCACCTCGCCGTGGGGCCCGCCGATATGCTCGACCAGCACGCGCTGGCCGAGCGTGCGCTCGAGCGCGGGTCGCAGCACGCGGATCGCCTGCTCGCTCGGCGCGCCCAGGCCGAACGGCTCCACGATGGTGAGCGTGTCGCCTTGCGCCAAGGCCCCCGGGGCCAGCGCGGGCGCCGCGGCGAGCAGAAAGAGCGCCGCCGCGCCGGCGAGGAAGCGCAGCATCGGGCGCGCTATTCCGCGGCCTTGGCCGATGGGTCGGCGCGCTTCAGCGCCTGGTCGAGGTCGGCGATGACGTCGGCGACGGTCTCCAGCCCGATCGACAGGCGGATGACGTCGGGCCCGGCGCCGGCGGCAGCCTGCTGCTCGGGACTGAGCTGGCGGTGCGTGGTCGAGGCCGGGTGGATGATCAGGCTGCGGCTGTCGCCGATATTGGCGAGGTGCGAGAGCATCTCGACGTTCTCCACCACCTTGACCCCGGCCTCGTAGCCGCCGTGCACGCCGAAGGTGAACACGGCGCCGGCGCCGCGCGGCAGGTACTTCTTCGCCAGCTTGTTGTAGGGGTTGGACGCCAGCCCGGCGTAGTTGACCCAGGCGACGGCCGGATGGCGCTCGAGGAACTCGGCCACGGCCAGCGCGTTGGCGCAGTGCCGCTCCATGCGCAGCGCCAGCGTCTCGATGCCGATGAGCGTGATCCAGGCGCCGAACGGCGACATGGTCGGCCCCAGGTCGCGCAGGCCCACGGCATGGGCGTGCATGGTGAAGGCCATGTCGCCGAAGGTCTCGTAGAAGCGCAGGCCGTGATAGGCGGGGCAGGGGCCCGCGAGATCGGGGAACTTGCCCGACTCCATCCAGTCGAAGCGGCCGGAATCGACCACCACGCCGCCGATCGTCGTGCCGTTGCCCGACAGGAACTTGGTGGTCGAATGCACGACGATGTCGGCGCCCCATTCGATCGGCCTGAGGAGATAGGGCGTCGCCAGCGTGTTGTCGACGATCAGCGGCGCCTGGTGCGCGTGCGCGACCTCGGCCAGCGCCTCGATGTCGACCACCACGCCGCCGGGATTGGCGAGGCACTCGGTGAACACGGCCTTGGTCCTGTCCGTGACGGCGCGCTTGACCGCGTCGATGTCGTTGGCGTCGACGAAGGTCACCTTCCAGCCGAACTTCCTGAAGGTCTGCGAGAACTGGGTGACCGAGCCGCCGTATAGCTTGTTGGACGCGACGAACTCGTCGCCCGCGCTCATGAGCGGGAACAGCGCCACCAGCTGCGCGGCGTGGCCCGAGGCGCAGGCGGTGGCGCCGCGGCCGCCCTCGAGCGCTGCCATGCGCTCCTCCAGCACCGCCACGGTCGGGTTCATGATGCGCGAGTAGATGAAGCCCGTGGTCTGCAGGTTGAACAGCGACGCGGCGTGGTCGGCGCTGTCGAACACGTAGGAGCTGGTCTGGTAGATCGGCGTCGCGCGCGCGCCGGTCGCGGGATCGGGCTGCGCGCCCGCGTGCACCGCCAGCGTCTCGAATCCGGGTTTGCCGTTCTCTTGCGTCATCGCGTCGTGTCTCCGCCCGCCATCGGCGCTCGATGATTCATCGTGGAAGGCCGTCATGGCCCGGCCCGGCCCGGCCATGACGTCAGTGTACGACATGAACCGCCGCGCCAGCCCATTGTGACTTTCGACACAGGAGCTTCCCCGCCCTCAAGCCCGCGCCGCCGCGATCTTCTCCCGCCCGGTGGCGGCGCCGACGGCGGCGGCCAGCTCGGTCAAGGTCGAGGCGCCCTTGGCGATGACCTGCCTGGTCCGTCGGATGAGGGTTTCGCGCTCCTGCGGCGTCAGCTCCTTGGCGGTCACTACCACCACCGGCAGGTCGCGCCAAGCCTCGCGCCGGGCCATCTCGTCCAGGAACGTGAAACCGTCCATTCCCGGCATCATCAAGTCAAGGAGGATGATCGCCGGCGGCGGGTTGCGTTCGAGCCAGGCCAGCGCCTCGGTGCCGTTGCCGGCCTCGGCGACGTCGAGCTCCATGCGCTCCAGCACCTTGCGCGCCATGTCGCGCGCGGTCGGATCGTCGTCGACGACCAGCACCGTGCCGGGCCGCGTGCCGCCGCCGTAGCGCGCGACCAGCGCGCTCAAGCGCGCGCGGTCGATCGGCTTGGTCATGAAGTCGGTCGCGCCGAGCGACAGCCCCAGGCTGCGGTCGTCCAGGATCGTCGCCAGGATCACCGGGATGTCGTGCAGCTCGGGATCGGCCTTGAGCGCCGACAGCACCGACCAGCCGTCGACCTGGGGCATCAGCACGTCGAGCGTGATGACCGCCGGTCGCTCGCGCCGCGCCAGCTCCAGCGCCTCCCTGCCGTTGCGCGCGTGCAGCACGCGATAGCCCTGGCGCGAGAGGGTCTGGCCGATCAGGTCGTGGACCGCCTGGTCGTCGTCGACCGCCAGCACCGTGATGCCCACGCCGGCCGCGGAACGGGCGGTCGCGGCCGCCGGCATGGTCGCCGCGGCCGCGGCGGCCGGGGCCGCGGTCGGCGGCGCCGGCATGGCGCTGCGCACGGGCAGGATCAGCGTGAAGGTCGATCCCTTGCCCGGCGTGCTCGACACGGCCACGTCGCCGCCGAGCATCTGGCAGAAGCGCTTGGTGATGGCAAGGCCGAGGCCGGTGCCGCCGTATTTCTTGGTGGTGGAGGAATCGGCCTGGCCGAACGCCTGGAACAGGCGGCCGAGCTGATCGTCGTTCATGCCGATGCCGGTATCGCTGACCGCGAGCGCCACGGCCTTCTGCCCGTCGTGCACGGTGGTCGAGACCTTCAGCGCCACCGTCCCCTTCTCGGTGAACTTGGCGGCGTTGCTCAGCAGATTGAGCAGGTTCTGCTTCACCTTGGTCAGATCGCTGTGGATGCGGCCGATATCGCCCGGGCAGTCGATCACCAGCCGGTTGCCCTTCTGGTCGAGCATCGGGCGCACCATGGCGGCGACCTCGCCGACCAGGGCCGGCAGGTCGACGTCCTCGAGGAAGAGGCTCATCTTGCCGGCCTCGATCTTGGACAGGTCGAGGATGTCGTTGATCAGGCCGAGCAGGTGCTTGCCCGCGGTCTCGATCTTCTTCAGGTCGGGCTGCAGGTCGTCGAGCCCGCGGTCGGCCGCCTCCTCCTGCAGGATCTCGGCATAGCCGATGATGGCGTTGAGCGGCGTGCGCAGCTCGTGGCTCATGTTCGCCAGGAACTGGCTCTTCACCCGGTTGGCGTCCTCGGCGGCGTCCCTGGCGGCGCGCGCCTCGTCCACCATCTCGCGGATTCGGTCCTGCATGCGCTTCATGGCGCGCAGCAGCGCGCCGGTCTCGTCGCGCCCGGCTGGCGGGATCGGCGCGTTGAGCTCGCCGGCGGCGATGCGCTTGGCCAGCTTTGCGGCGCCGCGGATGGGCTTCAGGATGCTGAAGCCGACGATGCCCAGCGTGCCGACGGTGATCGCCAGCATGACGCAGACGGCGATCAGGTTGGCCTGGCTCGACGCCTCGATCGCCTGGGTCGCGCGCGCCTGGTAGGTGAAGCCCTCGAGCCAGATCGCGTCGACCAGGCGGTTGAAGCGGGCGTTGACGTCGCGCCATTCGCCCTCGGCCCGGCGCGACGCGGCCGCGCTGCCGTCGTGGACCAGTTTCAGCCAGCCTTCGACCGCGCTGCGAATGGCCGCGACCTCGGCCTGGCTCTCGGCGCCGACGCGCGTTTCGGCGTTGCTGAGGTCGTCGCGCAGCAGGTTGGCCTGCCCGTCGATGGCGCCCATCATCGAGGCATCGGTCTTGGATCCGGCCGCGGCCACGGATTCCCGGTAGTGGCGGTCCATGGCGGCGAATCCCAGCTGGGCCGAGCGGGCGAAGTTCATCGCCATCATCGGCCGCTCGTAGCTCTCGATCACCAGCCCGCCGGCGACCTGGAAGCTCCGCCAAACGTAATAGGCGTTGACCCCGGTGACCGCGAAGATCACCAGCACGGCAAGCAGGAGCTTGTTGCGTATCGACATGACATGTCCCCGTACCGGCACGGGCACATGGTACCGGCCGAGGGCGGCGGAGGGAACGATTCGGTAGCGGCTGCCTAGATCCGCCGCCGCTTGCTGCTGATCACGCCGGAATTGATGCCGTGCCAGCCGAGCTCGGCGTTGAGCCGCGCGAACTCGATCTTGGGGCAGCGGTTCATCACGACCTCGAGCGTTGCGCACGCCGAGTTGCATCCACAGGACCTTGGCGCCGATGGCGACGGCGTCGTCGGCGATCGGCCCGGCCTGGTCGGAGGCGCGGAACACGTCGACCATGTCGACCTTGTCGGGGATGTCCTTGAGGCTCGCGTAGACCTTCTCGCCCAGGATCTCCTGGCCGACCGCCGTCGGGTTGACCGGGATGACGCGGAAGCCCTTGCCCTGCAGGTACTTCATCGCGAAATAGCTCGGCCGGTTCCAGTTCGCGCTGGCGCCGACCATGGCGATCACGCGCACCTTGCCGAGGATCCGGCGGATATAGGCGTCGTCGTAGCGGTCGTGATTCATCGGTCGACGGTCATTTGCCCTGCCAGTCCGGCTCGGGCTTCTTGTCGAGGAAGGCGTCGATGCCGGCGGCGGCGTCTGCCGCCAGCATGTTCTCGGTCATGACGCGGCTGGCGTGGTCGTAGGCGTCCTTCAGCCCCATCTCGAGCTGGCGATAGAAGGCCTCCTTGCCGATCTTGACCGTCAGCGGCGACTTCGACGCGATGCGGCGCGCCAGCGCCGCGGTCTCGGCGTCGAGGCGCGCGGGATCCGCCACGCGGTTGACGAGGCCGAGTGCCTTGGCCGTGTCGGCGTCGACCGGCTCGCCCGTCAGCAGCATCTCCATCGACGCCTTGCGCCCGATCGCGCGGCTCAGCGCCACCATCGGAGTCGAGCAGAACAGGCCGATATTCACGCCCGGCGTCGAGAAGCGAGCCGCGCGCGACGCGACCGCGAGGTCGCAGGTCGCCACAAGCTGGCAGCCGGCGGCGCTCGCCGCGCCCTGCACCTTGGCGATGACCGGCTGCGGCAGCCGCGTGATCGACAGCATCATGGCGCTGCACTGGCGGAACAGCGCCTCGTAGGCCGGGCGCTTCGGCGTCGCGCGCAACTCGCGCAGGTCGTGGCCGGCGCAGAAGGCCGGGCCGGAAGCCTGGATGACGACCACGCGCACGACGCGGTCGGCGGCGATTGCGTCGAGCGCCGCCTGCAGCTCGGCCATCAGTGCGGCCGACAGCGCGTTGCGCTGGGCCGGCCGGTTCAAGGTCAGCGTCGCCACGCCCGCGTCGTCGTTGCGCAGCAGGATGCGCTCGTCGCTGCGGTCGGCTGGGGCGGGAAGGCTCATCGTCTCGGGGTTCCGGTCGATGCCAGGATGGCGCGGATTGTTACCATGGGCAGATGGCATTGCAACCCGGCCGAAACAAGGTATGACAGCAGCCGAGGCAGGGCCATTCATCCGGACATCATGGACGCCAACGGCGAAAGCCGCATCAGCATCGAGGAATTCCGCCGGCTGACGGAGGCGGAGCTGCCGCTGGTCGGCACGCTCGGCATGCGCGTGGAATCCATGGCCGCGGGCCGGGTCAGCGCCCGGCTGCCCTACGACCAGCAGCATCTGCGCCCGGGCGGCACCATCGCCGGGCCGTCGATGATGGCGCTGGCGGACTACACGATGTACGCCGTGGTGCTGAGCCTGATGGGGCGCGTCGACCAGGCGGTGACGGTCAACCTCAACATCAACTTCCTCAGCCGGCCCGAGCCACGCGACATCGTCGCCGACGGGCGCATCGTCAAGCTGGGCAAGCGGCTCGCCTTCGGCGAGGTGACGCTCTACAGCGAGGGCCGCGACGTGCCCGTCGCCCATGTCACGGCGAGCTATTCGATCCCGCCGCGGTGACCGCCCCGGGGCCGCGGTCGCCGGCCGGGCGACTCACGCGCGCGGCGTTCGGGTGACACCGGCCTGCCGCTTGCGCGCTCGGTGACGAAGCACGCAATGGCGCCACGCGGCCGCGGCACGGCCATCGACGGCGCGGCGCCAGGCCGCCGGCGTTCGCGGCCGCGGCAAGGAAGTCTCCCAAGCCGCTGAAAGCGCGGCATTTTCCGATGCATGGGGCGGCGCGGTCGCAGCCGGCGAGGGCCGCGCGGCAACCCGTCGGGGGCCTTGGAACGATCCATCGTCGCGCGCCATCCGGCCACGCGGGGCCGAAGCGCGCGGTCGCCGCATTGACGTTGGGCGAAGCCGGGTGGTTTATCTGCGTCGCTCCGTCCGAAGGGCCGCGCCGCCGCCGCGGCGCCGCCGGAGCCGGGGCAGGGTGGGACGCATGATCTCGACACTCGGCAACAGGATCGTCCGCGTCGCGCGGCGGCCGTCGATCCGGCTGCGCAGCCGGATATTGGCGCGCGCGGATCAGCGCGCGCGCTCGCGGTGCGGACGGGCAACGCTGGCGCTGCTGCTGCTCCTGCCGCTGGCTCTGCCTGCGCTGGCCCAGGCGCCTGCGCCCGCGGCGCAGCCCGACGCGCCGCCCCAGGTGCGCGCCCTCCTGAATCTCCTCGCCGATCCCGCGGTGCGCGACTGGCTGGAGAAGCAGCACGGCGCTTCCCAGGCAGCCAGGCCCGCTGCCCCGGCCGAGCCGGAGCTGAGCCCCGCCGGGTTCGTCGCCGAGCGCGTCGGCCTCATCCGCCAGCACCTGACCGAGCTTGCCGCCGCCGCGCCCAAGCTCCCGGGCGAGCTGGAGGGGGCCGCGACGATCCTGCTGCTCGAGTTCGAGGGGCGCGGCCTCGTCGAGATCCTGTTCCTCCTCGTCGGCTTCGTCGCGCTCGGCTTCGGCGTCCAGGGCCTGTTCCTGTGGGCGACCGGGCGAACCCGGCGCCGGATCGTCGAGCTGTCGCTCGATTCGGTGGCGGAGCGGCTGCGCGCCGTGATGGCCCGGCTCGCCTACGGGCTCGGGATGATCACGAGTTTCGCCATCGGCAGCGTCGGCGCCTTCCTCGTCTTTCCGTGGCCGCCCCTGGTGCGCGAGATCCTGCTCGGCTACCTGCTGGCGTTCCTGGCCGTGCGCTTGGCCATGGTGATCGGGCGCTTCTTCCTGGCGCCGGGCGCCGAGCGCTTCCGCATCCTGCCGATGAGCACCGAGGCGGCCGTCTTCTGGTATCGCCGCCTGATCCTGCTGGTCGCCTGGTTCGGGGTGGGCTGGGTGACGGTCGAGATCCTGGGCATCCTCGGCCTGCCGCCGCCCTCGCGCCGGCTCGTCGCCTACGCCCTCGGCCTCGGCCTGCTGGCGATCGCGCTGGAGATGCTCTGGCGCCGTCCGGTGGAGGCCGGCCAGCGCCGCCGCGGCGCCGCGACCGTGCTCGGGTCCGTCTACTTCGTCGTCGTCTGGCTGCTCTGGGTGGCGGGGTCGGTCTACGGGCTGTGGCTCGCGCTGCTCGCGGCGGGCCTCGTGGCGTCGATCCGCACGACGCAGCGCGGGGTCAACCACATCCTGCGCCCACCCGGCATGGCGACGGCCGAAACCGGGCCGCCCAGCGTCTACGCGGTGGCGCTGGAGCGCGGCCTGCGCGCCGGCCTGATCATCGCCGCTGCGCTGCTGCTGGCGCGCGGCTGGCACATCGACCTCGGCGCACTGACCCAGAGCGACACGGTCTTCACGCGCCTGCTGCGCGGCGCGCTCACCGCCGTCGTGATCGTGCTGATCGCCGATTTCGCCTGGCACGTGCTGAAGACGCTGATCGACCGCAAGCTGATCGAGGCGCAGGACCTGGGCCGGCCCGAGACCGACGAGGCGCACCGCAAGGCGCGCCTGCGCACGCTGCTGCCGATCCTGCGCAATGTCATCTTCATCGTGCTGCTGGCGATGGCCGTGCTGATGGCGCTGTCGTCGATCGGCGTCGAGATCGGTCCGCTGATCGCCGGCGCCGGCGTGGTCGGCGTCGCCATCGGCTTCGGCGCGCAGACCCTGGTGCGCGACATCATCAGCGGCGTGTTCTTCCTGACCGACGACGCCTTCCGCGTCGGCGAGTACATCCAGAGCGGCAACTTCAAGGGCACGGTGGAATCGTTCAGCCTGCGCTCGGTCAAGCTGCGCCATCACCGCGGGCCGCTCTACACCGTGCCGTTCGGCACGCTCGGCGCGGTGCAGAACATGAGCCGCGACTGGGTGATCGACAAGATGCAGGTGGGCGTCACCTACGACACCGACCTGGACAAGGCGAGGAAGCTGATCAAGCAGGTCGGCAAGGACCTCGCCGAGGATCCCGAGCTCGGTCCGAACATCATCGAGACGCTGAAGATGCAGGGCGTGGAGCAGTTCGGCGACTTCGCCATCCAGCTGCGCATGAAGATGATGACCAAGCCGGGCGAGCAGTTCGTCATCCGCCGCAAGGCCTATGCCATGATCAAGAAGGCCTTCGACGCCAACGGCATCAAGTTCGCCTTCCCGACCGTGCAGGTAGCCGGCGGCGTCGGCGACGCGGCGGCGGCGGCCGCGCGCCAGGGCCTCGCCATGACGCAGCCGCAACCCGAGTAGCAGCACGACGATGGACTTCCGCCTCGACGACGACCAGCGCGCGTTCCAGGAAACCGCCCGTGCCTTCGCGCAGGAGCACATGCTGCCGCACGCCGCGCGCTGGGACGAGGAGCAGATCTTCCCGGTCGAGGCGCTGCGCGCGGCCGCCGCGCTGGGATTCGCCGGCATCTACGTGCGCGAGGACGTGGGCGGCGCGGGCCTGAAGCGGCTCGACGCGGCGCTGATCTTCGAGGAGCTCGCCGCCGCCTGTCCCTCGACCGCGGCCTATATCTCGATCCACAACATGGCGAGCTGGATGATCGACCGCTTCGGCGACCAGGCCTTGCGCCGGCGCCTGCTGCCGAAGCTCGCCAGCATGGACCATTTCGCCTCCTACTGCCTGACCGAGCCCGGCGCCGGCTCGGACGCCGCGGCGCTCTCGACCCGCGCGGTGCGTGACGGCGACCACTACGTGCTGAACGGCAGCAAGTCCTTCATCTCGGGCGGCGGCACCAGCGACGTCTATGTCACCATGGCGCGCACCGGCGCCGCCGGCCCCGGCGGCGTCACGTGCATCGCCGTGGAGAAGGGCGCGCCGGGCCTGAGCTTCGGCAAGAAGGAGCGGAAGCTCGGCTGGAACAGCCAGCCGACCGCGCAGGTGATCTTCCAGGACTGCCGCGTTCCGGTCGCCAACAGGGTCGGCGCCGAAGGCGAGGGGTTCAAGATCGCGATGCAGGGCCTCGACGGCGGGCGCATCAACATCGCCGCCTGCTCGATCGGCGGCGCGCGCGCCTGCCTCGACGCCGCCCGCGCGCACATCGTCGAGCGCAAGCAGTTCGGCAAGCCGCTCGCCGATTTCCAGGCGCTGCAGTTCGCCGTCGCCGACATGGCGACCGAGCTCGATGCCGCCAGGCTGATGGTGCAGCGCGCCGCCGCCTCGCTCGACGCCGCCGATCCGGACGCCACGATGCAATGCGCCATGGCCAAGCGCTTCGCCACCGACGTCTGCTTCGAGGTGGTCGACCGCGCCTTGCAGCTGCACGGCGGCTACGGCTACATCAAGGAATACCCGATCGAGCGCTACCTGCGCGACCTGCGCGTCCACCGCATCCTCGAGGGCACCAACGAGATCATGCGCGTGATCGTGGCGCGCCGGCTGCTGCGTTCCAGCAATCAGTGACAGAACCCGGACGATGACCCACGACATCCTGCTCGAACGGCGCGGCGCGATCGGTCTCGCGACGCTCAACCGGCCGCTGGCGCTCAACGCGCTGACCCTGCCGATGATCCGCGCCTATTGGCGCCGGCTCGACGCCTGGGAGCACGACCCCGAGGTCAAGGCGGTAGTCCTGCGCGGCGCGGGCGAGCGCGCCTTCTGCGCCGGCGGCGACATCCGCGCCATCCACGACGCCGGCAAGGCGGGCGACCGGCTGACGCGCGACTTCTTCCGCGAGGAATACGCGCTCAATCACCGCATCCACGCGATGGCGAAACCGCACGTGGCGCTGATCGACGGCATCACCATGGGCGGCGGCGTCGGCCTGTCGGTGCACGGCTCGCACCGTATCGCGACCGAGCGCACCCTGTTCGCCATGCCCGAGACCGGCATCGGCCTGTTTCCCGACGTCGGCGGCGGCTATTTCCTGCCGCGCTGCCCGGGCGAGACCGGCATGTACCTGGCGCTGACCGGCGCGCGGCTGAAGGCGGCCGACGCGCTCCATTGCGGCGTTGCGACGCACGCCGTCGCCGGGGCGGAGATCGCGGCGCTGATCGAGGCCCTGGCCGGCGCCGACTATGGCCGCAACGCCCATGGCGCCGTCAATCGCGTGCTGGCCGGATTCACCGTCGCGGCGGGCGAGGCGCCGATCGCGCCCCACCGCGCGACCATCGACCGGTGCTTCGCCGCCGGCTCGGTCGAGGCGATCCTCGACGCGCTGACGGCCGACGGGTCGGCCGGTGACCATTCCGAATGGGCCCGCCAGCAGCGCGCCGTCATCCTGACGAAGTCGCCGACCAGCCTGAAGATCACGCACCGCCAACTGCGCGCCGCCGCCTTCATGAGCCTGGCGGAGGACCTGACGATGGAGTACCGCCTGACCCAGGCCTGTATCGCCGGCCACGACTTCTACGAGGGCGTGCGCGCGATCGTGATCGAGAAGGACAACGCGCCGAAATGGCGCCCCGCCACGCTGGGCGAGGTCGACGACGCGGCGGTGGAACGGCACTTCGCGCCGCCCAAGGACGGCGACCTGCAGATCGGCTGAGCATCGGGAGGAACGGACATGGCTTCGATCGGATTCGTCGGCCTCGGCAACATGGGCGGGCCGATGGCGCGCAACCTGTTGAAGGCCGGGCACCAGGTGAAGGCGTTCGACCTGTCGGCGGCGGCCACGGACGCGGCGGGGAAGGCGGGCGCCGGCGTCGCCGCCTCGGCCGGCGAGGCGGCCAAGGGTGTCGAGGCCGTGGTGTCGATGCTGCCGGCCGGTCAGCACGTGCGGCAGGTCTATACCGGCAAGGATGGCGTGCTTGATTCGGCCGGGGCGGGGACGCTCCTGATCGACTGCTCGACGATCGACGTCGATTCGGCGCGCGCCGTCGCGGCGGCGGCCAAGGCCAAGGGCCTCGCCATGCTCGACGCGCCGGTCTCCGGCGGCACGGTCGGCGCCGAGGCCGCGACGCTCACCTTCATGGTCGGCGGCGAGGAAGCGGCCTTCGCGCGCGCCGAGCCGATCCTCAAGTGCATGGGCAAGACCGTGGTGCATGCCGGCGCCGCCGGCGCCGGCCAGGCCGCCAAGATCTGCAACAACATGATCCTGGGCATCTCGATGATCGCCGTCGGCGAAGCCTTCGTGCTGGCGGAGAAGCTGGGGCTGGACAAGCAGAAGCTGTTCGACATCGCCGCGAAGTCGTCCGGCCAGTGCTGGTCGCTGACGACCTATTGTCCGGTGCCCGGCCCGGTGCCGACCTCGCCGGCGAATCGCGACTACAGGCCGGGCTTCACCGCCGACATGATGGTAAAGGACCTGCGCCTGGCGCAGCAGGCGGCGCAGGGCGCGGGGCTTGGCACGCCGTTGGGCGCGGCGGCGGCCTCGCTCTATGGTTTATTTTGTGCCGCGGGCAACGGCGCGTTGGATTTTTCCGGGATTATCAAAATGATTAGAGGCAAAGGCTGATACTTTTCGTTGCTGGCCGGCCGGCCCCGATGTAAACAAAACCCTGCTGGGCAAGAGGCTTAGAGAGGTTTTTCCTCGACGGGGGGCTTGGGTGAAAGCCGCATATCTGGAAACGATCCGTCTGATCGAACGTCTGCACCGCCAGTTCCTGGAAGTCGTCAAAGGCGAGCTGGACCGCCGCGGCATCCAGGACATCAACAACGTCCAGGGACTGATTCTCTACAACATCGGCGAGGAAGACCTGACCGTCGGCGAGCTGACCAACCGCGGCTACTACCTCGGCTCCAACGTCTCGTACAACGTGCGCAAGATGGTCGAGAACGGCTACCTGTCGCAGGAGCGCTCGCCGCACGACCGCCGCTCGGTCCGCGTCAAGCTGTCCGACAAGGGCCTGACGCTGTGGAAGGCGCTGGACGAAATGTTCGACCGGCATCTGACCCAGATCGCGCCCGGCTACACCAGCGAGCAGGATCTGACCGGCGCGATCACCTCGCTGCGCCGGCTCGAGCGCTTCTGGATCGCCGCCGGCGAATACGGACTCCGGGTTCCGCCCTCGACTGTGTGACGGCCGCGCAACCGCGCGCCGGGTCGTCGCGTTCGCCGTCCGACGGGTTCTCGACGGCTTGCCCGCGCGGCCTGCCGCGAAGATTCCTTCTTTGAATCGCATTGTTTGCTTGCGCCGCGGGCAAAACTGATTCATTGATGGGCTTCCGCATATGACAGTTTTGTGACGTCGCCGTCCGAAACGGCGCGCCTGGGGCGGCGACCCCGGGGAGAACGGCCATCAACGGCACCTCGATCCTTCTGCAAATCCTGGGTGGCGCGGCGCTGCTGCTGTGGGGCCTCAGGATGGTGCGCACCGGCATCACGCGGGCTTACGGCGCGAAGCTCCGGCGCGCGGTCGGCGCGGGTCTCGGCGGCCCGCTGACGGCGCTCATCGCCGGCCTCGGCGCGACGCTGGTGCTGCAGAGCAGCACGGCGACGGCGCTGATGGTGTCGTCCTTCGCCGGCAAGGGCCTGGTCGCGGCCGGGCCGGCGCTGGCGACCATGCTCGGCGCCGACCTCGGCACCAGCCTCGTGGCGCAGCTGCTGTCGTTCAAGATCACCTGGCTGTGGCCGCTGTTCGTGCTGGGCGGCGTGATCGGCTTCTCCGTCGGCTCGTCGACGCGGCTGCACGATCTCGGCCGCGTCGCGATCGGCATCGGCCTGGTGCTGCTCGCGCTCTCCGCCATCGTCGCCGCCTCGGTGCCGCTGCGCCAGTCGCCGACCGTGATCGAGGTGCTGCATGGGCTGGGCAGCGACATGCTGCTGGGCGTGCTGATCGCCGCGGCGCTCACCATGCTCGCCTATTCGAGCCTGGCGGTGATCCTCTTGATCGTGTCGCTGGCCGGCGCCGGCCTCGTGACCGTTCCCTTCGCGCTCGCGCTCGTGGTCGGCGCCAATCTCGGCAGCGGCCTGCTGCCGGTCGTCACCACGCTGCGCTCGGACCCCGTCGCGCGGCGCGTGCCGGTGGGCAACGCCTTCTTCCGCCTGGCGGGCGCGGTGATCGCGCTGCCGCTGCTCGCCTACGCGCCGGCGATCCTCGGCCAGCTCGAGAGCGACCCGGCGCGGCTGGTGGTCAACTTCCACACCGCGTTCAACCTGGGCCTCTGCGTGCTGTTCTTCGGCCTGACCCGGCCGGTCGCGCGCCTGTGCGAGAAGCTCCTGCCGGACCGGCCGGCCGAGGCCGATCCCAGCCGCCCGCGGCACCTCGATCCCTCGGCCCTCGACATGCCGACCGTGGCGCTCGCCTGCGCCGCGCGCGAGACCATGCGCATGGCCGACGCGATCGAATCGATGCTCAAGCGCACGATGGAGGCGTTCGAGGCCGACGACCGCAAGCTCGCCGCCGCGATCGAGCGCGAGGACGACATCGTCGACGGGCTGCACGAGGCGATCAAGCTGTACCTGACCCGGCTCAGCGGCGAGACGATGGACGACGACCAGCGCCGGCGCTGCATCGAGACCATCGCCTTCACCACGAACCTCGAGCATATCGGCGACATCATCGACAAGAACCTGATGGAGCTCGCCACCAAGAAGATCAAGCGCCAGGTCAACTTCTCGCCCGAGGGCCTGGCCGAGATCCGCGACATGCACGCGCGGCTGGTCGACAACCTGCGCCTGGCGATGGGCGTGTTCATGTCGAGCGACATCAAGATGGCGCGCAAGCTCCTGCAGGAGAAGGAGCAGTTCCGCGACCTCGAGCGCAACGCCAGCGAGAACCACTTCAACCGCCTGCGCGCCAACCGGCTCGAGTCGATGGAGTCGAGCGCGCTGCACCTCGACATCATCCGCGACTTCAAGCGCATCAACTCGCACATCACCTCGGTCGCCTACCCGATCCTCGAGGAGGCGGGCGAGCTGCGCGCGAGCCGCCTCGAGACCACCGCCGGCCGCGCCTTCGCCGGCCGCGGCTCCGAGCCCGAGTCGCGCGAAGCCGCGGTCCCCGCCGACGCCCAGGCCAAGGGCGCGGATTGACGATCGGCGAGCGTGGACGGCGAGAGCGAGCCGTCATTCTTCGACAAGCCCAAGACGAGGAATAAAGAAGGATGTTGCTTCGTCCTGAGCTTGTCGTTGGGCTCAGCGCGGCAGGAACACGAAATTGTAGATGTAGCGGCCGGCCGCCATCTCGGCCTTGAGGTCGAGGCGGGCGACGTCCGTCAGCACGCCGTCCCTGAGACACAGCGCACGGTAGCCGAGGCCCTCGATCCACTCGATCGTGCGCTCGGGCGGCTGGCCGGTGTTCTTCTCCTCGATCTCGACCAGCAGCACGGGGCGCGAGCGCGCGATGGTCTGGCGCGCGCCTTCGATCACGGCGCGCTCGAAGCCCTCGACGTCGATCTTGATGAAGCCGACGTCGCCGACCGGCTCGTCGTCGAGGCGGCGCGTCGCGACGGGGGCCTCGAGATGCGCGCCCGCGCCGGCGGTGTCGGCGCGCAAGCTGGCGGTCTGGTTGGAGATGCGGCCGGAGCGGATCGGCACCATCAGCGTCGCCTCGCCGCTCCTGTCCGAGAGCGCGGCGTTCGACACGGTGACGTTGGCGCCGCGGCAGGCGCGCGCGAGGATCGCGTGGATCTTCGGGTTCGGCTCGTAGGCGAAGCAGTGCCGCGCGCGACGCGCGAGGAAATAGGTGTAGACGCCCTTGTTGGCGCCGGCGTCGACCGCGTTGCGCCGGGGATCGATCAGGTGCTTGAGCAGCTTGAGCTCGGCCTCGCCCTTGAAATAGCCGCGCCAGGCGCGGATGCGCCAGTAGAGGCGGGGAGGGATCAGCGCACCCACGACCCGCTCCTCGCGGGTCGAGGGGATCGCGGGAACCGCCGTCAAGCCGTGCCCAGCGGCCGCAGCGCGGGCTCGAGCGGCACGAACACCGAGGCGTGGCGCGCGCGGCCGCCCGGCAGGTTCTCGCGCCGGATCGTCAGCAGCAGCCGCTCGTCGTCCTGCGGGTGGCGGCCGAGCCCGCGGAACTGCTCGCCGTCCTCCGGCTGCGCGCAGAGCCGCAAGAGGCAGCCGGAGATGAACAGCGTGCGCTGCTCGTCCGGCTGCGCCTGCTGGCGCAGCAGGTGGAACAGCTCGTTGCACATCACGTTGTTGATGTCGCCCGGCGTCGGATCCTTGATGCCGTGATAGCCGCGCGCGAACTGGTCGGTCAGGCGCTGGCTGGTGTCGATCGGCACGGCGGTGTCGCCGAGCTCGAAGCGCACGCTCTGGTCGAAGGCGTGGCCGCCGTCCTCGAATGCGCGGATCTGGACCTCGAAGCGCATGCCCGTGCCGCGTGCCTCAGTGCGTCAGCCGGACTTTGACGTAGGCGCCCGGCGCGTCCTCGATCGCCTTGAGCTTGCCCTTGCCGGGCGCCCGCGCCGGCGCCTCGCCGTCGGCGAACTGGTCGAGCCATGCCTTCCACTCGGTCCACCACGAGCCGTGCTTCTGCGTCGCCGTCGCCAGCCATTCCTCGGGGCTCGGCGGCAGCTTCTTCGCGTCGCTGACCCAGTAGCCGTATTTCTGCGCCGCCGGCGGGTTGACCACGCCGGCGATGTGGCCGGAGGCGGCGAGGCAGAACCTGACCGGCCCCTTGTAGAGCTGCGTCGCGGCAAAGGTCGACCGCCACGGCGCGATGTGGTCCTCGCGCGTCGACAGGATGAAGGTCGGCGTCCGGACGCGCCGGAGGTCGATCGGCACGCCGTCGAGCGTGATGCCGCCCGGCTGCACCAGCTTGTTCTCCTGGTACATCTGCCTGAGGTAGAACGAGTGCATCGCCGCCGGCATGCGCGTGGAGTCGGCGTTCCAGTACAAGAGGTCGAACGGGAACGGCTCCTTGCCGAGCAGGTAGTTGTTCACGACGAACGACCAGATCAGGTCGTTGGCGCGCAGCATGTTGAAGGTCGTCGCCATCGCCGTGCCTTCGAGATAGCCCTTCTCGCTCATGCGCTGCTCGAGCGAGGCGAGCTGCTCCTCGTCGATGAAGACGCCGAGCTCGCCGGCCTCGGCGAAGTCGACCATGGTCGTGAAGTAGGTCGTGCTGGCGACCTGCTTGTCCTGCCCCTTGGCCGTCAGGTACGCCATGGTCGCGGCGAGCAGCGTGCCGCCGAGGCAGTAGCCGATCACGTTCAGCGACTTCTCGCCGGTCGCCTTCTTGACCGCCTCCATCGCCGCGAGCGGTCCCTGGTGCATGTAGTCCTCGAAGGTCATCTGGGCGAGCTTCTCGTCCGGATTGACCCAGGAGACGACGAAGACCGTGATGCCCTGGTCGACCGCCCATTTGACGAACGAGTTCTTCTCGCGCAGGTCGAGGATGTAGTACTTGTTGATCCAGGGCGGGATGACCAAAAGCGGCCGCTTCATGACCGTCGCCGTCGTCGGCGTGTACTGGATCAGCTGCATCAGCGGCGTCTGGAACACCACCTTGCCCGGCGTGACGGCGATGTTGCGCCCGATCTCGAAGGCCTCGAAATCGGTCATCTTGATGCTGAGCTTGCCCTTGCCGCGCTCGAGGTCGCCGAGCAGGTTCTGCAGGCCCTTGACCAGGTTCTCGCCGCCGGTCTCCATCGTGGCGCGGATAACCTCGGGGTTGGTCATGACGAAGTTGCTCGGCGCCATCGCGTCGACGAACTGGCGCGTGTAGAAGTCGACCTTCTTCGCGGTCTTGTCGTCGAGCCCCTCGACGCTGCGCACGGTCGACTGCAGCCAGCGCGCGGTCAACAGGTAGGACTGCTTGATGTAGTCGAACACGGCGTTGTCGTCCCAGGCCGTGTCCTTGAAGCGGCGGTCCTCCGGCGCCGGCTCGATCACCGGCGAGGCCTCCTCGCCGAGGAAGCGGCGCGTCGCCGTCTGCCACAGCGTCATGTAGTCCTGCCAGAGGGTGAACTGCGCCTGCATCAGCTTCGCCGGGTTGGCGATCATGCGCGCGGTCATCTCGAGGAAGGCGCCGCCGATGTTGAGCGGGTCGGCCATGCCGAGCTGGGACTCGGGCGCCTGCCGCTTGAGGAACTCGGTCACCAGGCGCTGGCTGCGCTCGGCGATCTCGGCCATGGTCTTGGAGAGCTCCACGGGGTCGGGAAGCTTGACGGGCGTGCCGGGTTGATCGGCCATTCTTCAAGTCGTCCGATGGTGAGGTGCCGTGCCAAGGCCACAGCGGAAATCGCGGTGGAACTTGGGAAATTTCCTCCCGGGGTCGCGTGCTTGTCTGTGGACAACCGGCGGGGCGGCGTTGTATTACACGAAGCCGGAGGGGTTTAACACAGGAAATTGGGCGGGGCGGAGACGGGACGACCGAGGCGATGCAATCTGCAAAGGGCGATCCGGCTGCCCTTCGGGACTTGAACCGTCGGGACGTGCAGTCGGAATGCCGGCCGCGCAACACCCTTAGCGCCGCGCTCCGCAACGGCGGCGCGGCCGTGGCCGTCGCCTTGCTGCTGGCCGGCTGCTCGGCCGGGTTCGACAGGTACTTCGGCACCGACAAGCCGCCGCCGGCCGAGGCCGACCCCAAGGTCGCGACCGAGGGCGCCACGCCCGAGGCAACCGATCCGCCCGGCACGGAGCAGCCCTATCCCAATCTCGGTTCCGTGCCGCAGACGCGTCCGATCCGGCAGTCGCAGGACTCGCAGCGCCAGGAAGTGGCCAAGGGCCTGGTCGCCGACCGGCAGAACGCGCGCTACACCGACGAGGTGATCCGCCGCGACCCGGTGCAGGGGGCCGCGATGGCGCGCGCCGGCGCAACGCAGCCGAAGCTGCCGACCGTGCCGGGCGGCCCGCCGCCGCCGGCGCAGGTCGCCAAGTCCGAGCCGCCGAAAGGCGAGGCCGCGAAACCCGCCGAGGCCGAGGGCAAGCCCGCGGCATCGGCGGCCGCACCCGCTGCGACGCAGCCGGGCCTGCCGCAACCGACGCTGCCGACCGCTCCGCCGTCGC
>JAKLKW010000064.1 GCA_023150455.1 Alphaproteobacteria bacterium | reverse complement strand
GGCCGATGCCCGGCTCGCGATCCAGCGCCGCCACCGCCCCGGTCGTCAGCTTCACCGCCGCGTCGCTCGCCACGTACCAGTTCGACACCAGCAGCGAGCGCGCCCCGGCGTAGAAGAACGCCTTGGCCAGGCCCGACAGGCCCTCCGCCCCCGGCGTGGCGTCGGGCGCGGCGGTGTTGCAGGCGCTGAGGATCACCCAGTCGGCGTCGAGCTTGAGCTGCGCCACTTCCGAGGCGGTCAGCAGCCCGTCGTCGTCCGGTGTGCCGGCGGCCGGCGGCGTCAGCACCAGGGACGGCTCGGCGAAGTCGACGATCTCGCCCGCCATCAGGCCGTGCGTGGCGAAGGCCAAGACGCGGAAGCGCGAAAGGTCGGTCGACTTCACCCTGGTCTCGGTCGCCTCCTTGCCCGTCCAGACATGCTCGGGCGACGCCCGCATGTAGCGCGCGAGCTCCGCCAGCTCCCTGCCCGATTCCGGCAACGGCTCGAGCTGCTGCAGCGCACCGGAGTCCACGACGAAGCCGCGCATCACGATCGCGGGACCGCCGCGGCTCGGGCCGGGCGTGGCTTCGCCGCGCCCGGCAAGCGCGGGGTCGCCGAAGCCTGCGAACGGCTCGCGCTTCGCCGATGCGGCGGCGGTTGCCCGCAGCGCCTGCAGCGACGACGCCGACGGGAGCACCGAGATCGCATACTTGCGCGTAAGCCAGTCGGCGCCGCGGTAGTCCGGGTCTGTCCCCTTGCCCTTCGGCGCGCTCGTCGTGAGCAGGCCGAAGGGCAGGCTCTGCAGCGGCCCGTCCGGCACGACCAGCAGATGCCGCACGCCCGCGAGGGCCCCTTCGCCTGGCGCGACCAGGTCGCGATAGAGAAGGTGCGCCTGCTCGAGCGGCATGGGGCGGAAGTCGCGGTTCTCGGCCGGATTGAGCGTCGCGCGCAACGCCTTCACCGCCTGCTCCAGCGACGCGCGCGGCGTCTTCAGATGCAGCCAGAGCGTGCGTTCCCGGCGCACGACCCACAGGAACGCGCCTTGATCGCGGACCAGGTAGAGCAGCAGCGCCTCGTCGGGCCCGAGCAACTGCTTGGTCTGGCTGAGCTTGAGCGGCCGCGCCGCGGCGAGCTCGGCGTAGCCGGGGAACTCCTTGGCCAGCGTCTTGTCAAGAGACGCCAGGCGACGGCCCAGCTCGACGATCTCGTCGCGCATCGCGGCCTCTTCCGCCGCGATGCGCTCCTGCGGCGGCTTGGACAGCAGCTCGAGCAGCGAGCGGTCGAGGAACTGCCGCCGCGCCAGCGCGTCCTCGCGCTCGCGGACCACCTGGGCGAGCGGTCCGGTGCCCGAGGCGAAGCGCGCGGACATGCGCGCGAGCGCGCCGGCAACGCCGCCGGTCTGCGCCCATTGCGCCATCTCGTAGGCTTCCGACATCAACTCGTCCTTCTGAGCCGGAGCCGCGCGCAGCGATGCGAGGTGTGCCAGCCCCGCATGGGCCGCGAAGAGGGAGCGCGCCGAGCGGCGCTCGGTCTCGGCGCCCTCGTCGTAGCGCTGCTCGTCGTTGTCGCGCCGGGCGCGCGCGATCTCGGTGGCGCGGCGGATCGCGACGAGCGCATCCTCGGGCCGGTTCAGCAGCGCCAGCGCGCGCGCGTGATTGGCGTAGGCCAGCGCGGTATCGGGATGCTGCGGCCCCAGCGATTCCTCGCGCATCACCGCTGCGCGACGTAGCAGCGCCTCGGCACCGGCGTGGTCGCCTTGCGCCAGCTTCGCCAGCCCGTGTCCGACCAGCGCCTGCGCGGTTCGCGGATGCCGCTGTCCCAGCTTGTCTTCCTGGATCTTGATCGCGCGTTCCGCCAGCGCGGCGGCCTCGTCCAGCCGCCCTTGCTCGCGCAGCACCATGGAAAGCCCGACCAGGTTCATGCCGACATGGGGATGGTCGGGCCCGAGCTTCTCCTCGCGGATCGCCAACGCCCGGCGCAGGACCGACTCGGCCTCCTCGAAGCGCTTCAGGTGCCGCAGCACCAGGGAAAAATGGCTGAGTGTGACCGCGAGGTCCGTGGTGCCTGGCTGGTGCCGCTCGCGCACCGCCACGGCGCGACGCATCAGCGGCTCGGCTTCGGTCACCCGTCCCTGCATCCTGAGGTTGTTGCCGAGCACCGTCAGGGCGCCGCCGACCGAGCGGGGATCGGCGCCTTCCTGCTCGCTCAGCAGCAGCGAGCGCCGCATGATGGGCTCGGCCTCGGCGTAGCGCCCCTGCTCGGCGATGCTGTAGCCGAGCCGGCTCAGGATTGCCGGCAGCGGCGGGCCGCGCATGACCCGGCCCTGCTCGCGGTCCTCCAGCAGGCGGCGAAACAGCTTCTCGGCTTCGACGAAATTGCCCTTCTCGAAGACCGCGAGCGCCTGCTCGAACGCCTGCCGCTGGCCGCCTTGCTGGCCCTGGCCGCGGCCGATGCCTTCCCGGTTCTGCGCCTGCGCCGGCGGAACGCACAGCGCCGCAGCGACCACAATGCCCGCCAAGAGCATGCGAAGCATGTCCGATGTCCTCGAGATGCGAAGCCCCACTTTCCTCGATTTCGGCAGCCGGCTCTTCGGCCGGTGCTCCGATGCCAGCAAATTAGCAGCGATCCTCCCGCGGCGATGTGATGCGCGACACAGGCAGGCAAGAACATCAATCCTCGATCCGCTCCGCCAAGCGGTGGCGCCCCGCCGCCACTCCCTCGGCAGCGGGGTCGGGCGGCGTGACGATGCCGCCGGAAACGACCAGCTTGATGCCGTCCTCGACCGACATCGACAGGGGCACCGTTTCCTGCCGCGGCACGAAGATCAGGTAGCCCGAGGTCGGGTTCGGCGTCGTCGGCAGGAAGACGTTCACGACCTCGTCCTCGGTCAGGCGCTGGATCTCGCCCTTGGTCACGCCGGTGATGAAGCCGATGGTCCAGCACCCGCGCCGCGGGAACTCGACCAGGACGACCTCGCGGAAGCTCGTCGCGTTCTGCCCGACGACCGTCTCGATCACCTGCTTGCTGGCGGAATAGATGCCGCGCACGATCGGCATGCGCGCGACGATGCGCTCGCCGAGCCGGATCAGCGCCCGGCCCAGGAAGCCCGCAGTCAGCATGCCGATCATCGTGAGCCCGATCAGCAGCGCAAGCAGCCCCAGGCCGGGGATGCTGAACGGCAGATAGGTCTCGGGATTGTAGATCGCCGGGATCAGCGGCTTGATCTTGTCGTCGACGAAGACGAGGAACAGCCAGGCGAGATACGAGGTGATGCCGATCGGCGCCGTGACCAGCACGCCGGCCAGGAAATAGGCGCGCAGCCGCCCCAGCAGGCCGATCTTGCCCGGCGGCGGCTCCGCCGGCGTGGGCGGCACGGTGTTGGCCGGCATCTCCGTCATGGCGCAGCAACTATCATCAAGCGCGGTCCCGTCGCAATGCGGCCGTTTACGCCGTCATTGCCTGAAGAACGCCAGCAGCGCATCGGCGGTCTCGCCCGGCGCTTCCTCGGGCAGGAAATGCCCCGAGCCGACCGGCCAGCCGCGGACGTCCTCGGCCCGGCGGCGCCATTCCGCCACCACGTCGTAGCGCCGCCCGACGAAGCCCTTCGCGCCCCAGAGCGCCAGAACCGGCATGGCGAGCTTGCGCCCGAGATCGGCCGCGTCGTGCGCCAGGTCGATCGTCGCCGCGGCGCGGTAATCCTCGCAGCTGCCGTGGATCGCGGCCGGGTCGGAGAAGCAGCGGATGTACTCCGCGCGCGCCTCGGGCGTGATGGCGGCGTCGTCCCGGCCCCAGTGGCCGAGCTTGCTGTTGATCCACCAGGCAGGGTCCGCGCCGATCAGCTTCTCCGGCAGGGGCGCCTTCTGGATCAGGAAGAACCAGTGGTAGTAGGCCGTCGCGAACTCCTTGTCCGTGCCCGCGTACATCGAATGCGTCGGGCAGATGTCCAGGACGGCCAGTTTCGCCACCCGCTCGCCATGGTCGAGGGCAAGACGATGTGCCACACGCCCGCCGCGATCGTGGCCGGCGACGCCGAAGTGCCGGAAGCCGAGTGCCTGCATGACCTCGACCTGGTCCCTGGCCATGGCGCGCTTGGCGTATCCCGCGTGATCCGGCCCGCCGGCCGGCTTGAAACTGTCGCCGTAGCCGCGCAGGTCGGCGCACACCACCGTGAAGCTCTGCGTGAGCACCGGCGCGACCTTGTGCCACATGACGTGCGTTTGCGGATAGCCGTGCAGCAGCAGCAGCGGGGGACCGGAGCCGCCGATCACCAGATTGATCTCGCCCTCGGCGACCGGGACGCGCCGATGCTGGAACCCCTCGAACATCCCTCCTCCCTGCGCCCTTCCCGCTCGCGACCTTAACACCCTGGAATCCGGCTCGCCAATCGACCGGCTGGCGTTATAAAGTCGCGCAAATGCGGGGCTGGAGGCGAGGTCGATGTCGGACGCGGCGGAACGCAGCCTGAACGGGATTCCGCTGTTTGCGGATATGAAGCCGGAGCAGCGCGCGGTTCTGGAGCAGCAGGCCGTGTTCCGGCGCTATATCGCCGGCGAGCAGATCATCGACCGCCAATCCGACAGCCGCGACATGTTCTGCGTCGTCCGCGGCACGGTGCGCGTCGTCATCTATTCGGCCTCCGGACGCGAGGTCAGCTTCGACGACATCGACGCCGGCGGCTATTTCGGCGAGCTTGCCTGCCTCGACAGCCGCCCCCGCTCCGCGTCGGTCGTGGCGCTGACCAACACCGTGGTCGCCGCGATCTCGCCTCCGGTCCTTGAGCGGGCGCTGCTCGAGCACCCGAAGATGGCGCTGGTCCTCATGCGCCGCCTCGCCAAGGTGATCCGCCAGTCGACGGACCGCATCCTCGATCTCAGCACGCTTGGCGCCAACAACCGCGTCTATGCCGAGCTGCTGCGCCTGTCGAAGCCCAGCTCGAAGGACAACGGCAAGACGGCGGCGATCCGACCGGTCCCCATCCACGGCGACATCGCCGCGCGCGTCAGCACGACGCGCGAGACGGTCGCCCGCGTGCTGAGCGACCTGTCGAAGAAGCAGCTGGTGGTCAAGGAAGGCGCGAGCCTGGTGATCAAGGACATCGACCGACTGCGCGACATGGTCGAGCAGTTCCGTGGCGACTGATCGTCGGACGCCGGGCCGGCCGGCGGGCGGGCGGCGGGCTGTGACGGCCGTCACTGCCGGCACGGGACGCCCGTGCCACGCTTTGCCCATCGATGGGGTTTCCTGTCGATGCGAGAACCGGTGGGGCGGCCCGGCCTATCCTCAGCCAAGGCGTAAGTCGGTCCACCCCATAGGCTCTCCGGACAATCACCCGCGATTGTCCGACCTTTCGAAGCAGCCTCCTAGACGCACTTGGGGGCCAGGGCAACCTGGCCCCCAATTTTCTTTTGTAACAATGGGTTCAAAGGTGATGCTGTGACAACGGTTGCGGCCAATCCAAATATCCTCTTGGTCAACGTCGATCTGGCCAGCGCGGCCGCCGAGGCGGCCGCGCTCTACACCGAGGCCAATCCCAAGAGCCTCGAGCGCCACCGGTCCGCGGCCGAAAGCATGCCGGGCGGCAATACCCGGACGGTGCTGTTCTTCTCCCCCTACCCGCTGTGCTTCGTGCGCGGCGAGGGGGCCAGACTGTGGGACGTCGACGGGCACGAATATGTCGATTTCCTGGGAGAGTACACGGCGGGCCTGTACGGCCATTCGCACCCGGTCATCACCGACGCCATCCGGCGTGCGCTCGACGCCGGCATCGCGCTGGGCGGGCATACCCCGCACGAGGCCGTGCTGGCCGCCGCGATCAAGAGCCGCTTCGCGTCGGTCGACCTGATGCGCTTCTGCAACTCGGGCACCGAGGCCAACCTGCTGGCCCTTTCCGCCGCGCGGCTGTTCACCAAGCGCGACAAGATCCTGGCCTTCGCCGGCGGCTATCACGGCAGCGTGCTGAGCTTCCCCTTCACCGCGCCGCCGGGCGGCACGATCAATGTGCCCTTGCCCGTCATCCTCGCCCCCTACAACGACCTCGCCGCGACCGAGGCCCTGATCGCGGCCAACGCCAAGGACCTCGCGGCGATCATCATCGAACCGATGCTCGGCGGCGGCGGCTGCATCCAGGCCGCGCCCGAGTTCCTGGCGGCCCTGCGCCGGGCCTGCGACCGGCATGGGATCGTGCTGATCTTCGACGAGGTCATGACCTCGCGCCTCTCGCCCGGCGGCTTGCAGCAACTGCGGGGCATCCGCCCCGACCTCACCAGCTTCGGCAAGTATCTCGGCGGCGGCCTGCCGACCGGGGCGTTCGGCGGCAGGGCCGACATCATGGAGCGCTTCGATCCCCGCCGGCCGGACGCCGTGGCCCATGCCGGAACGTTCAACAACAACGTGCTGACCATGGCGGCCGGGGTGGCCGGCCTCACCCGCGTCTACACGCCCGAGGCGGCCGTGGCGTTGAACCGCTCGGGCGACGCCCTGCGCGAGCGGTTGAACGAGCTCATCCGCCGCCGCGGCGCCCGGGCCGTAGTCTCCGGCTGTGGCTCGATGATGAACGTCCACCCCGGCATCGACCGGCAGCCGCGGACCCCGGCCGACATCGCGAAGATCCCCGGACCGTTGCGCGACATCTTCCACTTCGACATGCTGACGCGCGGCATCCACGTCGCGCGGCGCGGCATGATCAACCTGTCGCTACCGATGACCGGGCACGATTTCGACCGCATGGCCGGCGCCTTCGACGAGTTCCTGTCGGCGCGCGCGGGGCTCCTGGCCGAGGCGGCCGGCGCTAGCCGCCGTTGACCCGCCGCTTGTCGGACGCGGACAGCGCCGCATCGACCGCGGCCAGGAAGACCTTCACGTCGATCGGCTTGGTCAGATAGCGGAAGAATCCCGCGGCCTGGCCGCGCTTGACGTCCAGCGGCATCGCAGCGGCGGTCAGCGCGATCACAGGGATGTGGCAGGTTTCCGGCATCGCCTTGAGACGGGCCAGGACCTCGTAACCGTTCATCTCGGGCAGGTTCACGTCGACCACGATCACGTTCGGGCGGTGCGCCACGGCCAGGTCCAGCCCTAACCGGGGCGTGATCGCGGACAGCATGACCACGTCGGGAATCGTCGAGATCAGCTGCTCCATGAGGCGCAGGTTGGTCAGGTTGTCCTCGAAGTAGAGGAGCGAGTAGCCACCCGCCATCGCCCGCGCCACCGCCGGATGATCAGCCTTGCCGGCAAGCCACGCCGCGTCCGGTTCGGCGGTCTCGACCGGCAAGTCGACCCAGAAGCTGCTGCCCTGTCCGGGCTCCGTCGCATAGTCGAGGACGCCCTGCATCGCCTCGGCCAGGCGCCTGGAGATCGACAGCCCGATCCCCGCGCCTTCGATCGCGGTGTACTCGGCCCCAAGCCGCTTGAACGGCTGGAACAGCTCGCTTTCGCGATCCTTCGGGATGCCGACGCCGGTGTCGCGAACGAAGAAGCGGACCAGCCCGGGCTCGATCGCCGCGGCGGAGAGCGTGACAGATCCGCCGGTGCGGTTGTACTTGATGGCATTGGAGACCAGGTTGATGAGGACCTGCCGCAGTCGGAGGTCGTCGGCACGGACATCGGGCACCCCCGCCGCATCCGCGACATCGAGCGCGATGCCGGCCTTCGCGGCCAGGGGCATCATCGTGCTCTTCACGCTGTCCACCACATCCGCCACCGCCACGCGCTCGATCGAAAGCTTCAGGTCGCCGCTCTCGATGCGCGCGAGGTCCAGCACTTCGTTGACGAGCGCGAGGAGATGATGCCCGGAGTGGTTGATGTGCCGGCAGTACTCCAGTTGCGACGGGTTCAGATTGTTGGGCCGGTTCAGCTCCAGCATCTGCGCGAAGCCGATGACCGCGTTGAGGGGCGTGCGCAATTCGTGGCTCATTCGCGACAGGAACTCGGACTTCGCCCCGTTCGCCTTGTCCGCGGCCTCCTTCGCGGCGGCCAGTTCGATCTCGCGGCGCTTGAGCTCGGTGATGTCGGTATGCGTTATGGCAAGGAAACCGTCCGGCATCGGCACCCAATCGACGGCGATCACCGTTCCGTCGCGGCGTCGGCGCTCGTAGCGCATGCGCTCGCCCGATGCCGCGTATTGCAACCTGTCGGTCACCGCTTGCGCCGGGTCTTCTCCCTCGTACTCGCCCCCATCGCTGACGGCGCGCACGAGCTCGTCCAGCGGCGCTCCTTTCGCGATCATCGTGCTCGGAAGCCTGAACAACGCCGGCAGCTTGTCGTTCCAGGCGACCAGCCGACGGTCGCGGTCGAAGACCGCGACCGCCTGGTCGATGCTGGCGAATACGGATTCGAGCAGCGACGTCTTTTCCGCCGCGGCCTCGGCGAGCTGCTCGCGCCGACGGATGAGGACGACGAGGAGCCATGCGCCGAGCCCGGTCGCGACGATCACCAGCACCGCCAACGGGGCCGTCCTGGCGAGTTGCCGGTAGAAGCCCGCCAAGGCATCGGCCATTGAAATCGAGGCGGTGACGACCAGTGGAAAGCCGGGTACGGTGCCATAGCTGACGATCCGGTCCGAACCGTCGAATGCGCCGTGGCCACGATAGGTGCCGGCTGGGTCGCGCGGCAGATGCTCGCGGAACAGGCTGGTTAGAGCGAACGACGCACCTCTGATCGACGGCTCGTCGGGATCACGCGCGAGCAGCGTTCCGTCAGCCCGCAGCAACGCCACCCTGCCGTCTCCGCCGATGTCCAGGGACTGATAGTAGTTGGTGAAGTAGTCCATCGCGACGATCGCGTAGACGATGCCCGCGAACTCGCCTTGCGCGTTGTCGTAGCGCCGGGAGACGCCGATGATCCAGCTCCCGTCCACGACCGAGCGGGTCGGTGATGCGATGTGCGGTCCGCCGACGGACCTGTTCGCGTGGACCGTGAACTGCTCCTGGTCGGCGACGTTGAACGACGGCGGATCGCGGAACTCCGACGAATACAGTAGGTTGCCGTGTGCATCGGTCCAGCCGAGGCGGCGCACGACCGGAGAGCTGCCCACGATGCCGCGCAACACCTCGTGGACGGACGTCTTGCCTATTGCCGGTCCCCATACCGCTTCGGTTTCGCGGCGCAGCTCCACCGCCGTCGCGAGCGCGCGCGACACTACATCGAAGGTGTGCGCCGTGCTCTCGGCCAGCAGGATTCGCACGTTCTGCGCTTCACGGTCCGCGCGCGCGATTGCGCGCTGGTAACTGTCGTAGGCGCCCTGGGCTAACCAGACGAGCACGACGATCGCGAAGGACGCCGCTGCTGCGGCGACCGCGCGCGCAGGGCTTTTCAGACCGGCACTCGGCATCGCGCGACCACTCCGGCGGAGCATCGAAGGCGTTGGGAATTTAGTATCATACGCGGGATTCTACGCAAACGCACGGCGAAAGGCGCGCGAACCGGATTGATCGACATCAAGCACGGAGTCCTCGGTGCGTATAAGCGCTTGCAACAATTGCGGTTGGTCGTTTCGTGCGGGGGCGAGCACATCATGAACGTTTTCCCGCCCGGCGGCGGCCTCGCCTGCCGCTACGCCGACTCCGGCAGGTGCTTGCTCGCGACGGCGAGCGCCGCGTCGACCGCGGCGAGGAAGGCCTTCACGTCGAGCGGCTTGGTGAGGTAGCGGAAGAAGCCGGCGGCCTGCCCGCGGGCAATATCGGCCGGCATGGCGGCCGCGGTCAGCGCCAGGACGGGGATGTCGCGGGTCTCCGGCTTCGCTTTCAGCCGGGCGAGCATGTCGATTCCGCTCATCTCGGGCAGGTTGAGGTCGAGCACGATCACGCTGGGGCGGTGCGCGACCGCGAGGTCGAGACCGAGCCGCGGAGTCGCCGCCGAGAACATCGCCACATCGGGCAGAGTCGAGACCAATTGCTCCATCAGGCGCAGGTTGACCGGGTTGTCCTCGACATAGAGCAGCGAATAGCCGCCCGCTCTCGCCCGCGAGTCGGCCACGGCCGCCGCCGGCGCCGCCTCGGCCGCCGGCAGCGCGGGGTCGGTCGTTTCCACGGGCAGCTCAACCCAGAACGTGCTGCCCTCGTCCGGGACGCTCGAGAAGCCGACCGTGCCGCCCATCGCCTCGATCAGCCGCTTGGCGATGGCGAGGCCGATGCCGGTTCCCTCGATCGCCGTGTACTCGGCACCGCCGCGGTGAAACGGCGTGAACACGTCCTTCTGCTGCTCGGGCGGAATGCCGATTCCGGTGTCGATCACGACGAACCGCACGCGCGCGCCGGGCGTGCTCATCGCGGAAAGGAACACCGAGCCGCCCGGCCGATTGTACTTGATCGCGTTCGAAACCAGGTTGATGAGGACCTGGCGCAGCCTCAGGTCGTCGGCGCGGATATCCGGAACCTGCGCGGCGTCGGTGAACTCGAGCGCGATGCCCGCCTTTGCGGCCAGGGGCGCCAGCGTATCGCGCACCCCTTCAAGCGCGGCGCCGACCGAGACGCGCTCGATCGACAGCTTGAGGTGGCCCGATTCCACGCGCGAAAGATCGAGGATGTCGTTGACGAGGCTGAGCAGGTGCCGGCCGCCGTGCTCGATGTGGCCGCAGTACTCCTTCTGGCGCGGCGTCAGGGTCTGCGATCGGTCCAGCTCCAGCATTTGCGCGAAGCCGATCACGGCGTTGAGCGGCGTGCGCAGCTCGTGGCTCATGCGCGACAGGAAGTCCGACTTGGCGCGGTTCGCCTCCTCCGCTGCCTCGCGCGCGGCCGCCAGCTCGGCCTCGCGCTGCTTCAGCTGCGTGATGTCGCTGCGAATCGCGACCACGCCACCTTCCTGCGTGCGCCGCTCGCGCAGCGACAGCCAGCGCCCGTCCGCGAGCTGGTGCACCACCGGCCGCGCCGGCGGAGACAAGTGCTGCGCAAGCCGCTGACGGACGTATTCCGCTTCACGGCCCTTGGCGGATTCGACCAGCCCCGCCCGCACCCGCTGCTCCATGACCTCGTGGAACGTGGCCCCGGGGACGAGGCGCCGCGCCATGTCCGGATCGCCGTCGCTCGCCGCCTCGTTGCACAGGACCAGTCTGTCCTCCTCGTCCCACAGGATGAAGCCGTCGGACATGCTCTCGATGGCGTCGCGCAGGCGCGCATGCGCCTTGGCGGCGCGCGCCTCGCTGGCGCGGAGCTCGGCTTCGGTCGCGCGCAGCCGGGCCTCGGTCTGCTTCAGCTTCGTGATGTCCATGGCGACGCTGATCACGTATTCGACCTCGCCGCGCGCATCGCGCAGCGGACGCTTCGCCGTGATCCAGTTGCGCCGGACGCCGTCGACGCCGGCGTATTCCTCCTCGAACAGCCCTTCCGTCTCGCCCGTCTCGATGACGCGCCGGTCGATCCCGCGGGTATAGCTGCCGTAGCCCTCGCCCAAGAGGTCGGCCGCCGTCTTGCCGACCGCTTCCGTCGGCGTAGTGCCGTAGAGTCCGGCCTGGTACGAGTTCATCAGCACGTAGCGGGAGTCGAGGTCCTTGGCGTTGATCATCGCCGGTATGGCCTCGATCACCGCGCGCAACATCGCCGCCGCCTCGATCTCCTGCGTGATATCACGCCCCGTGCCGCGGTAGCCGCGGAAGCGACCGGATTCGTCGAACACCGGCACGCCGCTGACCGACAGGTGCCGCAGGCGGCCGTCCGGGCCCACGCGCTGGAAGCGGAAGTCGTGCAACGGCTTGCGTGCTATCAGCGTCTCATCGTGGATCCGCCACTGCTCTTCGCTCACGCCGAGCACGTTGGTTTCGCGCCGGGTCCTGCCGTAACTCTCCTCGGGCGGCATCGTCGTGAACCGCTCCGCCGCCGACGACAGGTAGGTGAAGCGCAGATCCGCGTCCTGCTCCCAATACCAGTCTGCCGAAGACAGTGCGAAGTCGCGAAACCGCTTCTCGCTTTCCGCCAGCAGCGCCGCCTGCGCTGCGCTGTCGCGCTCGCGCTGCTTGCGTTCGGTGATGTCCAGGTGCGTGACTGCCATGTAACCGTTGGGCATGGGCACCCATTCGACTTCCATGTCGATGCCGCTCGGGCAACGGCGCTCATAGCGGCGATGCCGGCGCTCACGGACGATCGCCATGCGCCTCTGGACGGCCTCCTCCGGATCCTCGCCCGCGTACTCACCGCTGGCAGCGATGGCGCGCAGCCGTTCCTCCAGGCGCATGCCGTAGCGCAGCGGAACGCGCCCGGTGTCGAAGAAGCGGCCGATATTCTCGTTCCAGGCCGCGATCCTCAGATCGGGGTCGATGACGACGACGCCCTGCTTGATGCTGGCGAAGACAGACTCGAGAAGAGCCGTCTTCTCGGCCAACATGGCGCGCTGGGCTTCGATCTCGCTTTCGCGCTTCCGGCGCTTGGTCACGTCGCGTATGGCGCCGAACACGAGCAGGCCTTCGCTCGCCTGCATCGGGCTCAGGCTGATCTCGACCGGGAACTCCGTGCCGTCCTTCCTGAGGCCGCGGAGCTCCATCCTGGTCCCCATCTCGCGCACGCGCGGGGCTGCCGCATATTCCGCCCGCAGCTTCGGATACGAGGCGCGCGCGCGTTCGGGCATCAGGATCTCGACCGGCTGGCCCATGAGCTCGTCGCGCCCGTAGCCGAACATGCGTTCGGTCTCGGCGTTGACCAGCACGATCCGGCCCTCTTCGTTGACGATGACCATGGCGTCGGGCGCCAGCTCCAGCACGCTGCGGAACTTGGCTTCGGCACGCTTGCGTTCGGTGATGTCGCGGGCGATCATCGACGCGCCCACTATCTCGCCGCCGGCGTCGCGCACCGGCGACACCGTGACCGACACGTCGACGCTGGCGCCGTCCTTGCGCCGCCGGACGGTCTCGCAATTCGCCAGCACTTCGCCGTGCCGGACCAGGTCGACAATGCCGGCTTCCTCGTCGAGACGGTCCGGCGGCACGATCGCTTCGATGCGCCGGCCCATCACCTCGTCGGCGCGATAGCCGAACATGCGCTCGGCCGCGGCGTTCCAGCTGGTGATCGTGCCGTCAAACCGCCTGGTGACGATGGCGTCGTCGGAGGACTCGACGATGGCCGCCAGCAGGGCCTTCGCCCGGTACGCCTCCGCGTTCCGGCGCAACAGCACGAGCAGCAGCGCCGCCGCGCCGATCACCGCGGCGAGGGTCAACGCCGTGCGGAAGGCCGTCCCCGCCAGCCGCCGATCGTAGCCGGCCAGCGCGTCACGCAGGCTAACGCTGGCCGCGACCACCAGGGGCAATCCCGGCACCTCGCCGTAGCTAACGATCCGCTCCACGCCGTCGAGCGAGCCGGCCGCGCGATAGGTGCCTGCAGGCTTGGCAGGCAGGCGATCGCGGAACCAGGTCGCGTCCGCCAGCGACGTCGGCACGCCCGCCTCCGGCTCGGGGCCGAGCACCAGCACCGCGCCGTCACGCCGCATGAGCAGGATGCGTGCGCCGCCGCCCAGGTCGAGCGAGCGATAAAAGTTGGTGAAATACCCGGGCAGGACGGTGCCGCTGACGACGCCGGCAAAGCGACCGGCGGCATCGCTCGCGCGCCGCGACACCGTGATGATCGGCGCATCGTCCACCGGCGAGCGCATCGGCGCCGCGATGTAGAGGCCCGCACTCGGAGCATCGGCGTGGACGCGGAAATGCTCCTGATGGGCCGAGTTCAGCGGCGGCGGATCGCGGAAGCGCGACGTGTGGACCCGGTTGCCTCCGGCGTCGGTCCAGCTCAGCCCCTGCAGCACCGGCGAGCCGCCGTGGATCGCCTTGAGCATGTCGTGGACCGCCGATTGGGCTATCAGTCCGGCGTCGACTTCCCGGCGCATTTCGATTGCGGCCTCGAGCGCGCGCTGCACGGCCTCGAAGGTGCGGGCCGTGTGCTCGACCAGCACAGTGCGCGCATTTTCGGTTTCACGCTCCGCGTGCGTGATCGCCGCGCGATAGCCCGAAACTGCTTCATACGCGGCCGCGCCGCAGATGGCGGCGACCAGCAGCGCGGTACCGGCGAAAATCAGGGTTCTTGGACTTTGCACCAACGCGGCGCGCATCGCTTGTCAACCTCAGCCCGACGAGGTGCGCCGCCCCTATCGCCGCCCCGCGATCCCACTTTCCCGTATCAAGGGATAGCGGAGGCATGGTTAACGAAATGCGAAGGGCCGACTGCCTGTCGGACGCTATTTCGGCGGGCCATAGTCAGGGAATTCGGGACTACCGGCCTTGACCTGAGTCAACTCCTAACGTCAGGCCACCCGCCCCACGGCGATGTGGCGGAACGTACGGCCGCCGTGATGCTTGGCGTCGTACATGGCGGCGTCGGCTTGGCGGATCAGGGTTTCCCGGTCCTCCGCCGCCTCGGGATAGAGCGCGATGCCGATGCTGCCGGAAATGGTCACGCGGTGACCGTTGGCATCGATGGCCTGGAGCATCGACTGCAAGAACCGCTGCGCCGTGGGTTCCGCGTCCTGGCGCGCCTTGATGCCCTCGAGGAGCACGACGAACTCGTCGCCGCCGAGCCGCGCCACGGTGTCGGTCTCGCGCACCGCGGCCCGGAGCCGGTTTGCCACCTCCTTCAAGACGACATCGCCGGCTTCGTGCCCGCAGCGATCGTTGACCGCCTTGAACCGGTCCAGGTCGACGAACAGTACCGCGACGGCGGTCTTGCCGCGGCGCGCACGCGCCAGGGCTCCCTCCATGCGATCGAGCAGCAGCGCGCGATTGGCGAGTCCGGTCAGCGAGTCGTACTGCGCCAGGGCGCGCAGCGCCTGCTCTACCTCCTTATGCACCAGCGCCGTCAAGAAGGCTTCACCGACAAGGGACAGAAGGCGTGCCGTGTCGGGATCGGCCACCGCCGCGTCATCGATGCCGGCCAGCTCCAGGAACCCGACGATCTCGCCGCGCTGCGCCGCCGGCACGCGCAGCACCTTGCCGCCCTCGGGGTCCGCCGCGACGATGGCGACACCACTGCGCAGTTGCGTCCAGCCCAGCGGCGACAGGTCGGGCAAGGCGAGCGCGCCCTGGCTCGCGCCGCGCACCGCGTCCCACCCGAACAGCCGGCGCGCGGCTTTGCCCTCCTCGCCGTCTCCTGTGGGACTGCGCGCGCTCACCAGCGACGCCGCGCGGGCGCGGAAGAACCCGGCCAGCAGCTTCAGGGAATCGACGATGCGACTGTCGACCTGGTCCGGCTGGATGTTGATGAACGTGCGCAGGAAGGAGACGATGATCTCGCCCAGCCGCGCGCGATCGATCCCTGCTTCGCCGGGTTCGTCGCCGCGACGGCGCGCCACTTCGCGCGCCAGCAGACGGTTGACCTTCATCAGGTAGCTCGAGCTGGCGGCGGACAGCCGGTCGAGCACGCGGATGCCGTTCTCGCCGCTCATCTTGAGCGCGTCGCGCACCACGGCGCCATCGACGGCCAGGAGCGCGGCGTCCGCGAGCACCCGTGCGTTGCTTGTGCGCTCGGGGTTGCCCTCGACCAGCGCCTCCCAGCCGAAGACGAAGCCGCGGCGCTCGCCGCGTGCCACTTCGCGCGCGCCCGGCTCGTCGCCGACGGTGAGGACCACGGCGCCCTCGAGCAGGACGAACAGCTCCGTATCGCTGTCGCCCATTTGATGGATCAACGCGCCCGCGGGCTGCCGCTGGACGCGCGCCACCCGCGCGATCGCCGCAACCGTCGCCGGCGGCACGCCCTCGAACAGGCCGAGCTCGACCAGAATTGCCTCTACGCCCACGCCGCGACCCTGCCGAAGCCGATGGGCGCTGTTGCTACCAGAAAAGCCGCGTCGCGCGTAATGGAATGTTGCGCCGGGGCCTGCCCACGGCGCGATGCCGCCCGCCGCATTGCCCGTGCCCGGGGACCGCGGTACAGTTTAACCGATGCCGAAGCGTCTGGCCCTTACCCTCGCCATCTTGCTGATCGCCGCGCCTGCGCTGGCCGGCGCGCCGGTACCTGCGCTGGAAAGGGACGCGGCCGCTCCTGCCGCCCGGCCGATCAGCGAGTCGGTGCAGATCGGGGTCGGCGGGTACTACGGCCATCCATACGGCTACCGTTACGGACATTGGGGCTACCCAGCATGGTACTACGATCCCTGGCCGCGCACGGCGTTCTACTATGGGCCTCCGCGCCGCTGGTGGAACTATCCGCCGCCGCAGCCGCTGTGGAACGGCTCCGCCGTCCTGTGGCTGCATCCGGCGCCGCCGGCCGCGCTCGCGCCGTGATGCGCCCGCTCCTGCTGGCGCTTGCGATGGCGGCCGGGGCCGGCGCCGGCAGCGCCGCTGCCGCGGAGTCGTGGAACTCGCCCTGTCTGCTCGAGATCCGCCAGATCAAGGAGGATTGGACCCGCCTCAACAACCCGGAGCTCAAGGCCGCGGTGTCGCGCGAGGTCACCAGGGCGGAGCAGAACTACCGCCGTGGCCAGGAAGAGCGCTGCCAGCAGCGCGTCCAGCAGATCAAAGCGATGATGAAATAGGCGGCGCGCGGTCGGTCGAGCCCCCCTCGCGCTCGTAGGCCCGGGCCCAGCGGATCAGCCGCGTTTCGGCGAACGGACGCCCGACGAGCTGGAACCCCGCCGGCAGGCCGTTTCGCGTCCAGCCGCAGGGCACCGATACGGCCGGCAGACCGAGATAGTTGATCGGTCGTGTGTTGCGCGCGACCTGGACAACCGCGCCAAGCGTGCCTGGATCGCCGTCCGCATCCGTCGACGCGATGGTCGGCACGGGCGTGGACAGCACCGGCGCCAGCATGACTTCGGCGCGGCCCATCACCTCGGCCTGGAACCAGTCCAGCATGCGCGCGCGCAGCCGGAGCGCCTCGACATAACGCACGGCGGGATAGAGCATCCCCTGCTGGATTCGCGCCCGCACCGCGTTGCTGTAGTCCTGCGGCCGCTCGCGCATCCAGGCGCCGTGATAGCTCGCCGCCTCCACGCCGGTGATCAGCATCCCCATGTCGTTGATGCGATCGAGCGACGGCACCGCGATGCGCTGGACGCGCGCGCCCAGGCGGCGATAGACCGCCGCGGCGGCATCCAGCAGGTGGGCGACCTCGTCGCTCATGCCGTCGCGGAACCAGCCGTCGGCTATGGCGATCGTGCGGCCCTTCACGCCCTTGTCGAGCTCGGCGCGGAAATTCGGCACGCGGCGCGCCACCGTCGTGGCGTCCTCGGGATCGGGGCCGGCGATCGCCTGCAGCATCAGCGCGGCGTCCTCGATCGTGCGCGTGATCGGCCCGACATGGTCCTGGCTGAACGAGAGCGGCATCGCGCCGAAGCGGCTGACCAGGCCGTAGGTCGGCTTGATCCCGACCAGCCCGCAGCATGCGGCCGGCAGCCGGATCGAGCCGCCGGTGTCGGAGCCGAGGGCGCCGTAGACCAGCCGCGCCGCCACCGAGGCGGCCGGGCCGCTCGACGAGCCGCCGGTGACATGCGCCGTATTCCACGGGTTGCGCACATGGCCCGTGTGCGGGTTGTGCCCGGTGGGCCCCAGCGCGAACTCGACCATGTTGAGCCGCGCGATATCGAGCGCGCCGGCGGCGTCGAGCCGGCGCAGCACGGTCGCCGTCACGCGCGGCACGTAGCCCTTGCGGATGATCGAGCCGCATTCGCTGAGCCGGCCCTTGCGGTAGTACATGTCCTTGTGCGCCAGCGGCACGCCGTGCAAGGGACCGCGCCGGCGCCCCTGCGCCCGCTCGCGATCGGCGCGGCGCGCGTCCCTGACCGCCTGCTCGGGGTCGACGCCCGCCACGGCATTGAGCTGGCGCCCGATCGACTCCAGCCCTTTCAGGCTCGCGGTCGTCGCCTCCACGGCGGAGACCTTGCCCCGCGCGAGCGCCTTGGCGAGCGCCGCCAGTGTCATGCCGGCAAGCTCGCCCGCGCCGCTCATGGCTTCGCCTCCGCATGGCGCGCTAGCGCCACGGCATAGGACGCCGGCTCGTCTTCCATCTCGAGCCCGTGCGTGCCCGCCGCCACGCTGGCGCAGGCCGCCGCCGTCGCCTGCGCGTCGCCCGGCAGCCGGTCCGACGGCAGCGCGATGCCGACATGGCTCCTCAGCCAGGCGGCGACGCCCGCTTCGCTCTCGCTGGACATTGCAGAGCCTCCCTCTCGCGCGCCCGCGCTTCTAGTTCTCGTCGGTCGCGACGTCCGGCGTCAACACCGCCTCGACCGCTTGCTGGATTTCCTCCGCCGTGAACGGCTTGGCCAGGACGAAATGCGCGCCGAGCGCTTTCGCCATGCGCAGAAAATCCATGTTCTGCGTGCGGCCGCCGCCGGAGATGGCGATCACCTTGAGCCCCGGCGCGCGCTTGCGCAGCGCCAGGATGAGGCCGATGCCGTCGACCTCCGGCATGATGATGTCGGTCACCACCACGTCGATCTTGGCGCGGTCGAGCGCCTCGATGGCCTCGAGCCCGTCCTGCGCCTCGACGACATCGTGCCTGGCCCGCTGCAACGCGAGCTTGATGGTCACGCGGACGAGACGATCGTCGTCAACGACCAATACGCGAGCCACGGCCTCACAACCCTCTTCCGTCACCGGCGCGCGCCGACCTGCTTGCCTTATCCGGCCGTTGTCCACCGGCGCACGGTCCGCCGCGTACGACGGCGCTTCCGTCCGATCGCGGGCGGCTGAAACTCGTTCTCATGATATCAAAGCCCGCACGCGCGGCCACCGGTATTTGCCCGAGGCGGTCCCGCGGGACGATCGGCGCGGCCGACAGGCACGTGCGACCGGATGCCGTAACGGCGGTCATCCAATTTCCGCAAGCGGATCGTCCAGCCTCTCTGTAGAATGCGCGAACAGTGGCACGCGGGCCTCGGGGCACCGCCAAGCTTCGGCCGGGTCGCCGAGAAGAGAGACGATCGCCGCCCGCTCCAAGTCGGGGGGTGCCATGCACGGCGGAGGACGGCCGCTGTGGCGCAAGCCGGAAGTCGGCGTCGCGATCGGCGGCGCGGCGATCATCGCCGTGGTCGGCGCCCTGCAGGTGGCCAACCTGGCCGACGTCTGGCAGAAGGCCGTCGCCGGCGTCCATCGCTATGCCGCCAACATGGCGCTGGCAGTCGAGCACGACACGACCCGAAGCTTCCAGGGCATCAATCTTGCGCTCGGGGCCGTCGTCGACGCCTTCGCGCTGGCGGCCGACCGCCGCGCGGACGATCCGGCGCTGCGCGCGATCCTGCAACAGAAGATCGCCGACCTTCCCTATGTCCGCTCGATCGGCATCGCGGACGAGAACGGGATGCTGGTGCAGGGTTCGAGCGGATTCGAGCCCGTCCCGGTAGGCGATCGCGACTATTTCCAGGCCCATCGCGACAGCCCGGATCCCGGCCTGCGCGTCGGCGCGCCGATGGTCAGCCGCACGCGGCAAACCACGTTCGTCCCGGTCACGCGGCGGCTCTCGCGCCCCGACGGAAGCTTCGCGGGCGTGGCGCTCGCGGCCGTCGACCCTACGACGTTCGAGCGCCTCTACGACAAGCTCGAGATCGGACGCGACGGTATCGTAGCGCTTGTCCTGCGCAACTGGGTCATGCTCGCGCGCACGCCCGCCGGGGAAGGCGTCGTCGGCAGGTCCTTCGCCGACAGTCCGGTCTTCCGCGATCACGTCGCGCGCAATCCCAGCGGCAGCGTGCGCGCCACGGGCGTGATCGACGGCATCGAGCGCATCTACGCCTACCGGACCGTCGAGCCGTTTCCGCTGATGGTCCTGATCGGTCTCGACCTCGGCCGCGCGCGGGAGTCGTTGTGGAGCGCCGGCGCGTATGGGCTGCTCTCGGTCGGCATGCTCTCGATCATGGTCGTCGTCGCCACGGTCCTCCTGGTCGTCGCCATGCGTCGGCAGCGGCTGCTGCTCGAGCAGGTGCGGTCGAGCGAGCAACGCTTCCGCGATTTCGCGGAGGTCTCGACCGACTGGCTGTACGAACTGGACGACCAGTTCCGCTTCAGCTACATCTCGCCAAGGCGCCAGGAAGTCATCGGGCTTCCGACGCGGCAACGCCTGGGACGCACGCCGTTCGAGGCGGCCTCGGCCGAAGAGCTTGCCGGCCAGCGCGAGTCCTTCGAGCAGTTTCGCCGGCACCTGGAATCGCGCCACGAGTTCCGCGGCATCGAGTTCTGGACCAGGCTGCCCGACGGGCAGCAGCGGTGGCTTTCGATCAGCGGGCGGCCCGTGCTCGACGCCGAGGGCAGGCTCGTCGCCTATCGCGGTGCCGGCACCGACCTGACGCAGCGGAAGGCGGCGGAGCGCGCGGCGCTGGCAGCCCATCAGCGGCTCATGGACGCCGTCGACAGCCTGCCGGACTGCTTCGCGCTGTTCGACGCCGACGACAGGCTGGTCGTATGGAACACTGCATTCGCGCAGTTCTACGCCGGCGAGGCGAAGGTGCATATCGGGCTGCCGTTCGCCGAGCACGCGGCGTTCATCGCGGCGCGCGCCGCCCTGCCCGGCGAGCTTGGGGACACGGCGGACGCCTGGCTTGCCGAGCGCCTGCGACGGCATCGCGAGCCCGGCCAGCCCTTCGACGTGCACTTGAGCGACGGTCGCTGGTTCCGCGTGATCGAATCGAGGACGTGCGAGGGCGGCATCGCGCTGCTGATCGCCGACAACAGCGCGCGGCGCCAGGCCGAGGACTCCCTCGCCCGCGCACAGAAACTCGAGGCGCTGGGCCAGCTCACCGGCGGCATCGCTCACGACTTCAACAACCTGCTCACCGTCATCATGGGGCAGGCCGACGTCCTCGATCAGGACCTGCCGAAAGGCTCGCCGGGCCGCGACATGGTCGCGACCATCATGCAGGCGGCGGAGCGCGGGTCGGCCCTCACCCGCCAGCTTCTCGCCTTCGCCCGCCGCCAGCCGCTGCGCCCGGCACGGATGGACGTGAACAGGCTCATCCGCGACCTCGAGCCCTTGCTGCGCCGTACCCTGACCTCGGCCATCGACGTCAAGATCGCGCTGGGCAGCGGGCTCGGGCCCTGCATCGCCGACCCGGCGCAACTCGAGAGCGCGATCCTCAACCTGGCGATCAACGCCCGCGACGCGATGTCCAAGGGCGGCGTGCTGACGATCGAGACCGCGCATGCCCATCTCGACGAGGACTATGTCGCGCTCAACCGAGACGCCACGGCCGGCGACTACGTGCTCATCAGCGTCACGGACAACGGCGAGGGCATGACGCCCGAGGTGGCGTCGCGCGCGTTCGAGCCCTTCTTCACCACCAAGCCCGTCGGTCAGGGCACCGGGCTCGGCCTCAGCATGGTCTATGGCGTGATCAAGCAGTCGGGCGGCCACGTCAAGGTCTACAGCGAGGTCGGCCGGGGCACGACGGTCAAGCTGTACTTGCCGTGCGGCGACGCAGCCGGCGGATCGATGCTGCCCGGCGACGGAGAAGGCGGCGGCGCTTTGCCGCGCGGGGACGAGACGATCCTGCTGGTCGAGGACGACGAAAGCGTACGCAAGGTGGTGAGCGACCAGCTGCGGCGGCTCGGCTATCGCGTGCTCGAGGCGGGCGACGGCGCCGCGGCCATGTCCGTCGCAGGCGGCGACCAAGGATTCGACCTGCTGCTGACCGACATGGTCCTGTCGGGCGGAATCAACGGGCACGAGCTGGCCCTCGCCGCCCGGCGGTTGCGCCCGGCGCTGAAGGTCATGTTCATGTCCGGCTATCCCACCGCCGTGCTGGCGAGCCGCGACGGGCTCGCCCCGGACGTGCGTCTGCTCGGCAAGCCCTTCACGATCCAGGCCCTGGCGCGCGCCGTGCGGGACACGCTCGACCGGCGCTGAAGGCGGGCGCGCCGGGCCTCCGCCGCGGTTCCCTTTGATGGCGAGAGCGGTCCTGCTATAAACCGTTCAGGGAGCCAGACAAACGGCCGGACAATGTTTCTGCTGATCGACAACTACGACAGCTTCACCTACAACCTCGTCCATTTCCTGGGCGAGCTCGGGGCCGAAACGGTCGTGCGCCGCAACGACGCGCTGACGGCCGAGCAGGCCATGGCGATGCGTCCGCAGGGCATCGTGATCTCGCCGGGCCCATGCGATCCCGACCGCGCCGGCATCTGTCTCGAGCTGGTCGAGAGGGCCGCGGCCGAGCGCATGCCGCTGCTCGGCGTCTGCCTCGGCCACCAGGCGATCGGCCAGGCCTTCGGCGGCCGCGTGGTACGCGGGCCGGTGCCGATGCACGGCAAGCTCAGCAAGGTCCGCCATCGCGGCTCGGATATCTTCGCCGACATTCCGGCGCCGTTCGAAGCGACGCGCTACCATTCGCTCGTGGTCGAGCGCGCCAGCATGCCGGACGAGCTGGACATCACCGCCGAGACGGCCGACGGCCTGGTGATGGGCCTGGCGCACAAGGAACTGCCGGTCTTCGGCGTGCAGTTCCATCCCGAGAGCATCGCCTCGGAGCACGGACACAAGCTGCTGGGAAACTTCCTCGCCTTGGCGCGCCAGTTCGGTCGCGCCTGAATCCGCGGCAGGCACGGCACCATGCCCGACATGACGGAGCTCAAGAAGCTGCTGGGCGTCGCCGCCACCGGTCTGCCGTTGACCGAGGCGCAGGCCGAAGAGGCGTTCGACATCATGATGTCGGGCAATGCCACGCCGGCGCAGATGGGCGGGTTCCTGATGGCGCTCCGGGTGCGCGGCGAGACGGTGGACGAGATCACCGGCGCGGCGCGCGCCATGCGGGCCAAGGCCGTGCGCATCGAGGCGCCGGAAGGTGCCATGGACGTGGTCGGCACCGGCGGCGACAATGCCGGCACGTTCAACGTGTCGACGACCACCGCGATCGTCGTCGCCGGCTGCGGCGTGCCGGTGGCCAAGCACGGCAACCGCGCGATCTCGTCCAAGTCGGGCGCAGCCGACGTGCTGACCGCGCTCGGCGTCAACATCGAATGCGATTTCGCGCTGGTCGCCCGCGCGATCCGCGAGGCCGGCGTCGGCTTCATGATGGCGCCGCGCCATCACGGCGCCATGCGTCATGTCGGCGGCACGCGGGTGGAGCTCGGCACGCGCACCGTCTTCAACATCCTGGGCCCGCTGACCAACCCCGCCTTCGTCCGGCGCCAGCTCGTCGGCACGTTCGCCCGGCAATGGATCGAGCCGATGGCGCGCACGCTCGGCAACCTGGGCTCCGAGCGCGCCTGGGTCGTCCACGGCTCCGACGGGCTGGACGAGCTGACGCTGACCGGCCCGTCCTTCGTGGCCGAGCTCAAGGACGGCGCGGTCAAGACCTTCGAGGTCTCGCCCGAGGACGCCGGGCTGAAGCGCGCGGCGGCCGAGGACCTGAAGGGCGGCGACGGCGCGGTCAACGCGCTGCGCATCCGCGCGCTGCTGGCGGGCGAGCGCAGCCCCTTGCGCGACTTCGTGCTGTTCAATGCCGCCGCCGCGCTGATGGTGGCCGGCCGTGCCGCGCATCTGAAACAGGGCGTCGCGCTGGCGGCGGAGTCGATCGACAAGGGCCGCGCGGCCGCGGCGCTGGACCGGCTGATCGAGATCTCCAACACGCCGGCCCCGGTGCCGGTGCCGGCCTGAGCGAAGCGCCCATGAGCGATCTGCCATGAGCGACACGCTGCGCCGCATCTGCGACGACAAGCGCGCCGATGTCGCCCGGCGCAGGGCGGCGGCGCCCGAGGCCGGGCTGATCGAACGCGCCAGGGAAGCCGGGAAGACGCGCGGGTTCGAGCAGGCGCTGCGTTCCGCGGTCGCCCGCGGCGACTACGGCCTGATCGCCGAGATCAAGAAGGCATCGCCCAGCAAGGGCCTGATCCGCGCCGATTTCGACCCGCCTGCCCTTGCGCGCGCCTATCGGCTGGGCGGTGCGACCTGCCTTTCGGTCCTCACCGACACGCCCTATTTCCAGGGCGAGGACGCGCATCTCCAGGCGGCCCGCGCCGCCGTCGACCTGCCGGTGATCCGCAAGGACTTCATGATCGATCCCTACCAGGTCGTCGAGGCGCGGGCGCTCGGCGCCGATTGCGTCCTGGTCATCATGGCCGCGGTGGACGACGCACTCGCGCGCGAGCTGATCGCCACCGCCCGCGCGCTCGGCATGGACGCGCTGGTCGAGGTGCACGACCGGCCCGAGCTCGAACGGGCCTTGCGCCTGCCTGCCGGCATGATCGGGGTCAACAACCGCAACCTGAAGACGCTCGCCGTCGATCTCGCGACGACCGAGGCCCTTGCCCCGCTCGTGCCCCGGGACCGGCTGCTGGTCGCCGAGAGCGGCCTGTTCACGCCCGCCGACCTCGCGCGCATGGCGGCGGTGGGCGCGCGCTGTTTCCTGGTCGGCGAGTCGCTGATGCGCCGGGCGGACGTCGCGGCGGCCACGCGGGCCCTGCTCGCCGTCGACCGACCGGCGGCGCGCCGCGCCGCCCAGTAGCGGTACGCATGCCGTCCGGCTTCACGCATTTCGATGCCGAAGGCCGCGCGGTCATGGTCGATGTCTCCGCCAAGCCCGAGACCGAGCGGATCGCCGAGGCGCGGGGCTCGGTCGTCATGCAGCCCGCGACGCTGCGCCTGATCCGCGAGGGCCAGGTGAAGAAGGGCGACGTGCTGGCCGTGGCCCGGCTCGCCGGGATCATGGCCGCCAAGCGCACCGCCGAGTTGATCCCGCTTTGCCATCCCCTGGCGCTCACCGCCGTCGCCGTCGACCTGACCCTGGACGAGGCGCGCCACGCCGTCGACATCGCCGCCACATGCCGGATCACCGGGCGGACGGGGGTTGAAATGGAGGCGATGACAGCGGTTTGCGTCGCGGCGCTCACCGTTTACGACATGTGCAAGGCGGTCGACCGCGGCATGCTCATCTCCGAGGTGAAGTTGATCTATAAGGCGGGCGGAAAATCAGGTACCTACGAGGCGAAGCCGTGATTTCCGTTGAAGAAGCGCGGGCGCGCATCCTGAAGGCGGTGGCGCCGCTGCCGGCCGAGCAGGTCGGGCTTCCGGGCGCGCTGGGGCGCGTGCTCGCCGAGGACGTGCGCGCCCGCGTCACGCAGCCACCCGCCGCCGTCTCGGCCATGGACGGCTATGCCGTCAAGGCGGCCGACGTCGCCCGCGTGCCCGTCACTCTTGCGGTCATCGGCAGCGTCCCGGCGGGCGCGCGTTTCGAGGGAAGGGTCGCCGCCGGCCAGGCCGTTCGCATCTTCACCGGCGCTCCGATACCGGATGGCGCGGATGCGATCGTCATCCAGGAGGACACCGAGGCGGCGGCCGGCAACGTCACGGTCAAGGAGGCCGCGCGCGCCGGTCAGTATGTGCGTCCGGCCGGGCTGGATTTCCGCGCCGGCGACATCGGCGTACGCGCCGGGCGCCGCCTGACCGCGCGCGACATCGGCCTGGCCGCGGCGATGAACGTGCCGTGGCTCAAGGTGCATCGCCGGCCCCGGGTGGCCATCCTGTCCACCGGCGACGAGCTGGTGATGCCCGGGAGCCCGATCGGCACCAGCCAGATCGTCTGCTCCAACGGCATCTCGCTCGCCGCCGCCATCCAGGCATGCGGCGGCGAGGCGATCGACCTGGGCATCGCGGGCGACGACCGCGATGCGCTGGCGGCGATGGCGGCCGGCGCGCGCGGCGCCGACATGCTGGTCACCACCGGCGGCGCCTCGGTCGGCGAGCACGACCTCGTGCGCGACGTCCTGGGACAGCAGGGGCTCGAGCTGGATTTCTGGAAGATCGCCATGCGCCCGGGCAAGCCGCTGATCTTCGGACGCATCGGCGGCGTGCCGATGCTCGGCCTGCCCGGCAACCCGGTCTCGACCCTGGTCTGCGCCACGATCTTCATGGTTCCGGCGCTGGAACGGATGCAGGGCTTGGCCGTGTCGGAAGGCCCGGCCTCCAGCGCCGTCCTCGCCGCGCCCCTGCCGGCCAATGACCGGCGCCAGGATTATCTGCGCG
>JAKLKW010000063.1 GCA_023150455.1 Alphaproteobacteria bacterium | reverse complement strand
AAGGACATGGTGCGCGTGTCCGACGCGCGCATGAGCGGCACGGCCTATGGCGCGATCGTGCTGCACGTGGCGCCCGAGGCCGCGGTCGGCGGGCCGCTCGCGCTGGTCAAGGACGGCGACACGATCGAGCTGGACGTGAAGTCGCGCCGGCTCGAGCTCAAGGTGGACAAGGCCGAGCTCGACCGCCGCCGCGCGCAATGGAAGGCCCCGCCGCGGCCCAAGCGCGGCTATCACCGCCTCTATGTCGAGCACGTGACGCAAGCCGACCAGGGCTGCGACTTCGACTTCCTGATGGACCGGTAGGAAGAAGATCTGACCACGAGGGCACGAAGGATACGAAGAAGAGGAAGGAGGAAGGAATTTCAAGGCGGCCGAAGGCCTGTGCGGGAATCTTCTCCTCCTTCCCACGATCCCGACGCGGTGCACTGCAAGCATTGCGGCGTCGTGCTCAACATCCCGGACGAGGGTTAGGCTCGCGGCTCAGCCGGCGAGCAGCGCCTTCGAGATCGCTTCCCACTCGTCGTCGAGCGGGCCCGAGGCCTTGGGCCTGGCGGCCTGGCGGTACCAGTACCCGGCGTTGGACTGGTCGCCTTCCTTGCGGTGCAGATAGGCATGGACCCAGGCGCCGTCCCGGTCGTCCTGCGCCTGCGCGTGCTCGTGCGCCTTGTTCCAGTCGCCCTTGGCGTCCCACCACAGCGCCTTGAGCGCATCGCCGAGGCCGGCCGGCGGTGCGGCGGCACCCGTCGAGGCTTTGAATGATTTCAGGTCCATGGGCGGCGCGCCTCCTTCCGCGGCGTCATCGAACTGTAACAATTCCGTTGCCGGGCCGTTCGCGCTTCTATATTACCGCTGCGCCCGAACGAGGGCAGGAGGAACGAATCCCATGAAGATCGGCATGAACACCGACAGCCTGGCCGGGCTGAAGTTCGACGAGGTGCTCGCGCATGCCGCGCGCCTCGCGCTCGACCATATCGAGGTGTGCTGCGGCAACTGGTCGACCGCGCCGCACATCGACCTCGAGCGGATGGTCGAAAGCGACAGCGCGCGGCGCGAGTTCAAGGCCAAGCTCGCCGATCACGGCGTCTCGTTGAGCGCGCTCAACTGCTCGGGCAACCCGCTCGATCCGGGGCCGAACGGCAGGAAGCACGACCAGGTGACGCGCGACACGATCAGGCTCGCGAGCCTGTTGGGCGTCGAGCGCGTGGTCATGATGTCGGGCTGCCCCGGCGCGCCGGGCGACAGGCACGCCAACTGGATCACGGTCGAGTGGCCGGCGGAGCTGCGCGAGATGCTGCGCTGGCAGTGGGAAGAGGTGCTGATCCCGTACTGGCGCGACCTGGTGGCCTATGCCAACGGCCTCGGCATCCGCAAGCTCTGCCTCGAGCTGCACGGGTTCCAGAACGTCTACAACGTGCGCACCCTCAACCGGCTGCGCGACGCCGTCGGCGAGACGGTCGGCGCCAATTTCGATCCCAGCCACCTGATGTGGATGGGTGCCGACCCGCTGGTCGCGGTGCGCGCGCTCGACGGCGCGATCTACCACGTGCACGCCAAGGACACGCGCATCGATCCCCTGATCGGCGCGACCAACGGCGTGATCGAGAACCAGCCCGGCAGCGACTGGCAGAAGCGGAGCTGGAACTACGTCGCGCTCGGCTACGGCCACGGCGAGCAGTGGTGGGGCTCGTTCTGCGCCGCGCTGCGCGCCGCGGGCTACGACGACGTCTTGAGCATCGAGCACGAGGACCAGATGATGTCGCCGATCGAGGGCGTGGAGAAGAGCGTGGCCCTGCTCGAGCGCACCATCGTCAACCGGCCGGCGCGCGCCACGCGGAACTGATGCGAAGCGCGCGCTCGACCGTCGTCTTCGATCTCGGCGGCGTCCTGATCGACTGGAACCCGCGCCATCTCTACCGCAAGCTGTTCGACGGCGACGCGGCGGCGATGGAAGCGTTCCTTTCCGAGGTTTGCCATCCCGAGTGGAACCTCGAGCAGGACGCCGGCCGCAGCTTCGCCGAGGCCGAGGCGGAAGCGATCGTGCGGCATCCGGACAAGGCCGAGCTGATCCGCGCCTGGCGCGCGCGCTTCGCGGAGATGATTCCCGGCGCGCTCGACGAGACCGTGGCGATCCTGGCCGAGCTCAAGGACCGCGGAACGCCGCTCTACGCGCTGTCGAACTGGTCGGCCGAGACCTTCCCCGGCCAGCGCCCGCGCTTCGCCTTCCTCGACTGGTTCGAGGGCATCGTGGTCTCGGGCGAGGAGCGCCTGGTCAAGCCCGACCCGCGCATCTACCGCCTGCTGCTCGATCGCTACGGCGTCGCCGCCGAAGAGGCGGTGTTCATCGACGACAACAAGGCCAACGCCGAAGCCGCCGCCGCGCTCGGCATGCACGGCGTGCATTTCCGCTCCGCCGGCGCGCTGCGGCAGGAGCTGGCGGCGCTCGGGCTGCTGTGAAAGGCATGTCATGACCGTCCGCATCGGCATCAATCCGATCACCTGGAGCAACGACGACATGCCGGAGCTCGGCGGCGCGACGCCGCTCGAGACCTGCCTCGCCGAGACGCGCGCGGCCGGCTATGCCGGCACGGAGCTCGGCGGCAAGTTCCCGCGCCGCACGGAAGAGCTGAAGCCGATCCTCGACCGGCACGGGCTCGCGCTGGTGTCGGGCTGGTACAGCGCCAGGCTGCTGGAGCGCGACGCCAGGGCCGAGATCGCGGCGATGGGCGACCATCTCGACCTCATGGCCGGCATGGGCTGCGCCGTCATGGTGTTCGCCGAGACGACCGGCGCCACGCATGGCGGCCGGCAAGAACCGGCCGGCGCGCGCCGGGTCATAGAGGAAGCCGAATGGCCGGAATACGCGCGCCGCGTCGCGGCGGTCGCCGAGCACATGCAGGCGCGCGGCGTGCGGCTGGCCTTCCATCACCACATGGGCACGCCGGTCCAGAGCGCGGCCGACATCGACCGGCTGATGGCGCTGACCGGCCCTTCGGTCGGCCTCTTGCTCGACACCGGCCACGCCAGCTTCGCCGGCGCCGACCCGCTGGCGCTCGCCGGCAAGCATCGCGGCCGCATCGTGCACGTGCATTGCAAGGACGTCCGCCGGCCGCTCCTCGACCGGGCGCTCGCGCGGGGCACGAGCTTCCTCGACGCCGTGGTCGAGGGCGTCTTCACCGTCCCCGGCGACGGCGCCGTCGACTTCCCGCCGGTCCTGAAGCTGCTGGCCGAAAACGGCTACAGCGGCTGGCTGGTGGTCGAGGCCGAGCAGGACCCGGCCAAGGCGCACCCGCTGACCTACGCGACCATGGGCTTCCGCAACCTGAGCCGCATGGCGAAAGAGGCGGGGTTCGACCTGGCGTAACAGCCCCTCGCCCGCCGCAGGCGGGAGAGGGTCAGGGCAGCCGCTTGAGCCGCGTCGCCTTGTCCGCGTTGACCGCGCCGACCGGGGCGCGGCCCTGGACGATCTCGCCGACCTGGCGCACGGTTTCGAGCGCCTGGTGCGCGATGGCGGGCGGGGTGAGGCCGCCGGTGTGGGGCGTGGCGATGACGTTGGGCAGCCGGGCCAGGCGCGGGCTCGGCATCTGGTCGGGAGCGCGGCCGACATCCATGGCGGCGCCGGCGATGCGGCCTTCGACCAGCGCCGCCTCGAGCGCGGCCTCGTCGACCAGGCCGCCGCGCGACACGTTGATGAAATAGGCGCTCTTCCTCATGCGGGCGAAGGCGGCGGCGTCCATCAGGTTCTCGGTCGCCTCGTTGGCGACCGCCAGGCACACGACGAAGTCCGACTCCGCCAGCAGCGCCGGCAGCGCGACCTGGGCGATGGCCGGCTTGTCGACCGTGGCGTAGGGATCGCCGACCAGCACCTTCATGCCGAGCGCGAGCCCGAGGTCGCACAGGTAGCGCCCGATCGCGCCGTAGCCGATCACGCCGAGCGTGCTGCCGCTGAGCTGCCGGCCCATCAGCGCCTGCGGGTCCTTGCCGTGGTGGTAGGTGACGGCCGAGCGCGTGACGTGCCGGCCGAGATCGACCATGTAGCCGACGACGAGCTCGGCCACCGCCGGCACGAAGCCGGGGCTGGCGTGCGTCACCAGCACGCCGTTGCGCGCGGCGGCCTCGCGGTCGACGTTGCGGATGTCGACGGCGCAGCGCACGAAGGCGACGAGGTCGGGCAGCGCGTCGAACACGGAGCCCGGGCCGGCGGTCTGGCGGTCCGACACGATGACCTGGCAGCCCTGCGCCGCGGCGATCAGCCCGGCCGCGTCCCAGGCCGTGTCGCTGTCGTTCAGCCGCACCTCGCCCAGTTTCCTGAGGCCCGCCAGCGCCTCGTCGCCGTAATAGAGCGCACGCGCCGTCTTGGGCGAGGTCAGAAGGATGGTCGGCATGGATCGGTCCCCGCAGCTTGATTGCGTCAGGCGAGATAGGCGCCGCCGTTGACGTGGATGGTCTGGCCGGTGATGTAGCGCGCCTGCGGGCCGCACAGGAAGCGCACCGCGGCGGCGATGTCGTCGGGTGCGCCGGCATGGCCGACCAGCGTGCGGCTGACCAGGCGGTGCTGCGGATGCTGGCCTTCGCGCTGCGTCTCGATCAGGCCGGGCGACACGCAGTTGACCGTCACCTTGTCGGCCGCAAGGTCGTGCGCCAGCGCCTTGGTCATGCCCGACAGTCCCGCCTTCGCCGTGACGACGTGCGCGCGGCCCTTGGCGCCGATATGGCCGGTCAGCCCGCCGATGTTGACGATGGCGCCGGCGCCGCTGGCTTTGAGATGCGGCAGGCAGGCCTTGACGCAATGGAAGGCGCCGTCGAGCACGATGCCGGTGATCTCGCGCCACTCGGCGAAGCCGAGCTGGTCGATCGCGGCCTCGCGCCTGACCGCGGCGTTGTTGACCAGGATGTCGATGCGGCCGAACTGCCGCGCCGCCTCGGCGGCCATGCGCTGGACGGCCTCGGCATCCGTGACGTCGGCGACGAACGGCAGGGCGCGGCCGCCCGCGGCCTTGATCTCGCGCGCGACCGCCTCGATCTCGGCGCGATTGCCGCGCGCGTTGACCACGACCGCGGCGCCGCCATCGGCCAGCGCCAGCGCGATGGCGCGGCCGATGTTGCGCCCGGCGCCGGTGACGATCGCGACCTTGCCGGCAAGCTCGCCGTGTCCTTCCGCCGCCATGTGCCTCACCCGCGCATGAAATGGAGGTCGATGCCTTCGTCGAACAGGCGGCGCAGCTGCAAGAGAGCGCCGTCGATGCGGCCCTGCTGCCAGCCGCCGTGCACGGCGTTCCGCGCGAACTTGTCCTCGATGTCGGCGCGGCTCAAGGGCTCGCGCGCCCCGCCGCGCAGGTGCGGCTGGCGCTCCTCGACCACCTGCCCGTCGCGCAAGGTGGCGCGGATGTGGCCGGTGTAGTTGTCGGGATAGGGATTGTCGGGATCGATCGCGTACCTGATCCGCGATGCCAGCGACAGCACGCGCTGGTCCCTGACCGCGTCGTCGCCGAAGGCGCTCAGGCCCACGCCGCCGTGCACGAAGCCGTAGGCGATGCAGTAGGGCGTGCTGAACTTCGCGGCATAGCCGTTGGGCGGGCGCTGCTTGGCCGGCAGCGGGTCCCACAGGCGGTGCACCGTGCCCTCGGCCACCTCGCATTCGATCCCGGCGATGTCGTCGGCGGCGATGCCGCGCGCGGCGAGGCGGCGGGCGCAGTCGATGTAGGGATGGGTCATGGTGCCGCAGGGATAGGGCTTGAAGGCGATGGTCTCGGTCACCCAGCGCCGCCCGAAATCGCCGACCAGCGCCTCGTAGTCGCCCTCGGCCGTGTGCGCGAAGCCGCTGAACAGGCCGTGCGTGCCCTCGAGCACCGTGCGCGGGCCGTTGAAGCCGCCGCGCGCGAACAGCGCGGCGCGCATGCCGGACTGCGCCGCCCAGCCCGGGTGCAGGCGCTTGGTCCAGGCGCCCTCGGCCAGGTACTCGATGATGCCGCTCGCCATCGAGCCGGCGATGCCCATGGCGTCGACGATGCCGCGCTGGGGCAGGTGCAGCGCCTTCGCCACCGCGGCGGCGGCGGCGACCGCGCCCAGCACGGCGGTCGGATGGAACCCGGCGCGGTGCACCTTCTTGGGCGTGACCAGGCTCAAGCGGCACAGCGTCTCGAGCCCGGCGGCGATGCCCAGCAGCGCCGCCTTGCCGTCGGCGTGATGGCGCTCCGAGGCCGCCAGCACCGCCGGCACGATCACCGCGCCGGCATGGACCGGGCCGCCCTCGAACGTGTCGTCGAAGTCCTCGCCGTGCGCCGCGGTGCCGTTGACGATCGCCGCGGCCTCGGCGCTCAAGGTGCGCTCGTGCCCGATCGCGGTGCACGAGCCGTTGTCGTCGATGCCGGCGAGCAGCGCCCGGACGTAGTCGGTGCGGCGCGCGGTGACGCACAGGCCGACCACGTCGACCAGCAGGTCCTCGCACTTGTCGCGCACCGCCTGCGGCACGGACTTGATCCCGGCGATCGTGGCGGCCAGGCGCTCGGCGACGGCGGTCTCAGGCAGCTTGGCGCTCATGATGCGACCCTATCGGCTCCTTCACGACGGCGCGCCGCCGGCCGCGCGCGCCTTGCCCGACCGGGTCCTGAGGTCGCGCAGCAGCGACCAGCCGGCCAGGAGGACCGCCGCGAGCAGCAGCGCGAGCGACACCTTGTCCTGCACGAAGATGGCATGGTCGCCGCTCGACAGCACGAGCGAGCGGCGGTAGTTCGACTCGACCAGATAGCCCAGAACGACGCCCAGCACCATCGGCAGGAAGGGCAGGCCGACCCAGCGCATGAAGTAGCCGGCCACGCCGGCGGCCAGCGTCAGCCCGACGTCGAAGAAGCTCTGCTCGATCGAGTAGATGCCCGACATCACCAGCGCCAGGATGAAGGCGATCAGATAGGGCTTCGGCCGGTTCACCAGCCACAGGCATGGGCCGAGGATCACCAGGCCCACCAGCAGCATGGCGACGTTCGCCACCAGCAGCCCGCCGTAGAGCGCGTAGACCACCTCGGGGTTGCGCTCGAACAGCATCGGCCCGGGCTGCATCCCGTGGATCAGGAACCCGCCGAGCAGGATCGCGGCCGAGTTCGAGCCGGGAATGCCGAGGCCGAGCAGCGGCACCAGCGCGGTGGCGGTGACCACGTTGTTGGCCGCCTCGGGCGCGGCGACGCCCTCGACCGAGCCGCGGCCGAACTCCTCCGGGTGCCTCGACCAGCGCTTCGCTTCGTTGTAGGACATGAAGGCGGCGATCGTGCCGCCGGCGCCGGGGGTGACGCCTTCGACCGTGCCGATCACCGCGCCGATCGAGTGCGGCCGGATCATGCGCTTCCAGGTGGCCCGGCCCGGCAGCTTCAGGCGCGTGTCGCGCACGTCGGCCTTGGCCCAGTCCGGCTCGCCGACCTGGATCATCAGCTCGCTGACCGCGAACAGCCCGACCATGACGAGGATCGGCCGGATGCCGCCGAGCAGCTCGGGCGCGCCGGCGGTGAAACGCGAGACGCCGGAGACGGGGTCGGTGCCGACCGTGGCGATCATCAATCCCAGCAGCGCGGCGATCAGCCCCTTCACCAGCGAGCCGCCGCTCAGGCTCGCCACCACGCTCAGGCCCAGGATGCCGAGCGCAAAATAGGCGGGCGGCGTAAAGGCGAGCGCCACGCGCGCGAGCGGCTCGGTGAACAGCGCCAGCACGACGAGGCCGAACAGGCCGCCGACCAGGCCGGAGACCAGCGAGATGCCGAGCGCCTCGCCGCCCTTTCCCTGGCGGTTCATCTCGTAGCCGTCGAGGATCGTGGCCATGGCCGAGTTGGTGCCGGGCGTGCGGATCAGGATGGCGGGGATCGAGCCGCCGTACTCGGCGCCGACATACACCGAGGCCAGCAGCACGACCGCCGGGATCGGGTCCATGCCGTAGGTGAAGGGCAGCAGCAGCGCCATGGCGATCGACGGCGAGATGCCGGGCAGCGCGCCGCCGAAGATGCCCCACACGACCCCGGCGAAGGCGGCCGGGATCGCCCAGCCCCCCGTCAGCGCGGCCCAGGCGGCCGCGACGGCGCTCATGCGCTTCCCCGCTTCACACGAACGGCGCCGGCGGCATCGCCACGCCGAGCAGCTTCACGAAGGACAGCCACAGCACGACCGCGCCGGCGAGCGACACCGCCGCGAGCGTGAGCGACAGGCGCTGGCCGGCATGGTGGCGACGAGATAGCCGACATGGGGCGTGACGACGACATAGGCGATCGCGATGCCCAGCAGGCCGAGCGCGCGCAGGTGCGGCTTCGCGCCCGCCGCCGTCTCGTCGCCCGCGGCCGCCGGCGCGCGCCGCAGCGCCGCGCGCGCGAGCTGCATGAGCCCGCAGAGGCCGAGCGCCACGGCGATCGCCTTGGGCACGCCGTCGGCGCCGACCTCGTCGGACAGAAGGCTGACCGGCAGGGCGTCGGCCGCGGCGAAATAGGCCGCGGCCAGCGCCAGGGCGGCAATGCCGGTGACGAGCTCGCGCGCCATGGCGCCCTTTCCCTGCGGCCTATTTCTTCAGCAGGCCGAACTCCTGCAGCGAGGCCTCGACCTCCTTCGCGAACCCGCCGGTGAACTTCACCGCTTCCGCGTGCGGCATGAAGGCGACGACGAGGTTCTCCTTCAGGTACTCCTTCTTGTAGGCGGGACTCGCCAGCACGGCCTTGATGCCGTCGCCGATCGCCGCCGCCGCCTTGGGGTCGATGCCCTTCGGGCCCGCGAGGCCGCGGAACTTGGTGACGACGAGGTCGATGCCCTGCTCCCTGGCGGTCGCGACCTCGGGGAACTGGTCGAGCCGCTTGTCGGTCAGCGTCGCCAGGATGCGCACCTTGCCGGCGTCGAGCTGCGCGCGGATCTCCTGGATCTCGCCGATGCCGATGTCGAGCGTGCCGTTCAGCACGTTGATCATCAGCTGTCCGCCGCCTTCGTGGCTGACCACCGCGGCCTTGACGCCGGTCTTGCGCATCAGCCTCTCGAGCGCGATGCGCTCGAGCGAGGCCGGGTTGGCCGCGCCCCACTTGGCCTTGCCCGGGTTCTTCTTCGCATCCTCGATCACCGCGGCGAGCGTCTTGTGCGGCGACTCGACGCGCGTGTAGACCACCTCGGGATCGAGGAACACGGTCGCGACCGGCTCGAGCGCCGTGTAGCCGACCTCGGGCTTGCTCAAGAGCGTCGTCTGGATATAGGTCGGCGTCGTGGCGTAGAAGACCGAGCCGTCCGGCGGCGCCTTGGCCATGCGCGCCATCGCCTTGGCGCCGCTGCCGCCGCTGACGTTCTCGACCACGAAATTGACGCCCATCGCCGGGCCCAGGTGCCTGGCGAGCTCGCGCAGGAACACGTCGCTGCCGCCGCCGGCGCTGGAGTGCGTGACCAGCGTCACGGTCTGATGCGGGTACTTGGCCTGCGCGTTGGCCTCGGCCAGCGGCCAGGCCAGCGGCAGCGCGGCGAGCGCCGCCAGGACTCTCAGTCTGTTCGACATCGTCTCCTCCTTCTCGTCTTCTCATCCCCCCGGACGCGCCGGACGCCAGCCGCCGAGGCCGGGAATGCGGTTGACCAGCAGCACGACGGCGAAGGTGATCAGCAGCATGGCGATGCCCAGCACCGAGATGGCGCCGAGGTCGCCGCTCTCGTTCAGGTCGAAGATGACGACCGAGATCACCTTGGTGTCGGCGGTGAACAGCATGATGGCGGCCGACAGCTCGCGCATCGTGCCGATGAAGACGAAGCACCAGGCGGCGATCACGCCCGAGCGCAGCAGCGGGGCCGTGACGTGGCCGAGCGCCTGCAGCCGCGTGGCGCCGAGGATGCGGCTGGCCTCCTCGAGCTCGGGATGCACGGCCTTGAGCGCCGACTGCAGCTGCTGATAGGCCGCCGGCAGCTCGATGGTGATGTAGGCGATGAGCAGGATCCACAGCGTGCCGTAGAGCACGAAGGGCGGGCGCGTGTAGCTGAGGAACAGGCCGACGCCGAGCACGATGCCGGGGATCGACACCGGCGCGGTCGCGAGGAACGCCAGCGTCCGATGCCCGGGCACCGCGCGCCGGCCGCTCAGATAGGCCACCACCAGCGCAAGCCCGGTGCCGAGCGTCGCCGACAGCACGCCGAGCAGGAAGGTGTTCTGCAGCGCGAGCCGGGTGCCGGAGAACTCGAACAGCACGAAGCGCACGTGCTGCAGGGTCAGGTTGTCGAACGAGACCGGCTGCGACGGCACGCGCGAGAACGCGGTCTTCACGAGCGCGCCGTAGGGCAGGAACACCGAGCAGGCCAGCACCGCAAGGCACAGCCCCAGCGCCGGCCAGCGCAGCAGCCCCAGCGCCGTCGGGCGCGGCCGGCCCGAGCGCCCGCCGACCACGGTGTAGCCGCGCCGTCCCATCAGCCATTGCTGGCCGCGCAACAGGACGATCGTGATCAGCAGCAGCGGCAGGGCGGCGGCGGCGGCGAGGCCCGGCTTGGGCGGATACTGGAACAGGCTCCAGATCTTGGTCGTCATGGTATGGAACCCGGCCGGCAGCGCCAGGATCGCCGGCGAGCCGAACAGGATCATCGCCTGCAGGAAGGCGACCAGGCCGCCCGCGAGCAGCGCGGGCAGCGCCAGCGGAATCGTGATCCTCGCGGCGGTCCGCCAGGTGCGCCCGCCGAGGATCGCCGAGGCGTCCTCGAGATCGGAGGGGATGCGGTCGAGCGCGTTCGACACCAGCACGAACACGTAGGGAAACGTGTAGCAGGCGATCACGAAGATCAGCCCGCCCATCGAGTAGACGTTGACCAGGTATTCGTCCGTCCCGGCGCCGGTCAGCGACCGGTACCACTGGTTCAACAGCCCGCTGTTCGGGGCGGCGAGGATCTCCCAGGCCACGGCGCCGAGGAACGGCGGCGTGACGAAGGACGCCATGACCAGCGCGCGCACCACGCCGGTGAAGGGCAGGTCGGTGCGCGCCACCAGCCAGCCGATCGGCGCGGCGACGACGCAGCAGGCGACGCTGACCGACGTGGCCAGCGTCAGGGTCGTGAGCATCGGCTCGACGAAGGCCGGGTCGGACCACAGGCGCCGGAAGTTCTCCAGCGTCGGCGCCCCGTCGCGGTCGACGACGGCATGCCAGGCGAGCTGCGACACCGGCAGCACGATCAGCACGCACAGCACCGCCGCCAGCCCCAGCATCACCGGCCGCGACAGGTCGATCCCGCGCGGCCGGCCGCGCGGCAGCGGGGCGGCGATGGTGGTCATCGCTTCAAACCCTCGCCCGCCGCAGGCGGGAGAGGGTCGGAACGCGCGGAGGTCGGGCACAGCCCCTCCACCTGGCCCCCTCCCGCCCCTTCGACAAAAGCTCGGGAGGGAGGGGGGACGGAAAGAGGCGCATCGCTACCGTGCTCACCCCGACCTACACCTTGAACAGCCGGGTGTACTTGGACTTGATCTCCTCGACCTGCTTCTCGACCGCTTCCGCGTCTTCCTTCATCAGCTTGATCTTGGCGAGCGGCGTGCGGCCTTCCTTGTCCTTGACCTCCTTGTGGAACGAGCGCAGGCCGCCGGCGTCGACGATCAGCTGCTGGCACTCGCGCGAGAACAGGAAGGAATGGAACAGGCGCGCGGCGTTCGGGTTGGGCGCGTTCTTGAAGATGGCCGACGGGCCGACCACCAGCGGCGTTCCCTCGGACGGGTAGACGATCGCGATCGGGTTGCCCTTCTCGATCAGCTGCAGGAACACGTACTCGACGCCGTCCACCGCGACGGCGCGCTCGCCCAGCGACAGCTTCTTCGGCGGCTCGGTCGCCGACTGCACCTGCATCACCTTCTGCTTCGACAGCGCCTCGAAATAGCTCCACCCCAGGTCGCGCGCGGTCTGGAACGTGGCGGTGAGCGTCGAGCCGCTGTAGCCCGGATGCGACTTCACCAGCTTGCCCGACCATTTCGGGTCGAGCAGGTCCTTGAAGCTCTTCGGCGCCTCGCCGGCGTCGACCAGCTTGGTGTTGTAGGCGATCGGGCTCAAGGTGGCGCGGAAGCTCGCGAACATGCCGTCCGGGTCGACATGCTCGGGCGGGTAGTTCTTCGCCATGTCCTCGGTCACGTAGGGCGCCAGGATGCCCTCGCGCTTCCACACCAGGAGGTGCGCCGCGTCCGAGCTGTTGACGGCGTCGACCGCGTGGATCTTGGCCGAGTATTCCTGGCCGATGCGCTGGAACACGCGCTCGGCCCCGGTGCGCTCGACGCGCACCGACACACCGGGATACTTCGCCTCGAAGGCCTGGGCGACCTTCTGCGCCAGCGGCAGGTCGACCGAGGTGTACCAGACGATTTTGCCCTCCTTCTTCGCCGCCTCGATCAGCTGCGGCGTCACCGGCGCGGCCGCGGGCAGGGCCGCGAGCGGCGCCGCCAGCACGCTGATGCCCAGCGCGCTCGAAGCCAGCAGGAAGGACCTGCGCGTGAATTTCGTTCCGTGCATGTTCGTCTCCTCCGTTCGTGTTCGCCTTCTTGTCGCCATTCACCCCGCGAGCGCGCGGCAGCGCTCGGGCGGCAGGTGCAGCCAGACCGGGCTGCCCGACTCGATGCTGTGCTCGGCCGGCGCCACCACGCGCAGCTGCGTGCCGTCGGCGACCTCGACCAGGTAGTCGCGCACGCTGCCGAGGAAGACCTGGCGCGCGATGCGGGCCTCGAGCACGTTCTCGGCACCCGGCGGCGGCGCCGCCAGCAGGCGGATGTCGTGGTGCCGGATCGACACGGCGATCGTGCCGCCCGCCGGCACGTCCGCGCCGCTGCAGCGCAGCGCCCGGCCGGCGAAGCTCAGGTGGCGGCCGTCGAGGCCCTTGCCGCGCAGGATGTTGGTGCCGCCGATGAACTGCGCCACGAACTCCGAGCGCGGCCGGTAGTAGATCTCCTCGGGCGGGCCGGCCTGCTCGATGCGGCCGGCGTTCATCACCACGATCTGGTCGGCCGTGGTCATCGCCTCGGCCTGGTCGTGCGTCACGTAGACCGTGGTGTAGCGGTACTCGTCGTGCAGCCGGCGCACCTCGAAGCGCATCTCCTCGCGCAGGTTGGTGTCGAGGTTGCTGAGCGGCTCGTCCAAGAGCAGCGTCTCGGGCTCGACCACCAGCGCGCGCGCCAGCGCCACGCGCTGCTGCTGTCCGCCCGACAGGTCGGCGGGATAGCGGTCGGCATAGGCGTCCATCCTGGTGGTGGCGAGCATCGCCTGGACCTTGCGCCGGATCGTCTCGCGGTCCAGGCGCCGGAGCTCGAGCCCGTAGGCCACGTTCCCGGCTACGGTCATGTGCGGCCACAGCGCGTAGCTCTGGAAGATCATCGACATGTTGCGCTTCTGCGGCTCCATCGCCCAGCCGGCGGACGAGACCAGCCGGTCGCCGACCCGGACCTCGCCCTCCGACGGCTCGATGAAGCCCGCGATCAGCCGGAGCGTCGTGGTCTTGCCGCAGCCCGAGGGACCGAGCAGGCAGACGAGCTGCCCGTGCTCGATGCGCAGGCCGACGCGGTCGACGACGGCTAGCGCGCCGTAGCGCTTGGTGAGGCCGGCGAGCTCGACCGAGGCCATGCCGGCGCTCCCGTCAGTCCGCCGCCGACGCGGCGCCGAGGCGGATCGCCAGCATCAGGCGCTCGCGCCCGGCCGTCACGTGTCCGCGCATCGTCTCGACCACCGAATCCGGCCGGCGCGCCGCCAATGCTTCGACGATGGCGCGATGCTCGTCGTTGGAGACGCGCAGGCCCCCGCCGGAGACGAGCCCGTGCCGGCGCAAGAGGTGCATCTCGTTGATGACGCGCCGGTAGGTCGCCATCAGCGGCCGGTTGCCGGCCATCTCGACGATGCGGTCGTGGAAGCGGATGTTGAGCGGGAAATAGCGTTCGATCGACCCGGCCTGGTCCATCTGCTCCACCAGCTCCGACAGCTCGCCGAGCTCGGCGTCGGTGACGCGCGGCGCCAGGATGCGGCCGGCGATCTCGTCGAGCCCCGCGCGCAGCTCGTACAGCTCGACCGCCTCGTCCGGTCGGATCTCGCGCACGAACACGCCGCGGTTCTTCTCCAGCCGCACGAGCCCGGCTTCCTCCAGCGCGCGGAACGCCTCGCGCACGGGGCCGCGGCTGACGCCGAGCCGCGTCGCCAGCGCCACCTCGTTGAGCTTGGCGCCGGCGCCGAGGTCGCCCGACTGGATCAGGTGCAGGATCGCGTCCTGCACCAGCATGGGCAGGGACTTCGAGCGCATGAACTCGATCGCCCGGAGCGGAGCGTCGCCGGATGCGGACATGGCGGGCCTAGGGCGCCACGCGATGGTGGCGCGGACGGCGGCAGGCGAGCATTTCCTTCCCGTTCTCTATCTCGTTGTCGGCGCCCGCTTGTTGGCCTCGGACGCCTCGGTCAACGATTCGCGATATTTTGTCTATTGTCTACAACAAAGAGGCCGGACGGACGGCGTGTTCCCTTTGCGTCCCCCGCTTGACTAAGATCGCCTCCCCTTCCTGCTCCGTCGCTCTCTTCGAAAGGACTCCGTCGCATGACCAGCGCCATCGAGCCGGCCGCGCGTACCGCCCCGGTCCGCACGGCGATGGTCACCGGCGCCGCCCAGGGCATCGGCCGCGCGGTCGCGGCGCGGCTGGCCGCGGACGGCGCGCGCCTGGTGCTGGTGGACGTCAACGGGGACGCGCTCGGCCAGGCGGCGGCGCAGCTTGCCGCCGCCGGGACCGCCTGCGTCACCGTCGCCGGCGACGTTGCGGCGCCTCGGACGGCGAAACGCGCGGCGGCGCTGGCCGCCGAGTGCTTCGGCGGGGTCGACATCCTGGTCAACAACGCCGGCATCTCGCCCAAGCACGACGGCGAGAAGGCGACGCTGGCGCGCATGGCGCTGGCGGAGTGGCGCCGCGTGCTGGACGTCAACCTGACCGCGGCGTTCCTGTTCTGCCAGGCCTGCCTGCCGTCGATGCAGGCGCGGCGCTGGGGCCGCATCGTCAACATGTCGTCGCTGGCGGGCCGCACGCGCTCGGACGTGCCGGGCGTGCATTACGGCGCGACCAAGGCCGGCATCATCGGCTTCTCGCGCCTGTTGGCGAACGAGCTCGGTCCCGACGGCATCACCGTCAACTGCGTCGCCCCCGGGCGCATCGCGACGCCGCTCAACGAGGGATTCAGCGCGGCCGAGAACCGCGCCTACCTGGCGCGCCTGCCCGTGCGCCGCCTCGGCACGCCCGAGGAAGTGGCCGCCGCCGTCGCCTATCTCGCCTCCGACGAGGCCGGTTTCGTCACCGGCGCCGTCCTCGACGTCAACGGCGGCGCGTTCATGGGCGGATAGAAGTTCCCACCCTGACCATCCCCCACAAGGGGGAAGGGGAAAGAAATTTGCGCTCCGATTCAGTCCCCTCCCCCTTGATGGGGGAGGGTTGGGGTGGGGGTGACCGTGCGCCCCCGCTGCTACCCGCCCAGCAGCTCCGCCAGCGCCAGCGCCACCACGCGCGTGGCCTTGTGGAGGTCGTCGAAAGAGGTGCGCGGGCCGGCGCCGCGGCGGCCGGACGCCACGACGGCGTTCCGGGTCACGCAGCGTGCAGCGCCTTCTGCACCGCTTTCGGCGCGCGATCGATGACGAGCAGATAGGCCCGCGCCGCGCCTTCCGGCCGGCGCTTGCCCTGCTCCCAGTGACGCAGCGTGTTGACGCTGAATCCGAACCGGACGGAATGGGACGACGCCGGCGCGAGGGTTCGAAACCGTCAACGCCGCCGCTCACGCGGCCTGTGTCCTTGAAGTAGGCACCTCCCCTGGATATATTACTGGAAATACATGGGAGGTCATCGTGAGCAGCTCGCAGAAGCGCGCAATCCGGAACTATCGCGCTCGCCTCGGCGCGCGCGGCTTGGCGCGATTCGAGGTGCTCGGACTCGACGGCGACCGGGTCCTGATCAGGTCGCTGGCTCGGCGGCTTGCCGAGGACGGCGCGGAGGCCGCGCGCATCCGCGCGGCGGTCCGCGCGACGATCTCCGGCGAGCCGCCCAGGAAAGGCGGCATCGTCGCCGCGCTCCGTCGCTCGCCGCTCGTCGGCGCCGATCTCGACCTTGCGCGTCCGCGTGTCGAAGAGCGCGAGCTCGATCTGTGACGAGATACCTTCTCGACACCAACGTCATCAGCGACATCGTCAAGCCCAACCCCTCGTCGGCGCTGCTGGCATGGCTCGAAGCGCAGGCCGACGACGATCTTTTCATCGCGTCGCTTACCGTGGCCGAGATCCGGCGTGGCATCCTGATCAAGCCGGCGGGCCGCAAGCGCGACGCGCTCGACGCGTGGTTCAGCGGTCCCGAGGGTCCGCAGGCGCTCTTTGCCGGGCGCATCCTCGCGTTCGACGAGGTTGCAGGCTTGCTGTGGGCAACTCTGATGGCGCAGGGGCGCACCGCTGGCCGGCCGCGCAGTCCGCTGGGCATGATCATCGCGTCGGTGGCCCTTGCCAACGACTGCGTGATCGTGACCGGCAACGAGCGAGACTTCTTCGATCTGGCAACCGTCAACCCGCTGCGAAAGAGCGCGACGTCACCCGGTCGACGATAATCGTGCGAACGGTCCGGCCGGTCCGAAACGACCGCCGCCCTTCCCCACAGGCGTGCCGACGCCTTCGGCGTCCCATGACGCCCTACCCGCCCAGCAGCTCCGCCAGCGCCAGCGCCACCACGCGCGTGGCCTTGTGGAGGTCGTCGAGCCTGAGCCGCTCGTCGGCGCGGTGCGCGTTGGCCTCGAGCAGGGTGCGCGGGCCGGCGCCGTAGAGCACGATCGGCACGCCGGCCTCGGCGTAGTGGCGCGCGTCGGTGTAGAGCGGCACGCCGGTGGTCGCGATCCTCTCGCCGAACACGGCCTCGCCGTGGCGCGTCAGCGCCCGGGCCACGCGTTCGGCGCCGGGCAGCATCGTCAGCGGGCGCGCCAGCAGCACGCGGCGCACCTCGACCGCGATGCCCTGCTTGCGCGCGGCGGAGGTCCAGATCAGGTTGCGCAGGTGGCGCTCGACCTCGGCCGGGTCCTCCTCCGGAACGATGCGGCGGTCGAGGCGGAACGTGACGCGGTCGGGCACGACGTTGGTGTTGATGCCGCCGGAGATCAGCCCCACGGTCAGGTTCGGCGTGCCGATGCCCTCGATGCGCGAGCGGCGCGCGGCGTAGCCGTTGCGCTCGGCGTAGAGCACCGAGAGGACGTAGGTGGCCGCCTCGAGCGCGTCGGCGCCGGTGTCCGGCCGCGCCGCGTGCGCCGACCGGCCGCGCAGCTCGACCTCGAGATGCAGCACGCCGTTGTGCGCGGTGACGACCTGGTAGGAGAAGCCGGCGCCGATCGCGAGGTCGGGCTTCACGATGCCCTTGGCCAAGAGCCGGCGCGGCCCGATCTCGCCGCCGACCTCCTCGTCGTAGGTGAAGTGCAGCTCGACCGTGCCGCCGAGCCTGCGGCCGAGCGCGCCGAGCGCCAGCAGCGCATAGGCGTAGGTGGCGAAGTCGGATTTCGACACCGCCGCGCCGCGGCCGTGCATCCAGCCGTCGCGGATCTCGGCGCCATAGGGATCGACCGTCCAGCCGTCGCCCGGCGGCACCACGTCGCCGTGCGCGTTGAGCGCGATCACCGGCCCGTCGCCGAAGCGCCGGCGCACGACGAGGTTGGTGGCACTCGCCATGCCGTTGGCGCGGCACTCGGCCTCGGGCACCGGGTGCCGCTCGACCGCGAGGCCGAGGTCTTCCAGCAGCCCGGCGGCCACGCGCGCATGCGGCGCGCAGTCGCCCGGCGGGTTGTCGGACGCCTGGCGCACCAGCGCCGCGAGGAACGCCGTCTGCTCGGCCTCGCGCGGCGCCAGGAAGGCGCCGATCTTCTCCGCGTCGCTCACGTCGCCCTGCTCATGGTGGCGGCGGATGCGCGGCGCGCCAGTGGCGCGCGATGTCGATGCGCCGGCACACCCAGGCCTCGTCGTGGCGCCGCACGTAGTCGACGAAGCGCGCCAGCGCCGCGGCGCGGCCGGGGCGGCCGGCCAGGCGGCAATGCAGGCCGACCGACATCATGCGCGGCCGCTCCGCGCCTTCCGCGTACAGCACGTCGAAGCCGTCCTTGAGGTAGGCGAAGAACTGCTCGCCCGAGTTGAAGCCCTGCGCCGTGGCGAAGCGCATGTCGTTGGCGTCGAGCGTGTAGGGGACGATCAGGTGCGGCTTGCCGTGGTCGTGGGTCCAGTAGGGCAGGTCGTCGGCATAGGAATCGGCGTCGTAGAGGAAGCCGCCCTCCTCGACCACCAGCCGGCGCGTGTTCGGGCTGCAGCGGCCGAGATACCAGCCGAGCGGCCGGCTGCCCGTGGCCTCGGCGTGCAGCTTCAGCGCCAGCTCCAGATGCTCGCGCTCGGTCGCCTCGTCGACATGCTGGTAGTCGATCCAGCGGTAGCCGTGCGAGGCGATCTCCCAGTCCGCCTCGCGCATCGCCAGCACGGCGGCGGGATTGCGCATCAGCGCCATGGCGACGCCGTAGACGGTGACCTTGACGCCGCGCGACGTGAACAGGCGATGCAGCCGCCAGAAGCCGGCGCGGCTGCCGTACTCGTAGATCGATTCCATGTTGACGTGGCGCATGCCGGCGACGGGCTGCGCGCCGACGATCTCGGACAGGAAGGCCTCGGACGCCGGGTCGCCGTGCAAGACGCAGCTCTCGCCGCCTTCCTCGTAGTTGATCACGAACTGCACGGCCAGCCGCGCGCCGCCCGGCCACGCCGCATGCGGCGGCACGGCGCCATAGCCGATCATGTCGCGCGGATAGCGCGTGCCGGATTCCGCGGAACCCATGTAACCCCCGACCAAGGCAAAGGATTCGCGCCAACCCTAGTGGCTCGCCGCGGCGAAGGCCAGCGCCGATCCGCGCTCGGCGTCGCGCAGCAGATGGTCGTCGAGCGCGGCTTGCGGCGCCTTGGCAATTTCAAAGACGGCGCGCGGCGCGTCATTCCCTTTCGCGTTGCCGTCAGGACACAGGCGCTGCGGGCGCCATGGGCCCCTGCCCCAGGAACTGCGGCAGGCCGGGCCGCCCGGGATGATCGACGCGGAGCATCTCGACGCCGAACACGCGGCGCAGCAGGTCGGGCGCCAGCGCCGCGGCGGGCGGACCGTCGGCCGCGACGCGGCCGCCGTCGAGCACGATCACGCGATCGACGTAGAGCGCGGCCAGGTTGAGGTCGTGCAGGGCGCACAGCACGCCGACGCCGGCCGCCGCCAGGCCGCGCAGCACGGCGAGGCAGGCGGCCTGGTGGCTGATGTCGAGGCTCGCGGTCGGCTCGTCGGCCAGGACGTAGCGCCGCCCATCGCGCTGCCCGTCGGCTTCCGCCCCGTCGATCTGTGCCAGGGCGCGCGCCAGCGTGCAGCGCTGCTGCTCGCCGCCGGACAGCGTGGTGAAGTCGCGTTCGGCCAGTGCGGTCATGTCCGCCTGGGCCAAGGCCGTGTCGACGGCGCGGCGGTCCAGGAGCCTGGTGGAGCGGCCGCGATGCGGATAGCGGCCGAGCGCGACCACCTCGCGCGCGGTGAAGGCGAAGTCGAGCCGGGTCGATTGCGGCACGACGGCGACGCGGCGCGCGCGGTCGTCGGGATCGAGTGCGCCGATCGGCCGGCCGTCGATCTCGACCGTGCCGCGATCCGGCACGAGCTCGCCGGCCAGCGCCGCGATCAGCGTCGACTTGCCGGCGCCGTTCGGCCCGAGCACGCCGACCACGTCGCCCGGTCCGACGGCGAGGTCGATGCCGTCGAGCACCGTGCGCCCGCCGCGGCGGATGCGGAGAAGGCGCGCGCTCAGCACGCGCGCGGGCCGCGCCGCAGCAGCAGCCAGAGGAAGAACGGGCCGCCGACCAGCGCCGTGACGAGGCCGATCGGCAGCTCCGCCGGGGCCAGCGCCATGCGCGCGGCGATGTCGGCCAGGAGCAGCAGGATCGCACCGCCGAGCGCCGCGGCCGGCAGGAGCGCGCGGTGCGCCGGCCCGATCAGCAGCCGCACGACGTGCGGCGCCACGATGCCGACGAAGCCGATGACGCCGGTCAGCGCCACGGCGGCGCCGACGCCCAGCGCCACGCCGGCGCCGGCGCGGCGGCGCACGCGCTCGGGATCCACGCCGAGATGCCCGGCCTCGCGCTCGCCCAGGAGCAGCACGTCGAGCCGGCGCGCCAGCGGGAACAGCAGCACGGGCGACAGCGCCAGCGGCAGCAGCGCCGGCAGCATGGCGCCCCAGGAACCGTGGCCGAGGCTGCCCATGGTCCAGAACGTGATCATGCGCAATTGCGACTCGCCGCTCATGAAGGTGAAGAAGCCGGTCGCCGCACCCGCCATCGCGTTCACGGCGATGCCGGCGAGCAGCATGGTCGTCGGCCGCGCCGCGCCGCCGCGTCGCGCGACGGCGTAGACGAAGGCGGTGGCGGCCAGCCCGGCGAGGAACGCGGCGGTCGGCTGCAGCCAGGGCACCAGAAGGCGCGGCACGAGATCGGGCAGGCGCTCGCCCAGCACGATCATGCCGACCGCGCCGACCGCGGCGCCGCTCGACACGCCCAGCACGCCCGGATCGGCCAGCGGATTGCGGAACAGGCCCTGCATCACCGCGCCCGCCAGCGCCAGCACGGCGCCGACGGCGATGCCGAGGGCAATGCGCGGCAGTCGGATGCCGAGCAGCACGGCCGTGTCGACCGCGCGGTCGGCCGGCGCCGTCCCGCCAAGGAGCGTGTCGAGCAGGATGGCGCCGACCCGCCCGGGCGCGATGCCGAACGGGCCGATGCCGATCGAGACGACCGCGACGACGCCCAGCAGCGCCGCCAGGCCGGCGACCAGCATGGCCGGCCCGCGGCGCGGAGCCGGCACGGGGGCGTCGGCTCGAATCGCGATGGTCATCAGGGCGCCCACTCCGGCAGCTTCAAGTCGGGGTGCAGATGGCGCGCGAGGTCGGCGGCGGCGCGCGGCGTGCGCGGGCCGAAGCCGAGCAGGTAGGCGGTCTCCATCACGACGACGCGCCCGGCCCGGCCGGCCGGGGTGAGCGCGATCTGCGGCAGCGTCTTCGCCCGCTCGAGCCCGCCCATCGCGGCGACGCCGTGCGACGGCAGCAGGATCACGTCGGGACGGCTGGCGACCGCGCCCTCGGCGGTGATCGCCTTGTATCCCGCGTAGCCGTCGGTCGCGAGCGCGCCGCCGGCGAGCGCGATGATCGCCGCGGCCGCCGTGTCGCGTCCGGCCGCCAGCACGGAGCTCGCGGTGTTCGCCAGCGCGAACAGCACGCGCGGCGCCTGCGTCCTCGCCTGCAAGGCCCGCCCGAGCGCTGCGAACTCCGCGTCGACTTGCGCGGCGAGCGCCTCGGCCTTCGCCGGCTGCCCGATCGCCGCGCCGACGCGAAGGATCGTCTCCAGCACCGTCGCCGGCGAATGCCCGTCGGGCATCACCGCCACGGCCAGCCCTGCGCCCTTCAGCTGCGCCAGCGCCGCCGGCGGCCCGGCATCGGCCGAGATCAGCAGCACGCCGGGCCGGAGCGACAGCACGCCCTCGGCCGACAGCGCGCGCATGTAGCCGACCTGCGGCAGGCTCTTGAGCCGTTCCGGGTACTGGCTGGAGCTGTCGACGGCGACGAGATCGTCGCCCGCGCCCAGCGCCGCCACGGTCTCGCTCACCGCCGGCCCGATCGCGACGACGCGCAGGGATTCGGCGCGGGCGGACATGGCGAAAGCGAGCAGACAGGCGAACGAGCCGACCAGGGCGGCGCGGCCCCTCACCCTCCCCGCTGCGCGGGGAGGGTGAGGGGGCAACGGTGCCGCACCCGCGACGCGCAATCCCGTCACGGCTTCTTCCCCTTCGGCGGCTCCGCCAGCAGCGAGACCTTGGCGATGCCGGCTTGGCCGATGACGGCGACGACCTCCATGACGCGGCCGTAGGGCACGCCCTGGTCGCCCTTGACCAGGATCGCCTCGTCCTTGCCGCGGTCCTGCATGCGCCGCTCCAACGCGGCGGCCAGGGCTTCCGGTTCGACCGGGTCGCGGTCGACATAGACCTTCCCGTCCCGGTCGACGCTGACGACCAGCGGCGTGCGCTTGCGGTCGATCGGCCGCGCGGCCGCCTTCGGCAGGTCGACCGGCATGCCGGTCGCCATCAGGGGCGCGGCGACCATGAAGACGATCAGCAGCACCAGCATCACGTCGACCAGCGGCGTGACGTTGATCTGCGCCAAGGGCGCCGGGCCGTCCGTGCCGGAGGCCATGCCGGTGGGATCGAGCATGCCGTCACGCCGCCGCGGCGGTCGGGCCGGGGCCCTGGCGCGCCAGGCGCGCGGCCAGCCGGCCGACCGCGAGCGACAGGTCCTGCGCCAGCCGGCGCTGCGCCGTGCCCAGCCGGTTGTAGGCGACCACGGCGGGGATCGCCGCGAGCAGGCCGATGGCGGTGGCGAACAGCGCCTCGGCGATGCCCGGCGCCACGACGGCGAGGCTGGTGTCGTTGCCGTGGGCGATGGCGAGGAAGCTGTTCATGATGCCCCAGACCGTGCCGAACAGGCCGATGAACGGCGCGGTCGATCCCACCGTCGCGAGGAACGGCAGGCGCTGCTCCAGCGCGCGCAGCTCGTGCGCCAGGGCCACGCGCATCGCCCGCTCCAGCCGCTCGCGCCGACGGCCCGGCTCCTCGCGCGCGCCGCCGTCCCATTCGCCTTCCGCGTCCTCCTCCGCCGCCGCGCGTAGGATCGCGGCGGGGATCGGGCCGAGCGGCAGACCCGGCCGCAGCGCCGTACCGCGCGCCAGCGCGGCGCCGAGCAATGCGGCGTCGCGCCGCGCGCGGCCGAGCCTGGCCGCCTGGTCGACCACGATCGCCCAGGTGGCGAGCGAGCACAGCAGCAGCACGGCGAGCGTCGCCTTGACGACGACGTCCGCGCGCAGCAGCAGCGCCAGCAGCGTCAGGTCCTGGAGCGCGGCGTCGGCCGTCATTGCCGGATGGCCGGAAGCGACGACGCCAGCCTGCGCCAGGACGGGTCCTCGGGCTGCCCGGGTTTGCGCTTGCCGAACAGCAGGGCGATGTTGCCGCCGTCCCGGTCGAACAGCTCGAGCGAGGTGACCGGCCCGTCGGCGGTCGGCTTGGTCACGACCCAGGACGAGGCGATCGCCGTCTCGCGCAGGTGCAGGTTGAAGCCGGGGTCGAGCACGTTGAACCACGGGCCCGTGGCACGCAGCGCCTTGACCGGGCCGGTATGGATCTGGATGCAGCCGGCATTGCCGACGAACACCATGATCGGCAGCTCCGCCGCCGCCGCCGCCGCGAGCGTCGTGCGCAGCGCATTGTTGTCGGACGGGCGCGCGCGCTCCGGTCCCGCCAGCCGCAGCGCCTGCGTGCGCGCCAGGTTGAACTTGCGCAGCATCGGGAAGAACTCGTGCGTGTCCTCGAGCGCGTCCCAGGCGGCGAGGAAGCCGGGCACGTCGACGCGGTCGTCCGGCTGCGGCGCCGGGGCGGGCCTGCCCGCTGCGACGGCCGGCGCCGCCTGCTCGGCGTGGCGGTAGCGCTCGACCAGCGCCGCGTAGCGCGTCAGGTCGCTTGCGGCGGTCATGTAGACCTTGTGCACGGCGCAGCCCTGGGCGTCGAAGAACTGCAGGCTGCGGCGCGTCATGTCGCCGGCGGTCTCGGTGACGGCGAAGCCGTGCTTCCAGTGCCCGAGGAACAGGCGCAGGTCGATGTCGGGCCCGAGCACGAGCCCGTGCGGCCCGCCGATCGAGACGTTCTCGTACACGCCCGTCTTCTCGTGCACCGCGTGCTCGCCGCGGGTCAGCGCCATGACCGGCCCGAGCGCCCCCAGCCGCTCGATCAGCGTCCCCCAGGACGCATCGAGCCTGACCGCGCTCCGGCCCAGGCCGAGGGCGACCAGCTCCATCTCGCTGACGCCGAGCCGCGCGGCCGCGTCGCGGATGCGCAGGCGCGGCTCGGCGGTCGTCAGCGTCGCGAACCGCTCGGAAAGGCCGGCCGCGGCCGGCACGGTTTCCCCGATGTCCATGGCTTCTCCTCTGCTTGCCTCTCACTTCAGGCGAAAGTTCACCGGCACCTGCACCAGGGCCGCGACCGGCACGCCGCCGCGCCTGGCCGGCACGAAGCGCCAACGCTTGACCGCGGTGACCGCCGCCGAGTCGAGCAGCGGATGGCCGGAGGACTCCCACACGGCGACGCTCTCGGGCACGCCTTCGGCATCGATCGCGGCGCGCACGAGAACGCGGCCCTGTTGGCCGAGCATCACCGATCGCGGCGGATAGACCGGCGGCTGGGGCGGCTCGCGGTAGTCCGGGTTCATCACGACGACCGGCCCCGCGTCCGGCACCGGCGCGGCAACACGGTCGACCGCGGGCGTGCTTGCCTGGCCCGGCGCCGGGGCGCCGGGCGGGGCGGCGGCCTGCTGCGGCTCGGACACCGGGCGGGGCGCGCCCTGCGCCGCGGGAACCGGTTCCGGCGCCGGCTCGGGGCCGGGCTCCGGCCTGGCCGCCGCCCTCGGTTTTGGCCGCGGCTTCGCCGCAGGCTTGACCGGCTTCGGCGGCGGCGGCTCGAGCGGCTTCTCCTCTTCGACCTTCCGCGGCGGATCCGGAGGACGCACGGCGAGCTGCACGGGCGCTTCCGGCTGCTGCGGCAAGGGCCGCTCGACCGGAGTTTCGGCGACGATCGGGGGCGGCTCCGGCTCCGGCGGCAGCTCCGGCACGGGCATCGCCTGCGGCATCGGCGCCGGGACCGGGGGCGGCGCCGAGTGGAACGCCACCGCGACCTCGATCTGCCGCTGCGCCGGCGCGCCGAAGGCGAGCTCGCTGGCCGGGCGCATCAGCAGCATCACCGCCGCCGCGGCGCCGGCATGGAGCGCGGCCGAGACGCACAAGCCCGGGCTCGGCCGCGGAAAGCGCCGATGCCCGCTTGCGGCCGGGCCGGCTTGCGTCGCCTGCCCGAAGGGCGCGATGTGCGCCGCCATCACCATCGAAACGTCGCGTTGACGAAGAAGGTGCGGCCGGGCTGGCTGAAGCGGTCGACCGTCGTGCTCGTGTTCGCCACGCCGACCACGTCGCGCGAGACCCAGTACTTGTGGTCGAGGATGTTCTGCACGCCGGCATTGAACGTGAAGTCGGGCAGCACCTCGTAGTACCCGGTGACGTCGGCGATGGCGTAGCCGGGCGCGCGGAAATAGGTCGGGTCGCTGACGCGGTCGTGCGCGAAGGCCTTCTTGCCGGCAAGCTGCGCGCCCCAGCCGTCGGCGTTGTCGTAGCGCAGGCCCGCGACGAAGGTGAGCGGCGCCACCGAGTCGAGCGGCCGGTTGGTGTCGTAGTTGATGCCGCGCGCGAAGGCGGCGCTGCCGAACAGCCCGAACTCCTGGAGGAAGCGCCACTCGCCCTTGCCCTCGATGCCGTAGATGTGGACGCTCTCGATGTTGCGCGACTGGAACTGCAGCAGGCCCTGCGGCGTGACGCCGACCTGCTGGAACTCGATGTAGTTCCTGAACAAATTGTAGAACGCGCCGATCGAGAACGAGCTGCCGTCGGAATACCGGCCGCGCAGGCCGCCTTCGAACGTGTCGCTCGATTCCGGCTGCACGCCGAAGTTCGGCAGGATCTCGTAGAACTGCACGTTGTTGCGATAGGCCGTGTTGGTGTCGTCGTAGGTGGGGTTGCGAAACCCGTGCGCGTACGACGCGTAGACGAGATGGCTGTCGTGGACCTTGTAGGTCGCGCCGACCTTGGGCGTGATCGAGAAGCTGTCGACCTCGGTCACCTGCTGGCGGTTGAGGTTGGTGTTGAGGAACGCCTGGTCGACCTGCGGATAGAGCGAGAACCAGTCGAAGCGCACGGCCGGCGTGACGGTCAGGCCGTTCCACTTCATCTCGTCCTGCACGTAGGCGCCGGTCTTGAGGACGGCCGAGTCCGGGAAGGACTTGTTGGGGAACTGCTCGCCGAGCACGTTGCCGGTCACCGCCCCGGTTGCGAGGGTCACCTCGTAGCGGTCGCGCGGCCGGCGCGTGGCGGTGTAGGTCGCCTCGGCGCCGTAGGTCCAGTTGTGCGCAAGCGGGCCGGTCTCGTGCGCGGTCGTGAACTGGACCTCCATGCCGTCGATGAGCTGGCGGTAGGCGAAGTCCGAGTCCTGGAAACGGATCTGGTTCGAGCCGAACGGGATGCGCATCGCCTCCTTCTGCTCGTCGCGGGTGACGCGCGTCACGTAGGCGCGCGCCAGGACCGAGTCGACGAAGAAGAACGGCGCGCTGCGCGTGTACTCGGCGGCGACGCGGAAGCGCTCGGTGGTATCGTCGGCGCGCGAATCGACATAGCGCGAGTTGAACCCGCTCGGCGCGAACACCAGGTCCGACAGCACGTCGGTGCGCGTGCGCCGATGCAGGAACTCGCCGGTGAAGCGCAGCCGGTCGCTGGCGGTGACGTTGAGGTCGAGCTTGCCGAGGAAGCTGTTCTGCTCGTTGTCCTGCGGGTTCCAGCCGGCGCCGTTGGTCAGCACGTCGCCGCGCGGCTTGACCTCGTCGCCGTCGCGCCGCGTGGCGACGATCAGCGCCTCGGCGAGGCCGAAGCGGCCGGCCGTCGTCAGCGTCTCGGAGAAGCCGCCGTCGACGCTCTCGTAGGCGCCCTTGACGCCGACATACCAGTCCTTGCCGACAAGGTCGAGGAAGTCGCGCGCATCCTTGGTCACGTAGGCGACAACGCCGCCCATGGCGTCGCTGCCGTAGAGCGCCGAGGCGGGGCCGCGCACGATCTCGACGCGCTTGAGCGTCTCGAAGTCGACGAAGTCGCGCGAGTAGAGCGCCGGCCCGCCGGCGAACGAGCCGGGCATGTCGGGCAGGATCGTGCCGTCGATCATCATCAGCACGCGGTTGTCGCCCAGGCCACGGATCGTGTAGCCGGTCTGGCCGAAGCGGCCGGGCTGGTTGCCGACCTCGATGCCGGGCTCGAGCCGGATCAGGTCGCGCATCGACTCGACGTTGCGCCGCTCCATGTCCTTCTGGTCGAAGATGCTGACCGTGGCCGGCACCTCGAACACCTTGCTCTCGCTGCGCGTCGCGGTGACGGTGACCGCGTCCAGCACCGTCGCCGGCGCCTTGGCCGCGGGCTCGGATGAAGTTGCGGCCTGCTGGGCCAGCGCCTGACCCGCGGCCGCGAGACCGCCGGTCAGCGACAGAAGAAGGAGAAGAAGAAGAGTAGATCGTCCATACCCCGCCATCGATACCCCCAGGATTCGCTTGTTCGTTCGCGCGTTCCTGGCTGGCATGCGGCGCCGCTCGCGTGGCGGCGCCGGCTGGCTGGGTAGCGTTCGTCTTTTTGTGCGGCCTAGCGGCCGCATGCACTCACTTGATCAGGATCAGCTTGTTGTTGCTGGTCAGCCGCAGCCGATACACCACCGTGCCGTGCTCGATCATCACCACGCGATGGCCCGCCAGCAGCGTCCGGCTGTCGATCGCCGGTGGCCTGTCGTCAGGAACGCCCTGTCCGGCATTCGCTTCGGTCGGTCTGCTTGGCGTGGCCAAATTCGGTTCCCCGTATTCGCAGGCCGGAACCATAGCGGCGATTTATCGAGATTGCAAGTTAGTCGCAGTCGCGTGGCAGCGAGGCGCCGAATGCCAAGTGCAACGGTAACTTAGCCCCGGCGCGCCAGGGACCGCAGCAGCGGGAGGTAGTCGTGGGCGGAGCCGGTCTTGACCGTCGGGTCCTTGGCGTGGTCGTCCCAGCGCCTGAGGCGGATGGCGTCCGCGGCATGGGGCTGCGCGCGGAAGGCATCGGCCTCGCCGGGCGCGAGCGCCCCGCCCTGCAGCCCGAGGCTCCTGACCGAGGCAGGCGACAGCGCCGCGCGGTAGCCGGGCTCGGTGGCTGAGAGATAGCGCTTGGCGTCGACGTGCAGGCGGATGGGCTCGGCCACGCCAGGCCCGAAGACGCGCGCGAGATAGCCGGCGGCGATCGCCTCGTGCCGGTCGTCGCGCGCCTGGCCTTCGCCGGTGTCGGCCTTTGCCAGCAGGTGGCCGATGTCGTGCAGCAGCGCCGCCGCGACCAGCGCCGGCGGTGCGCCCTCCAGCTCCGCCAGCCGCGCGCTCTGCAGCGAATGCTGCTCGAGCGTGATGGCCTCGCGGCCGTACCACTGGCCGCCGCGCGTGGTCATGAGCGCGATGATTTCTTCGATCCTGTCCATGGCCGCACTATAGCGCAGCAGCGCCCGTTCAACGCAGCTTCTGCGCGCCGAGCGCCTCGAGCTGGGCGTCGGTCAGGTAGCGCACCTTGCGGCCGTTGAGGAGCAGGAACAGCTTCGCCGTCTCCTCCAGCTCCTCGATCGCGCCGACGGCGGCGTCGAGCGAGGTGCCGGCGACGACCGGCCCGTGATTGGCCAGCAGCACGGCGTGATGCCGGCCGGCGTATTCGCGCACGGCCTCGGCCAGCTTCAGGTCGCCCGGCCTGAAATAGGGGATCAGCGGCAGCTTGCCGACGCGCATCACGTAGTAGGCGGTGATCGGCGGCAGCACGTCGTCCTTGTCAATGTCGGCGAGGCACGACACCGCGACGGAATGCGTCGAATGCAGGTGCACGACCGCGCCGCAATCGGGGCGCACCTCGTACATGGCGCGGTGCAGGAACGATTCCTTGGTCGGCTGGCCGCCGGAGACGAGCTTGCCGCCGCCGTCGAGCCGCGACAGCCGGCCGGGATCGAGGTCGCCGAGCGACGCGTTGGTCGGCGTCATCAGCCAGCCGTCGTCGAGCTTGACGCTGATGTTGCCCGACGTGCCGGCGGTCAGGCCGCGGTCGAAGATCGACTTGCCGAACCGCGCGATGCGCGCGCGCGCGTCCTGCTCGTTCATGGCGCGCACTCCAGTGCTTTCTCGAAGAAGTCGTCGCCGCCGAAATTGCCCGACTTGAGCGCCAGCGCCAGCGCGGGCCCGCCGACGGAAGAGGTCCAGGGCACGCCCGGGTCGATCTGCGCGCCGATGCGCAGCGCGCGCACGCCGAGCGCGCCCACGACCGCGCCCGCGGTCTCGCCGCCCGCGACCACCAGCCTGCCGACGCCGTCGCCGACCAGCGCGCGGGCGATCGCCGCCATCGCGTCCTCGACCAGCGCGGCCGCGCGCTCGCGTCCGAGCTTCGACTGCGCGCGCTGCACCTCGTCGGGCGGCGCGCTGGCGTAGATCAGCACCGGCCCGTCGCCCAGGCGCTGGCGCGCCCAGGCGATCGCGCGCTCGACCGCCGCCGCGCCGCCCGCCAGCTCGGCCGGGTCGACCTTCAGCGCCGGCCGGCGCTCCAGGAAATGCGCCACCTGCCGCAGCGTCGCCGCCGAGCAGCTGCCCGAGAGCACCGCGGCATGGCCGCGGCTCGGCGGCAGCCGGTCGGCGGCGCCCGATGTCAGCAGCGCGGCCTTGCGGTAGTTCGCCGGCAGGCCGCGCGCGATGCCCGAGCCGCCGGTCACCAGCTTGAGGTCGGCCGAGGCGTCGCCGATGTCGCGCAGGTGCCGGTCGCTGAGCGCGTCGACGATGGCGTGGCGCACGCCGGCCGCCCTCGCCTCGGCGAAGGCCCGGGTGATCGCCGCCGGTCCCTGGTCGACCGCGGCGAACGGCACCAGTCCGACCCGGTGCCGCGTCTGGCGCTCGAGCACGCGTACCAAGCTCGCATCGCGCATCGGCGTCAGCGGATGGTCGCGCATCGGCGAATCCGACAGCAGCACGTCGCCGACGAAGAGATGGCCCTGGAACACGGTGCGTCCGGTCTCGGGAAAGACCGGGCAGTAGATGGTGAAGCGCTCGCCGAGCGCATCGAGCAGCGCCTCGGCCACCGGCCCGATATTGCCGGCATCGGTCGAGTCGAAGGTCGAGCAGTACTTGAACAGGTATTGCCGGCAGCCGGCCCGCTCGAGCCACTCCAGCGCCGCCAGCGACTGCTCGACCGCTTCGGCGGCCGGGATCGTGCGCGACTTCAGCGCCACGACCACCGCGTCGGCGTCGGGCACCTCGAGCCGCGCGTCGGGCACGCCGATCGCCTGCACGGTGCGCATGCCCTCGCGCACCAGCGTGTTGCACAGGTCCGTCGCCCCGGTCAGGTCGTCGGCGATCGCGCCCAGGATGACCATTCGTCTCCTCCCCGGCAGCGATACTAGGCGGCCGCTGATCCGGCCGCCAACCCAAAGGGCCGCGCGCGGATCAATGCGCGCTGGCGCGCGGCCGCGGATGGTTATACCTATGCCCGCGCCGAGCGCGAACGGGGGACCGCCATGAGCCGCAAGATCGGCCTGATCCACGCCACGCCGCTGTCGATCGAGCCGATCAATAGTGCCTTCCGCGCGCTGTGGCCCGAGGCGCATCCGACCAACCTGCTCGACGATTCGCTGAGCCGCGACGTCGCCGCGGCCGGCGGGCTGACGCCGGCCATGCACCGGCGCTTCTGCGACCTGGCGGGCTACGTGGCCGCGACCGGCGCGGACGCGATCCTCTACACCTGCTCGGCCTTCGGCCCCTGCATCGAGACGGCGCGGCGCACCGTCGCCATCCCGACGCTGAAGCCGAACGAGGCGATGATCGACGAGGCGCTCGACCACGCGCGGGACCGGGGCGGCCGCATCGCGCTGGTCGCCACGTTCCAGCCGACCATCGCCTCGATGCAGGCCGAGTTCGAGGAAGCGGCCCGCGCGCGCGGCGCCGCGCTCGCCCTCGCGACGCACGTGGTGCCGGGCAACGCCATGGCGGCGCTCGAGCTGGGCGACACCGAGCGCCACGACCGGCTGATCGTCGAGGCGGTCAAGGCGGCGGGCCGCGCCGACGTGGTCGTGCTGGCCCAGTTCTCCATGGCCCGCGCCGCGCCGCGCGTGGCCGAGGTCACCCGGGCCAAGGTGCTGACCACGCCCGCCTCGGCCATCGCGCGCCTCCGGCACCTGCTCGGCGCTTGAACGCTGCGCCCGAGCGGTAATCGACGAGAATCAGGATCGCGGAGAGCGGCGCCACCGCGCGGTCGTCAGCTTGGCTCGCTGCCACCCAAGTGCGCCAGCCGACGCGCGCTCTCCCGCTCGACCAGGGCCTTGAGCGCCTCGCGCAGGAGCTCGGATTTCTCCCGCAGTCCCGTGATCGCTTGCGCCTTGGCGAGCAGCTCGTCATCGAGTGCAATGGTCACGCGCATGTGAAGACCGTTTCGGGCCAGCGGCATCAATCGATGTCAAATGAAGCCGATTCCGGTGCCTAAGCGCAAGCAGAGCGGCGGTCCCGCCAAGACCATACCGCGCGGCCACGGGCCTCACCCCAGCTTCCACACATGCACGACGGGCTTGGCCTCGTCGGCGAACAGCTCGAGGACGTAGAGCAGCCCGCTTGCGCGGTCGTAGGCGACTGGGCCGATGCGGTAGCGGCGCTGCACGCCGGTGCCGAGCATCTCGGGCTCGATGCCGGCCGGGTTCAGCAGGAGGTGCTGGTCGACGACGATCGTCGCGTAGGGCTGCGGCGTCCATGGCTTGACCGCGCCGGCGGCGACGCGCGCGAGCTCGTCCGGGTCATAGAGGATGAACTGCGCGGCGAAGCGGCTGCTCCACCAGCCGCGGAAGTCGTTGTGCCCGCGGCACTCCTTGAGGTCGGACGGCGGACACGGCGCGCCGTCGGCCATGCGGCAGACCGGGAACTGTCCGACGAAATCGCCGGCGACGCAGGGCAGGTTCGGCCCGGCCGGGTTGGCGAAGCCGTACCAGTATTTCGCGCCGACCGACTTGGTACCGGCGAACAGCACCGCGGACTTGCCGGACGGCGTCGTGATCCAGGCGCCGCCGTTCCATTCGTCGGGATGCTGGTAGCCCGCGAGCGCGCGCTCGATGCGCTCGGTCTCGCGCGACGTCGCGTAGCGCAGCAGGACCACTTCCTCGAGCCGCGCGCCGGGCGGCGCCGGCGTGCCGGCCTGGTCGGTCCAGGGGCGATAGGCGAACAGCGCCGGCCCCATGCCCGACCAGCCGCCGTCGCGGAAGCGGCCGGTGGCAAGCCGCCTGCCGCCGACATGCCGCGTCGCCCAGGGTTCGGGGATCTCGAACAGGTAGCCGTTCACCATGTAGTCGGACTGGTCGCCGATCAACCACGTGCCCGTGAAGCGCGGCTCGGCCAGCGTCGGGCTGAACCAGCCATGGGTCCCGATCCGCTCGGGCGGCTGCATGTGCTGGCCCCAGGCGACATGGATCCGGGGCCCGGTCGCCCTGTCGTCCAGATAGGCCATGCCGACGCGCGGCAGCTCGTCGCGCCCTTCGAAGCGGCCCCGGGCGACGTCGTGGAACCGCTGCAGGAAGCGCGCCGTCGCCAGCGCCTCCGGCCGCTTGGCGACGGCCGGCCTTGGGATCGAGATCTCGGCCACCTGGTTGCCGTCCGGCAGCTCGCCATAGGCCAGGCGGTCATGGCCCATGACGAACAGCGATCCGGGAAACCCGTCGCCGCCGCCGCCCGGATCGCCGCCCGCGCGGAACGTCATCGCGCCGCCGCCCCAGGCGAAGGTTTTCGGCCGCTCGCCGTCGTCGGGCAGGCGAAAGGCGCCGAGATAGGCGAAGTCGCCGGGCGCGAGCCGGAGGTCGGCCGCGGCCGCCATGCCGCAACCCGTCGCCAGCCCGGCCGCGACGCAGAGCGACACGATCGTGCCGCCGCGAATACGGGTCATTGCGCACCCCGCGCGATCGGAGAAGGGCCAATACGCCGAAGGAGAACATCAACCCGGCGACGGTCCGTTTCATTGACCTCGGTCAAGGCGCGCCCCGGCACCACCGGCGAGGATGCACCGACCCAGCCGGAGATACCGGCCACGATCACGCGCAGGACCGCCAATCTGGGGCTGATGTCGAGCGTCGCGCTGGCCGCGGCGGGCGGACAGGCGCAGGCGCCGGCCGCGATCGACCTGCCGCCGGCGCGACAGCGGGGCGGCAAGCCGCTGATGGAAGCCCTCATGCTCCGGCGGTCGACCCGCGCCTTCGCCGCGCGCGCCTTGCCGCCGCCGGTCCTGGGCGACCTGCTGTGGGCCGCCTATGGCGTCAACCGGCCGAGCGGCGACCGCACCGCGCCGTGCTGGCGGCACATCATCGTGATCGACGTCTACGCCTGCATGCAGGACGGCGTGTGGCGCTACGACCCGGCCGCGCATCGGCGCCTTTTTCGCGAAAGTAGTTTTCGACCATCAGCGGGCGTTTGTCTGTAAAATCAAGGCGTTGTCCGGCCGTGGCCCGGCGCGCCGGCGAGAGTTTGTTAACCATTGTCTGCAATCGTTGCGGCCATGACGGCGTTCCGTTCCGCGCTCCTGCGCACGCGCCCGGCGTGGCCGATCTTGTCCGTGCTGCTGGTCACGCTGGCGGCAGCCGGCGTGGCGTTCGTCACTTACTGGCGCAGCATCGCGTGGTTCGAGGCGACGAAATTCGAGGAGAAGCTGACGGCCCTCAAGCTGGTCGAGGCCTTCGTCGGCACCTATACCGACCTGCGCGGCGGGCATTTCGGCCAGGACGCACCGGTGCCGGCGACGTTCCGCGCCCATTCGATCGAGCGGTTCAACGGCGCCAACGGCAATCTCCCCGCGCTGCGCATCGGCTGGCTCGGCGTTCCGGGCCGCGAGATCGGCACCGCGCCGCGGGACGCGGAAACCGCCGAGGCGCTGCGCGAGGCCGCGCGCACGCAGAGCAGCGCGCCCTATTCCCACTGGCTGACGTCCGGCGGCGAGACGCTCTACCGCACCATCTCGCCCTCGATCGCCACGCAGGTCGCGTGCGTCGAGTGCCACAACCGGCATCTCAAGGGCCGGCCGCCCTGGCACCTGAACGAGGTGATGGGCGCGTTCGTCATCGACGTGCCGGCCGACGGCTTCCTTTCGCGGGCGCGGCACGACGCCGCCGCGCTCGGCGGCCTCGTCCTCCTGATCGGCATGGCGATCCTGACGGCTTCCATGCTCCGCCTCGGGCACCAGCGCCGCAACGCCGCGCTGGCCGCCGCGCTCGGCGCCGAGCGCGAGCGCACGGCGATCCAGGCGAAGGAGGCCGCCGAGACCGCCAACCGCAGCAAGTCCGAGTTCCTCGCCCTGATGAGCCACGAGCTGCGCACGCCGCTCAACGCCATCAACGGATTCTCGGAGGTCATCGCCAAGGGGCTGTTCGGGCCGATCCCCGAGCGCTACCGCGGCTACGC
>JAKLKW010000268.1 GCA_023150455.1 Alphaproteobacteria bacterium | reverse complement strand
GAAATGAGCCGCCAGGCCATTGGCTACGGCCTCCTCCTGGCGCTGATGCTGGTGGCGCCGACCGTCGTCTATCCGGTGCTGGTGATGAAGGTGCTGTGCTTTGCCCTGTTCGCCTGCGCCTTCAACCTGCTGATCGGCTACACCGGGCTGCTCTCCTTCGGCCACGCCGTGTTCCTCGGCACCGCCGGCTACGTCGCCGGGCACAGCATCAAGGTGTGGGGCTTCCCGCCGGAACTCGGTCTGATCTTCGCCGCGCTGGCCGCCGCGGCGCTGGGCTGGGTGATCGGCAGCCTGGCCATCCGCCGCTCGGGCATCTACTTCGCCATGATCACCCTGGCGCTGGCGCAGATGATGTACTTCTTCTTCCTGCAGGCGCCGTTTACCGGCGGCGAGGACGGTCTGCAGGACGTGCCGCGCGGCAAGCTGCTCGGCGTGATCGACCTCGCGGACGACTTCAACCTCTACTACTTCGTCCTGGCGATCTTCGTCTTCGCCTTCTGGCTGATCCACCGCACCATCCATTCGCCCTTCGGCCAGGTGCTGAAGGCGATCCGCGAGAACGAGGCGCGCGCCATCTCGCTCGGCTACGACGTCGCCAAGTACAAGCTGCTGGCCTTCGTGCTCTCCGCCGGACTGGCCGGGCTGGCCGGCGCCACCAAGACCCTGGTGTTCCGGTTTGCGACCCTAACCGACGCCCACTGGCACACCTCGGGCGAGGTGGTGCTGATGACGCTGCTCGGCGGCATGGGCACGGTGTTCGGTCCCGTGGTCGGCGCCGCCACCATCGTCACGCTGCAGAACGAGCTGGCGGACAAGGTCGGCTCGCTGGTCACCGTCATCATGGGGGCGATCTTCGTCGTCTGCGTGCTGGCCTTCCGTCGCGGCATCGTCGGCGAGTTGAGTGCCCTGTACAAGAAAATGACAGGATCCCGCTAACGGGCGATCCGGTCGGCGATCCAGCGCTTCATTTCGTTCATGTCGGCATCGAACTTGCCGCAGCTCATCAGGCTCAGGCCGAACACGTAGGCGTAGAGCAGCAGGCTGCGGCTGGAGGCTTCCAGCGGCGGCATGCCGCGCGCCTCGAAGCCCTTGCGGCCGAATTCCAGGCGGGCGGCGTCGACCTCCTCCACTACTGCGGCGGCGGCGGCGTCGCGCCGCGCCCAGTCGCGCATGGCGATCTCGATCAGCATGCCCTTGCGGTTGCGGTTGGCGCTGTAGACCTCGATGACGTGGTAGGCGCGCGGCAGTTCCTCGCCGGGCACGGCGCGCGTCTGCTTCTGGATGTCGCGGATGCGGCCGTCCTTCCAGGTTTCCAGCACGGCGTCGAGGAGGTCGCGGCGGTCCTTGAAGTGCCAGTAGAAGCTGCCCTTGGTGACGCCCAGGCGCTTGGCCAGCACCTCGACGCGGATGCCGTCGAGGCCTTTCCCGGCCAGGATGTCCAGGGCCGCCTTGGTCCAGGCGGCGCGGTCAAGCTGCTGTCGGTTCGGCTCGGGTTTGGCCATTGTCGTCGGGTGTATTGAAAAGACCGGGCGCTTGCGTTACGATAGCGCTTTCCATACGGTAGCGTATGGAAGGATTCTGCCGGCAACGGCCGGCCGTGTCAAACCTCCCGGCCCGGTGCCATAATCCGCCGGAGGAGAGGCGGGCCGCGCCGGGCGCGGCGTTCGCACTAACGCAAAGGAGAACAGGTTTGAAGATCCTCGTACCGGTCAAGCGCGTGGTTGACTACAACGTCAAGGTGCGCGTCAAGGGCGACGGTTCCGGCGTGGACCTCGCCAACGTCAAGATGTCGATGAACCCCTTCGACGAGATCGCCGTCGAGGAGGCGGTGCGCCTCAAGGAGGCCGGCATCGCCACCGAGGTGGTGGCGGTGTCCTGCGGCATCGCCGCCTGCCAGGAGACCCTGCGCACGGCGCTGGCCATCGGCGCCGACCGCGCCATCCTGGTCGAGACGGACGTCGAGCTGCAGCCGCTGGCCGTGGCCAAACTGATGAAGGCCGTCGCCGCCAAGGAAGGCCCAGAGATGGTCATCTTCGGCAAGCAGGCCATTGACGACGATGCCAACCAGACCGGCCAGATGTTTGCCGCCCTGATGGGCTGGCCGCAGGCCACCTTTGCATCGAAAGTCGTCGTCGCCGACGGCAAGGCGACGGTGACGCGCGAGATCGATGGCGGCCTCGAGACGGTCGAGCTGAAGCTGCCGGCGGTGGTCACCACCGACCTGCGCCTGAACGAGCCGCGCTACGCCACGCTGCCCAACATCATGAAGGCCAAGAAGAAGCCGCTCGACACTCTGAAGCCGGCCGACCTCGGCGTCGACGTCGCGCCGCGCCTGGCCACGCTGAAGGTCGCCGAGCCGCCCAAGCGCGCCGGCGGCGCCAAGGTGGCGGATGTCAAGCAGCTGGTCGACAAACTCAAGAACGAAGCGAAGGTGATCTGATGAGCATCCTGGTCATTGCCGAACACGACAACGCGTCGCTCAAGGCGGCGACGCTGAATACCCTGACTGCCGCGAAGAAGCTCGGCGGCGAAATCCACCTGTTGGTGGCGGGCCAGGGCTGCGCCGCCGCCGCCCAGACCGCCGCGCAGCTCGACGGCGTCGCCAAGGTGCGCGTCGCCGATGCCGTGCCCTACGCCGAGCAGCTGCCGGAGAACGTTGCCGCACTGGTCCATGCCAATGCCGCCGGCTACACGCACATCCTGGCGCCGGCCTCCACCTTCGGCAAGAATCTGCTGCCGCGCGTGGCGGCGCTGCTCGACGTGGCGCAGATCTCAGACATCGTCACCGTGGAATCGGCCGATACCTTCGTGCGTCCGATCTACGCCGGCAACGCCCTGGCGACGGTGAAGAGCGCGGACAGCGTCAAGGTCATCACCGTGCGCGGCACCGCCTTCGAGGCCTGCGGAGTCAACCCAAATGCAGGCGGCTCGGCCGCCGTCGAAGCGCTGGCGACGGGCGCCGACCTCGGCCTCTCGAAACTGGTCGGCCGCGAGCTCACCAAGAGCGCACGGCCCGAGCTGGGTGCGGCGAAGATCATCGTCTCCGGCGGCCGCGGCATGGGCAACGGAGAGAACTATCGCAGCGTGCTTGAGCCGCTCGCCGACAAGCTCGGCGCGGCACTCGGCGCCTCGCGCGCGGCGGTCGACGCCGGCTTCGTGCCGAACGACTACCAGGTCGGCCAGACCGGCAAGATCGTCGCCCCGGACCTCTACATCGCCGTCGGCATCTCGGGCGCCATCCAGCACCTGGCCGGCATGAAGGACAGCAAGGTGATCGTCGCCATCAACAAGGATCCC
>JAKLKW010000062.1 GCA_023150455.1 Alphaproteobacteria bacterium | reverse complement strand
TCTCCCCTACCCCGCCGACAGCGCGTCGCGCGTCAGGAGCGGCAGGCCTTCGAGGCCCCGGAGCGCCTCCGTGAGGCTCGCGCGCCGGCGGCGCGTCAGCGGCCCCACCTCGACGCGGGCCGAGGGCGGCGTGCCCTTGGCGAGGTCGGCGAGCTGCTGGTCGAGCACGAAGCCCATCAGCGTGCGCTGCAGCTCGACCAGCCGGTCGACCTCCTCGCCGCCGATCCTGCCCGCGGCGGCGGCGCCGCGCAGCCGGTCGGCGGTGCCGGTCTCGGCCAGGCGGCATTTCAGCGCCAGCAGCCGCGCGAAGGCGACCAGCGGCATCGTGCCGCCGCGCTTGAGGTCGACGCGCCCGTTCTCGACGCGCAGCCGGCCGAGGAAGCCGATCGCGGTGCCGGCCTCCTCGACCTCCTTCGCCAGCATGCGCAGGAACAGCGGCGCGCGCGCGGCCGCCTCGATCGCCATCCGGCGCAGCGCGTCGGCGAGCTCGGGATCGCCGTGCGCGCGGCGGAAGTCGTAGAAGATGTCGACGCTGAGCAGGTTCTGCCCTTCCGCCCGCGCGATCCACTCGGCGATCTGCTTGTTCCAGCCATCGAGCGTGCGGCGCCAGTTGGCGTTGGCCGCCATCACGCCGCCCTTGCAGTAGGGGATGCCCGCGGCGTTGAGCTGGTCGGCGACGCGCTTGCCGAGCTCGGCGAACCAGGCGTCCTCGCGCTCCGTGCCGGCATGGACGACGGCGTTGTCCTGGTCGGCCGCGAGCAGGCTCTCGCCGCGCCCGCCCGAGCCCAGCACCAGCAGCGCATAGCGCGCCGGCGGATCGCCCCAGCCCGCCGCCCGCATCGAGTCTTCCGCCAGCTCGGCCGCGCGCGCGGTCGTGTCGCGCAGCACGGCGCTGATTACCTGCGCGACCTTGGGCGCGCTCGCCTCGTCGGCGCGCAGCGCGCGGGCGAGGTCGGGCAGGCTCGCCTGCACCGCCTTCAGCGCCTCGGCGTCGGGTGCCGTCGCCACGGCGTCGCCCAGCGCCAGCTCCTTGCCGGCGCGCAGGCGCAGCATGGCGCGGCCGGACAGCACGCCGACCACGCGCCCGCCCTGGTCGACCGCCGCCAGGTGGCGGATGCCGAGCCGGTCCATGCGGCCGATCGCGACGTAGAGCAGCGCGTTCTCCGGGACGGTCACGACCGGCGCCGACATGATCGAGGATACCGGCCGCTCCAGCGCCGCCGCCCCGTCCTGTGCGATGGCGCCCAGCACGTCGCGCTCGGTGACGATGCCGGCGGCGCGGCCGGGCACGCCGTCCCGCACCAGCAGCGAGCCGATGCGCAAGGTCCGCATCCGCTCGGCCGCGGCGCGGATATGCGTGTCGGGGGCGACGAAATGTGGCGGCGTGCCCATCGCCGCGCGCACGCGATGGCGATAGGGGAAGCTGTCGAGCGGCCGCGGAGCGCCGCTGTCGGCCGCGTTCGCCATCGGACCTCCCCACTCCTATCCTACGTCGGACCCGGCGGCCGAACGTGGCGCCGGGCCCGGGCCGGGGGTAGGATAGCCGCAACGGGCGCGACGCCGCCATGGCGGAAGGCCGGCGAGAAGCGGAACCGGTCCGCGCGAAGGTCGCGCCGAACGCGGGCGCGCGCCGATCTGCGCGCGTTGTTGGGATGAGCGGCCGGATCGACGGCCGCTGGGGGAAACATGGCCAGGTCCGTGCTGCTGGTCGATGACGAGCCGAACATCGTGCTGTCGCTCGAGTTCCTGATGCGCCAGGCCGGCTACGCGGTGCGCGTGGCGCGCGACGGCGACGCGGCCCTGAAGGCGATCGAGGAGGAGCCGCCCGAGCTCGTGCTGCTCGACGTCATGATGCCCAAGCGCGACGGCTTCGACGTGTGCCAGACCGTCCGCGCCAACCCGGCCTGGAAGGACGTGCGCATCGTGCTGCTGACGGCCAAGGGACGCGACATCGAGCGCGAGAAGGGCATGGCGCTCGGCGCCGACGACTACATCACCAAGCCGTTCTCGACGCGCGAGGTGATGCAGAAGCTGCGGCAGATGCTGCCGCCCGAAAGCTGACGCCGGCCGGGCCGGGACAAGGCGAGGCGCCCCCGATGGCATCGCGACGCTCGACGATCCTGTTCCTGGTGGTCGGCGGCGCCACGGCCCTGATCTGCCTCGGCCTGTTCGTGCTGGCGGGTCTCGCGGGCCAGCGCGCGGCCGAACCCGGGCGCGCGCTGACGTTCAACGCGCTGCTGGCGCTGATCGTGGTCGCCGGCGGCTTCGCGCTGCTGTGGTGGCGCACGTCGGCCGAGCTCAAGCGCCGCGCGGCGGCCTTGTCCGACGAGATCGACCTGATCGCCCGCGCCAACCCGCGGCACGTGGTCGACGTCGCGCACTACGCCGGGCTCGAGCCGCTGCCGGCGGCGGTCAACGCGCTGGCGGCGCGCCTGCGCGAGGCGCGCGAGGAAGGCGACGGCCGCGCCGCGGCCGCGACGCGCAGCCTCGCCGAGCAGAAGCGCTGGCTCGAGGCGATCCTGAGCGACCTGACCGAGGGCGTGGTGGTGTGCAACATGAACCACCAGGTCCTGCTCTACAACCAGGTGGCGCTGAAGCTGCTGCAGGTGGCGGGCGAGCTGGGGCTCGGCCGCTCGCTGTTCAACCTCGTCACGCGACAGCCGATCCTGCACGCGATCGAGCTCTTGACGTTCCGGCTGCGCACGCAGGGCACGCGCCCGGGCGAGGACGCCACCGCCCCGGTCGTCTGCGCCTCGACCGACGCGCGCAGCATGCTGCGCGGGCGCATCAGCCTGATCCTCGACGCGCAGCGCGACCCGACCGGCTACGTGCTGACCTTCTCCGACGTGACGCAGGAGATCGCGACGCTCGGCAAGCGCGACGCGCTCCTGACCCAGGCGACGGAGGGCATGCGCGCGCCGCTCGCCAACCTGCGCGCCGCGATCGAGACGGTCGCCGCCTTCCCCGCCATGCCGCCGGAGCAGCGCCAGAGCTTCGACCAGGTGGTGATGCGCGAGAGCAACGACCTGAGCGAGCGGCTGGAGGCCGTGGCGACGGGCTACCGCGAGCTGGTCGCCGGCTACTGGCCGATGGCGCCGATCTACTCGCTCGACCTGCTCAACTGCGTCGTGCAGCGCGCGGGCGAGGACTCGGGCGTGTCGCTGGTGGGCCTGCCGGTCTGGCTGCACGGCGACAGCTACGGGCTGATGCTGGCGCTGAGCTTCCTGCTCGGCCATGTCAGGCGGCATATCGGCGGCGAGGCGATCGACATCGGCACCGTGCCCGGGCAACGCCGGCACTACATCGACTTCGCCTGGGACGGCGCGCCGATCCCCTCGGGCGAGCTCGACCGTTGGGCCGCCGAGCCGCTCGATCCCTCGGCCGGCAGCCTCACTCTGCGCGACGTGCTCGACCGCCACCGCAGCGAGATCTGGAGCCAGCCGACCGCGCCCGGCCGCGCGATCCTGCGCCTGCCGATCGCGGCGGCCGAGCATCCGCCGATCGACGCCGGCTTGGCGCCGCGCCCGCCGCGGCCGGAGTTCTACGACTTCGCGCTGATGCACCAGGCGCTGCCCACCGCGGCGCTGGGCGACCGGCCGCTCCGGTCGTTGAGCTACGTCGTGTTCGACACCGAGACCACGGGCCTCGACGCCGCGCGCGGCGACGAGATCGTGCAGATCGCGGGCGTGCGCATCGTCAACGGCCGCATCCTGACCGGCGAGACCTTCGAACGCCTGGTCAACCCGGGCCGCCGGATCCCGCCGGAATCGACTCGGTTCCACGGCATCACCGACGACACGGTGAAGGACAAGCCGCCGATCCACGTCGTGCTGCCGCAGTTCCGCGACTTCGTCGCCGACAGCGTGCTGGTGGCGCACAACGCGGCCTTCGACCTGAGCTTCCTCCGGCCGAAGGAGGCGGAAGCGGGCGTCGGCCTCGACAACCCGGTGCTCGACAGCCAGCTGCTCGCGGCGCGCCTGCACGAGAACATCGACGACAGCTCTCTCGACGGGCTGGCGCGGCGCCTCGGCGTCGACATCGTCGGCCGGCACACGGCGGGCGGCGACGCGCTGATGACCGCGGCCGTGTTCCTGCGCCTGATGGAGCTGCTCGAGGCCCAGGGCGTGGTCACCCTCAACGAGGCGATCAAGGTCTCCAACGTCGAGGTCGAGCTGCGCCGGCGCAAGCTGGCGGTGTGACAAGCATGGGTCGGATCGGATACACGCTCAATATCGGCCCCCCCTCCCCTTGCGGGAGGGGGGACTGAGAAGAAGGGGTCGGGAGCGTCATGCGGCAGGGCCTGCGCGGCGAGCGCCTGGTGGCGCTGTTCATCCTGGCCTGGCTCGCCTTCCATCCCCCGATCGTGACGCTGTTCGGCGTGAGCGCGACCGTCATGGGCCTGCCCGTGCTGTACCTCTACCTGTTCGCCGCCTGGCTCTGCGTGATCGTGCTCACCGGGCTGGTCGTCGGCCGCGGCGATGCCGGCGGACCGGACGGGCCGGGCGAGACGGCGCGCGGCGAGCGCGAGGGCTGAGGCGATGCTCATCCCCAGCATCATCCTGGCGGCGGCGTTCCTCTATCTGTGCCTGCTGTTCGCCATCGCCTACTGGGGCGACAAGCGCGCCGACGCGGGGCGGTCGCTGGTCGCCAATCCCTACATCTACGCGCTGTCGATCGCGGTCTACTGCACCGCCTGGACCTTCTACGGCAGCGTCGGGCGCGCCGCCGCGTCGGGCATCGACTTCCTGACCATCTACCTGGGGCCGACGCTGGTCTTCGTCCTGTGCTGGGCGGTGTTGCGCAAGATCCTGCGCATCAGCAAGGCGAACCGCATCACCTCGATCGCCGACTTCATCTCGGCGCGCTACGGCAAGACGCAGGTCCTCGGCGGGCTGGTGACCGTGATCGCGGTGGTCGGCATCGTGCCATACATCTCGCTGCAGCTGAAGGCGGTCTCCGCCAGCTTCAACGTGCTGATCCACTATCCGCAGATCGTGATGCCGAGCGCCGTCAGCACCGTGCCGCTCCTGCAGGACACGGCGCTCTACGTGGCGCTGGTGCTGGCGATCTTCTCGATCCTGTTCGGCACGCGGCACATCGACGCCAGCGAGCATCACGAGGGCATGGTGGCCGCGATCGCCTTCGAGTCGGTGGTGAAGCTCGTCGCGTTCCTGACCGTCGGCGTGTTCGTCACCTTCGGCCTCTACGGCGGCTTCGGCGACCTGTTCGACAAGGCCATGGAGAGCGCCGACTTCGCGCGGCTCTTGACCGCGACGCCGTCGAGCACGTTCGGCAACTGGATGACGCTGATGGCGCTGTCGATGGCGGCGATCATCTGCCTGCCGCGCCAATGGCACGTGATCGTGGTGGAGAACGTCGATGAGAAGCACATCGACAAGGCGGCCTGGCTGTTCCCGCTCTACCTGCTGCTCATCAACATCTTCGTGCTGCCGATCGCCGTCGCCGGGTTGATGGAGTTCCGCGGGCAGCAGGCCGACGCCGACACCTTCGTGCTCGCCCTGCCGATGCTGGCGCGCCAGGAAGGCGTCGCGCTGTTCGCCTTCATCGGCGGGCTGTCGGCCGCGACCGGCATGGTGATCGTCGAGACGGTCGCGCTCTCGACCATGCTGTGCAACGACCTGGTCATGCCCGTGCTGCTGCGCCTGAAATGGCTCCGGCTCACCGAGCGCAAGGACCTCGGCCGCCTGTTGCTGGGGATCCGGCGCGGCGGCATCGTCTTCGTGGTGCTGCTGAGCTACCTCTACTTCCGGCTGATCGGCGAATCCTACGCGCTGGTGACGATCGGGCTGGTGTCGTTCGCGGCCGCCGCGCAGTTCGCGCCGGCGATCATCGGCGGCATCTTCTGGAAGACCGCCAATCGCTGGGGCGCCTTCATCGGCCTCGGCCTCGGGTTCCTCCTGTGGTTCTACACGCTGCTGCTGCCGTCCTTCGTGCGCTCGGGCTGGCTCGACGAAACGCTGCTGACCGCGGGGCCGTGGGGCCTGGCGCTGCTCAGGCCGCAGGCGCTGTTCGGGCTCGCCGGCCTCGACCCGCTGTCGCACGCCCTGTTCTGGACCATGCTGGTCAACATCGGCGCCTATGTCGCCGTGTCGCTGGTGACGCGGCAATCGGCGATCGAGCGCATCCAGGCGGCCAGCTTCGTCGACGTCTACCGCCGCGCCGAGGCCGGCCAGCGCTTCTGGCGCGGCACGGCGACGGTGGCCGACCTCGAGAGCCTGCTGGTGCGCTTCATCGGCGCGGCGCGCGCCAGCCAGGAGCTGGCCGAGTACGCGGCGCGCCGCAACCTGAACCTCGGCAAGATGCGCGAGGCCGACGCCGAGCTGGTGCAGCACGCCGAGCGCCTGCTGGCCGGCGCGATCGGCACCGCCTCGGCGCGCGTCATGGTCGCCTCGGTCGCCAAGGGCGAGACCGTCAGCCTCGACGAGGTGATGGCGATCCTCGACGAGGCCTCGCAGATCATCGAGTACAGCCGGCGGCTGGAACAGAAGTCGCAGGAGCTGGAGGTCGCGTCGAGCGAGCTTCGGGCGGCCAACGTGCGGCTCAAGGAGCTCGACCGCATGAAGGACGACTTCATCTCGACCGTCAGCCACGAGCTGCGCACGCCGTTGACCTCGATCCGCTCTTTCAGCGAGATCCTGCACGACAACCCGAACATCGACCCGGCGCAGCGCAGCCAGTTCCTCGGCATCATCGTCAAGGAGAGCGAGCGCCTGACGCGGCTGATCAACCAGATCCTCGACCTGGCCAAGATGGAGGCCGGGCGCATGGACTGGCAGATCGAGCGGCTGGAGCTGAAGGAGGTCGTCGACGACGCGCTCGCGGTCACGCGCGGCCTGTTCGCGGAGCGCGACATCAGGCTCGAGGTCGACATCCCCGCCGGCCTGCCGAAGATCGAGTACGACCGCGACCGGCTGATCCAGGTGATCGTCAATCTGCTGTCCAACGCGGTGAAGTTCTGCGACCCCGTGCACGGCCGCGTGGCGATCGACGCGGCGGTCGAGGGCCCGGGACTCGAAGGGGGGGCCGTGCGCGTCAGCGTGCACGACAACGGCGCCGGCGTGGCGCTGGCCGACCGGGCGCGGCTGTTCGAACGCTTCCAGCAGATCGGCAACACCATGACCGACAAGCCGCAGGGCACCGGGCTCGGCCTCGCGATCTGCCGCCAGATCGTCGAGCGCTTCGGCGGCCGCATCTGGGTCGACAGCGAACCCGGCCGGGGCGCGGTGTTCTCGTTCCTGATCCCCTCGAGCCCCGCCAAGGCGCAAGCGGCTCAGTAGACAGAGGACAGGGATCAGGGATCAGAAAGGCAGGCTGATCCCTGTCCTCCGATCCCCGACTATACCGGCTGCCCCGCCAGATCCATCTGCGCCCGCTTGCGCAGGCGGTCGATGGCGCGCAGCGCGTCGGCCAGCAGGTCGCGGTCCTGCTGCGTCAGGGCGGCGACATCCACATAGTCGCCGGGCGGGCGTCCGGCGGCGATGTCGGCCACCTGCTGGCCGAGCCTGAGGCGCGCGACGTGATGGCAGGCGGCGACGGTCTGATCGACGTCGCCCTGCGCCAGGATGCCCTTCTCGCCCAGGGTGCGCAGCCGGCCGAGCGTCGAGGTTTCCTCGATGCCGGCGGCGAGCGCCAGCAGCCGCGCGCAGCCGACCAGCGGCTGCGTGCCGTGCAGCTTCAGCTCGATGCGGCCGCGATGGACCGAATCGGGGCCCTGCGTCACCAGCCTGCCGAACAGGCCGAGCGCCACGTTCTGCGCCGTGTCGTCGCGCGCCATCGAGTGCAGCAGGCCGCGATTGCGGCGCGGCATGTCGCTGACGCGCCGGCGCAGCTCGGCCGCCATGGCGGCATCGCCGAACACGGGCTGGAAATCGAAGAAGATGTCGGCCATCAGCGTGGCGCCGCTGGTCCAGCGCCGGCCCCAGCCCGCGACCTGGTCGAGCCATTGCGGCAGCGTCTTGCGCCAGACGGGGCTGGTCGCCATCACGCCGCCGGGGCAATAGGGAATGCCGATCGTGTCGAGGTCGCGGCACATGCGCTCCGCCAGCTCGACGAAGAAGCGGTCGATCGCCGGGTGCGACGCGTCGGGATAGTCGCCGAGGATGAAGCCGTTGTCCTGGTCGGGGTCGAGGTAGTTCTCGCCGCGCCCGCCCGAGCCCATGATCAGCACGCAGAACGGCACGGGCGGCCCGCCCCAGCCCTCGTCCGCCATGGCGGCGAGCGCGCGGTCGAGCACATGGCGGTACAGGTCGCGGTTGATCTCGGTGAGGAACGCCTGGATCTCGGGCGCCGGCACGCCGTCGGCCAGCATCTCGCCCGCGACGGCCGCCTCGGCCGCCTTGGTCTGTGCCAAGCCGTCGATCGAAAGGTCGCGGCTCAGCCGGTCCATGCGCCGCGTCAGCGCCTGCGCCGCCGCCCCCAAGGCGATGTCGAGCTCGAGCAAGCCGACGGCCCTGCCGGTTGCGTCGGTCACGACGAGCTGGCGCTGGCGCTGACCGCGCATCTGCGACAGCGCCCGATAGAGGCGGATGGATGCCGGCACGCTCGGCACGGCGCGCGTCATCGCCGCATCGACCGGCGTGCCCGCCGGCAGCTGGAACGCCACCCGGCGCGCAACGTCCTGCTCGGTCAGGATCCCGGCCGGCCGGCCGAGATTGTCTACAATCAACACGCAGGTTGCGCCGAGCGCGGCCATGCGGCCGACCGCGACCGCGCACTCCGTGCCCGCCGGCAGAATCGGCGGCAGCGGCGACATGACATCGCCGACCGTGCGCAGGAAGATGGACGTGCTCCAGGTCATCTCATGACAAGACAAGGGCGCCCCGGCGCCGCGCCAGAGCGACGTGCAAGCTTAGGCCGGCCGCGCCACGCGGGCTATGCCGCTTTTGCCCCCAGGCTGCGGGCAATCGCCGCGACGTCGACCTGGCGGCGAAACTTGTCGGAATAGCCGACGAACTGGAACGTCACGGAATTGACGACAATCTCCTCGTCCAGCTCGCGATAGCGCGCGTGAATCGGTAGAACTTCGAACAACCGCTTGCCGGCGGCACCGGCAATGTCGACAAGCCTGGGCACCGGATGAGCGCGCGCGGCCTTGAGCCGGCCCGGCAGCGCCGCGATCATGTCGCCCCAGCCTTCCGCGCGATGGGCCGGGCGCGGATGGCCATCGAGCACGCGCACATACATATCGTGCAGCACACGGTCGACCGTCTCCGCCTCGGCACCCGCATCGACCAGTGCCCGCCCGGTCAGCGCCATCATGGCCGCGAGCATCTCGGCATAGCCTTCCCAGCGGCAGATGGCGTTGGCGTCTTTGAAGGTCTGTTCCTCCGCCATCGCGAAATGCGAGGTCCCGACCTTGGCGCGGCAATAGCTGTCGCTGCATTTCTGCGCCACGAAGGCGGCGTGGCGCGACAGGAACGCGGCCAGATCGTCCGGCGTGCGCACCGAGCCGGGTGCCTCCGGCCTCAATCGGCTCAACCAACGCAGCATCGTGGCATGCCAACCCGCAAAAACCCCAGGCACTTGTTGTATCAGCTAGCACATGATGGTATCAATTCTTGCTGCCTGCAGGATGGGGTGGGGTGCCCGGGCTGTGTCGCGTTCGCGCGCCGCAGGGGCAGTCAAATCCGTGCGGTCGGCCAAAACCAAGAACATTTTCACGGCGCATTGGAGAGGGAATGTTCATGGCGCAACTCACCAAAGAACAACAGGATGCCTATTGGCAAAAGACATCCAGGCTGATGTGGACCATCATGATCCTGTGGTTCTTCTTCAGCTTCGTTGTTCACTTCTTTGCCGTCCAGCTCAACAACATCGTCATCTTCGGCTTCCCGCTCGGCTTCTACATGGCCGCGCAGGGCTCGCTGATTTCCTACGTCGTCCTGTGCTTCTGGAACGCTTCGGCGCAGAACCGGATCGACGAGGAATTCGGCGTGGCCGAAGACTGACGCCAGCGAGGGGGACGGATCATGGCTTATCGCATCGGGACCGGCGGCTTCGTCGCCAATCTCGGCAAGATCTACGCCGGCTACACCGGCGGCTTCATCGGCTTCACCATCCTGCTGGCGATCGCCGAGCAGATGGGCGTGCCGAACAAGATCATCGGCTACGCCTTCGTGTTCCTGACGATCTTCGTCTACGCGTATATCGGCTTCCTGTCGCGCACGATGGAGATCTCGGAATACTACGTCGCCGGGCGCGTGGTGCCTGCGTTCTACAACGGCATGGCGACCGGCGCCGACTGGATGAGCGCCGCATCCTTCATCTCGATGGCCGGCGGCCTGTACCTCGGCGGTTACAACGCCATCGGCTACGTGCTGGGCTGGACCGGCGGCTACGTGCTCGTCGGCATCCTGCTCGCGCCCTATCTCAGGAAATTCGGCCAGTTCACCGTGCCGGACTTCCTCGGCGTGCGTTACGCAGGCAACACGGCGCGCATCTGCGGCGTCATCGTGCTGTTCTGCGCCTCGTTCACCTACATCGTCGCACAGACCTTCGGCATCGGCATCATCACCTCGCGCTTCCTGGGGATTCCCTTCGAGTTGGCGATCTTCGCCGGTCTCGTCGGCATCCTGGTGTGCTCGATGCTCGGCGGCATGCGCGCGGTGACCTGGACCCAGGTGGCGCAGTACATCATCCTCATCATCGCCTACCTGACGCCGGTGGTGTGGCTGTCGACCAAGCGCTACGGCATCCCGATCCCGGAGCTGACCTACGGCCAGGCGCTGCAGCAGATCACCGAGCTCGAAGCCAAGCTCGGCATCGTCAGGCACCACGTGGCGCCGTTCACCGACGCCAAGGGCGCGTTCAGCTGGACCGAGTTCCACAACTTCTGGGCGCTCGTCCTCTGCCTGATGGTCGGCACCGCCTCGCTGCCGCACATCCTGATGCGCTACTTCACCACGCCCAGCGTGCGTGAGGCGCGGTCATCGGTCGGCTGGAGCATCTTCTTCATCTTCCTGCTGTACTTCACGGCGCCGGCCTATGCCGCCTTCGCCAAGCTCGAGGTCTACTCGAACGTGATCGGGCAGCCGATCGCCAGCCTGCCGGCATGGGTGCAGAACTGGTCCCAGGTGGCCGGGATGCTGACCATCAAGGACGCCAACGGCGACGGGATACTGCAGTTGGCGGAGTTCACCATCAACCAGGACATCATCGTGTTGTCGATGCCGGAGATCGCGGGCCTGCCCTACGTGATCTCGGGCCTGGTCGCGGCCGGCGGCTTGGCGGCGGCGCTCAGCACGGCGGACGGGCTCCTGCTCGCCATCGCCAACGCGCTCAGTCACGACATCTACTACAAGCTGATCGATCCCAAGGCGAGCACCGCGCGGCGCCTAGTCGTCGCACGAACGCTGCTGGTCGCCGTGGCCCTGATCGCCGCGGCGGTCGCCGGCACGCGGCCGTCGGGCATCATCCAGATGGTGGCCTGGGCGTTCTCGCTGGCGGCGGCGGGGCTGTTCGCCCCGCTGGTACTGGGCATCTGGTGGAAGCGCACGACGTCCGTCGGCGCCATCGTCGGCATGATGGCGGGCTTCGGCGTGTGCCTCTTCTACCTGATCGCCACGCGGTATTTCGACATGCCGCTGTGGTTCGGCATCCGCAACATCTCCAGCGCCCTGTTCGGGCTGCCGGTCGCCTTCGGCGTGACCTGGATCGTCAGCCTGATGACGACGCCGCCGTCGAAGGAGATGCAGGACTTCGTGGACTCGATCCGCACCCCCAAGGGCGCGGTCGCGTTCACGGCCGGCCAGGCACACGAATAGACGAGACTACCCGACCGGATCGGCAGGGCTTGCTCGCGCGGGCCCTGCCGTTTCTTTTTCGCTGACGGGGGATCTGGACCGGGCATGGCGGGACAGGACATCTGGTGGTCCTATTGGTATTTCCACCTGCCCAACTACGCTTTCTCGGTCCTGTTCTACACGCTGATCGGCCGCTTCCTTCTGGGCGGCATCCTGCACCCCGACTCGCCGAACTACATCTTCCGTTGGTTCCGTCGCCTGACCGACTGGCTGATGCGCCCGGTCGCCTTCATCACGCCCAGCATCTTCCCGACGATGGTGCTGGCGCCGATCGCCGCGTTCTGGGTCGCCATCGCCCGCGTGGTTTTCTTCATGGTCATGTACGCGGCCGGCCTGACGCCGCGCATGCCGGCCGCTTCGTCCTGAAGTCGTCGCTGCCATGCTCGACCGCAACGCCCTGTTCCTGATGATCCTCGGCGTCTGCGTCGTGAACGGCATCTTCTCGCCCTACCTCAACGTCGCCGTCCCGATCACCGTCGCGCTGATGCCGGAGCTGTTTCCGAAGACGCACGACTGGGTGCTGTTCTTCAGCTCGGTGTTCGTGTCCAGCTGCACGCTGTTCTTTTCCGGCGTCCCGGCCGCGCTCTACGAACGCCTGATCGAGCGCAACCCGGAAGGCACCGCGGCGATGTGGATCTGGCTCGCCGGCGCCGCGTTCCTGAGCATCCCCGCTATCCGGATCGTGATGGCGATCGCGTAGCGGCCGCGCCGTCCGCGGGATTGAGGGCATCTGCGGAGCCGCTATAATTTTTCGTTGTCCGGCGCGGCTTGCCGGCGGGAACGACGGCGTGCGCCATCCGTGGAACTCGACCGCATCAGGGAATTGGCCGATATCTCCATCCGTCGCGGCTGCGGCTTCGGCCTGATCGCGATCGGCACGGCGTCGGTCGGCGCGTCCTTCGATGCGTTCGTCGCCGTCAAGCTGGCGGCGATCTGCGCCAGCGCCATGGTCGCCATCCTCTTCATCAAGGCCATGCAGGCACCGACGCGGCCATACAGGCACACCGAGGTCTGGATCATGCTCGAGCGGCGCCATGGCCTGCCCGAACAGCGGGCCCAGCAGGTCTTCGGCAGTATCCTGCGCGAGCGCTATATGTGGCACGCGACGGTGACCGCGACCGGCGCCGGCATCCTCTGGTTCGCGACCATCGCCCTGGTGCTGTTCGGCCGGCACTGAGCACCGCCGCCCGGCGCGCTGGCGCGCAGCATCGTCGATAATGATAGTGACTTGCATTTGCATCGCGACGCGCTATGCTCGCCGTCACCAGCCATGGAGAGCGCCATGCAAGCGACGACGCGACGGCCGCCCGCCACGTCGGTGACCGATCTCGGCACGGCCGAGCTGTTCGCGCTGGCCACCGCGCGGCTATGGGTCGCGCGCTGCCTGAACCCGGACCGGCCGACGCCGGACTGGCACGGCGGCTTCGGCGTGGCGGGCCTCGAGCCTTGCGCTGCCGGCGCCTTCGACCAGCTGTTCCGTGCGATCGCCGCCGGCGCCCGCCGCGACATGGAGTTTCATTGCCCGTCCTGTCCGTGCCTTGCGGCGGACGAGCGGCAATACCTGCACATGCTCGCCCTGTTCCAGCAGGGCTTCTCGCTCGAGGCCGCCGCGATCCTGGAGGACTGGTTGTCGCCCGCGGCGCTCCGCGCTGCCCTCGAGCCGGCCGGGCGGTTCGCCGCCGCACTGGCCTGGGCCGGGCTGGGACTGCCGTTGCGCGCGCCGGGTACCGACGACCACGCGAAGTCGGTCTGCGAGCGGCACTCGGCTCGCGGCACAGCGCTACTGCATTGATATTAATGATGTTTCTGTGATTTCGTGCGTCGCAGCCGATTCCTGCTTGCATCTTAGAATTATTCTATTATATGTCCCTCCAGCGGTTGCACCCGCCACGGATCAAGACAGCGAACTGAAGGAGCCAATCATGATCGGCGTAGGCCAGAACATCCCCGCATTCAAGGTCACCGGCGTGAAGCCGGGCTTCATGAAGCACGAAGAGAACGGCCAGAGCGCGTTCGAGGAGATCACCGAGAAGAGCTTCCCCGGCAAGTGGAAGGTCGTCTACTTCTATCCGAAGGATTTCACCTTCGTCTGCCCGACCGAGATCGTCGAGTTCGGCAAGCTGGCCGACGAGTTCGCCGACCGCGACACCGTCGTGCTGGGCGGGTCGACCGACAACGAGTTCTGCAAGCTGGCCTGGCGTCGCGAGCACCCGGACCTCGCCAAGCTGAACCACTGGCAGTTCGCCGACACGACCGGCGCGCTGGTCGACGGCCTGGGCGTGCGCTCGCCCGAGGGCGTGGCGCTGCGCGCGACGGTGATCGTCGACCCGGACGGCACCGTGCAGCACGTCTCGGTCAACAACCTCAATGTCGGGCGCAACCCGAAGGAGACGCTGCGCATCCTCGACGCGCTGCAGACCGACGAGCTGTGCCCGTGCAACCGCTCGGTCGGCGGCGAGGTCCTGCGGCCGGCGGCCTGATCGCGGCCGGTTCGCCCAAGCGCCGGGCGGCATGCCGCCGCCCGGCAGACCCTCCCTCGACTCCCCGGAGCCCGCCATGTCGATCGAATCCCTGAAGTCGGCCCTGCCCGACTACGCCAAGGACATCAAGCTCAACCTGTCGAGCATCTCGACCGACCCGAGCCTCGGCGACCAGCGCCTGTGGGGCACCCTGCTCGCGTCCGCCATCGCGACGCGCCAGACCGTCGTGATCGATGCGGTCGAGGCCGAGGCGCGCCAGCGCCTGTCGCCCGAGGCGATCGCCGCGGCCAAGGCGGCCGCTGCCGTGATGGCGATGAACAACGTCTACTACCGCTTCGCCCACCTGGTCTCCGCCAAGGACTACGCCGGCATGCCGGCGCGGCTGCGCATGAACGTGATGGCCAATCCCGGCGTGCCCAAGGTGGACTTCGAGCTGTGGTCGCTGGCCGTGTCGGCCGTCAACGGCTGCGGCCATTGCATGGACGCGCATGAAAGCCTGCTGCGCAAGGAAGGCCTGTCGCCGCAGGAGATCCAGACCGCGGTGCGCGCCGCCGCCGTGGTCCAGGCCGTCGCGACGGTGCTGGACGCGGAACGCGGCGCGGCCGCGCCGCGGGCGGCAGCCGCCTGACCGTTGCGGCCCGGGCTCACGGGCCCGGAACGAAACGCAGGACGGGCTATTATGCTTCTGCATGATGGCCCGTTTTCTCTTTGCGACCGCGCTTCTGTTCGCGCTCGGCGCGCTGGGCTGGGGCCTTACGACGGGCCTGCCGCTCGAGAGCGAAGAGGAAGCAGTCGCCGACGAGCTCCGCCGCACGGCGACGCCCGAGCGGATCGCCGAGGAGGCGACGCGTGCGCTCGACCGCGGCGACGTCGACGACGCCGTCGCCTATGCCGAGCTCGGCGATTTCCTTGGCTGGCCGCCGGACGACGCGCTGCGCGCCCGCCTGGCGGCGGCCGTCGAGGCCGAGGGCCGGGTCGCGACCCATCTGTCGCGCTGCGCGGCCGGCGCGCTCGGCGGCGACATGAACACGACCGCATCGATCGTGTGCATGGTGGCGGCCGACTTCACCACGCTGGGCGACCTGCGCGACATCGTCATCCAGGGCGGCGCGCTCGCGGCCGGCGAGGAGTACGACGCCATCGTGCTGGGCCTGTCGGTCGTCGGCCTCGCCGCGACCGGCATCGCGGTCATGACCGCCGGCGGCGGCGGACCGGCCAAGGCCGGGCTTTCGGTGATGAAGGCGGCCAAGCGCGCCGACCTCCTGTCGCCGGGCCTGATGCGCAACGCCTCGGCCCTGGTGGGCGACGCGATCGCGCCCGTGCGGCGCGTGCTGGCCCAGGCGGACTACCGCCGGCCGTCCGCCGTCGCGGAAGCGCTCGGCGGCGAGATCAAGCAGGTCGCCCGCAGCGACGGCGCCGTCAAGCTGATGCGCGCGGCCGAGGAGGTCGACGCCGTGCGCCGCGAGCACGGCGTGGCGGAGGCCGCCAAGATGCTGCGCCACGCCGAGTCGGTCGAGGATGTCGGCCAGATCGCGCGCCTCTATGCCAAGCTCGGCCGCAAGGCGCGCCCGGTCATGGCGATCACCGGCAAGACCTCGATCCACGCCTTCAAGGTCGGCTACAAGCTGACCCGGGAAATGCTGGCGCCGCTCGCGCTCCTGCTCGCCGCCGCCGGCGCGCTCGCCGGCGGGGCGGGCGTGCGGCGCGCCATCCTGCGTCGCGGCTTCGCGCGGCAGCCGCTGCTGCGCCGCGGATGGCGCGACCGGACATGGCCGCGCGCGTCCGGCAGGTCGCTGCCGGACGAGGGCCGCAATGCCTGAGCATCCGCGCCAAGGACCCCGCCTGCCTGCCGCTAGGCCAGGCGCATCCGCGTCTCTCCCCAGGGGTCGAGCCGGAAGCGGACCTCGCCGCCGGCCGCGAGCGGGAAGGTGGGGACGATGCTGCCGGTGATCACCACCATGCCCGCCCGCAGAGGACGCTTGCGCCTGACGGCCAGCATCGCGACCCAGGCCAGCGCGCCGAACGGATCGTCAAGCCGTCCCCGGCCGCGCTCGGCCCCGTCGACCGTCAATACGCCTTCGATATCGGCGATCGCGACGGCAGGATCGAACCGGCACCACGCTCCGTGCACGATCCCCGCGTTCCATGCGTTGTCGGCGATCAGGGACGTCGCCTTCGTCTCGCGGTGCACGGCATGGCGATCCTCCACCAGCTCGAACGCCGGTGCGACTCCGGCTGTCGCGGCCATTGCCTGCTCGCGCGAGATGGCGCCGCCGTCGGCGAGATCCCGGCCGAGCCTCACGGCAAGCTCGCACTCGGCCATGAGATGGATGAAATCCGCCAGCCCGAGGCTCGCCGGCGATGCCAGGATGCGCGAGGCGAAGATCGCGCCGCCGCACGGATGGTCGATCCCCACGAGCTGCTGCATCACCTTGGTCGTTGTCGCGATCTTGAGCCCGGCGATCGCCCCGGCGGTCGGGATCATGCGACGATGGAATGCCTCCTGCACGTCGTAGGCCTGGTCGATCGTGCCGGGCGCGATGTCCGGCGGGATGTTCTCGAACGGGCGCCGGTCGCGGTGCGCCCGCCAGACGAACTCCGCAGCGCGATCGATCCTGGCCTGATCCCAAACGGTGGCCTGCGTCTGGTCGTCTGGCCGGGCCATGGGCGCGCTCCCGAGCGAATCGTGGCGATGGTAGGCCCGGCAGGGCTCGAACCTGCGACCACACCGTTATGAGCGGCGCGCTCTAACCAGCTGAGCTACGGGCCCCCGAGAAGGCGTCGGGATATTGCGCGCAATGCCGACCGCGCGGCAAGGGCGCGCGCCGGCGGATCAGAAGCGCCCCGGCGGCGCCGGCGGCCATTCGCCCAGCGCCAGGTGCGTTCCGCGCCAGTCGATCGAGCCCGTCATGGCGTCGAGGGTCATCAGGTCCTCGCCGATCACGACCGGCCCGGCGAAGTCGCGCTTGACCTCCTCCAGCAGCGCCGGCTTGTCGAAGCCGGACGGCACGAAATGGCTCAGCACCAGGCAGCCGACCCCGGCCTCGCTCGCGACCTTGCCGACCTCGTCCGAGACGGTGTGATAGGACATCACGTTCTGCACGGTCTCGGCCGAGCGCACGCCGGGCGTCACCTTCATCTCGCGGTGGATGAAGACCTCGTGCACCAGGATGTCGGCGCCGCGCGCCGCCTCGATCAGCGCCGGGCAGCGGCGCGTGTCGCCGCTGATGGCGATGCGCCGGCCGCCGGCCTCGCAGACGAAGCCGAAGGCGTGCTTGACCGGCTGGTGCTCGACCTCGACCACGACGACGTCGATCGCCCCGAGGCTCAAGCGGTTGCCCGGCGCGATCTCGCTCACCTCGACCTCGAGCGCCACGGTCGAGGGCCGGCGCTCGTGCGCGATGCGCTGCTCGAGCTCGGGCTGCCACAGGCTCAACAGCCCGTCGACATGGCGCCTGGTGCCGGGCGGCCCGAAGACGCGCTGCGGCCGGTCGCGGCCCTGGTGCCAGGACGAGATGACGAGCTGGAACAGGTCGACCAGGTGGTCGGAATGCAGGTGCGTCAGCAAGAGGGCGTCGATCTGCCGGCCGGGACAGCCCGCCGCCACCAGCCGCTGCGTCACGCCCGAGCCGCAGTCGACCAGGATCGCCGTATCCGCGTGGCGGATCACCTGCGCCGGCCCGTAGCGATCGACATGCGCGACCGGGCAGCCGGTGCCGAGAAGGGTCAGGCGCATCGGCGGGACATCGCGCCCGCATCCTTCGAGACGGGCCTTCGGCCCTCCTCAGGATGACGACGAGTTGGGATCACGCAATGGAATCGCGTCATCCTGAGGAGCGAGCGCGGCGAGCGTCTCGAAGGATGAAGGACGCGGACCTCACGTGTCGAGGAAGCTGCGCAGCTTGCGCGAGCGGCTCGGGTGCTTGAGCTTCCTGAGCGCCTTCGCCTCGATCTGGCGGATTCGCTCGCGCGTCACCGAGAACTGCTGGCCGACTTCCTCCAGCGTGTGGTCGGTGTTCATGCCGATGCCGAAGCGCATGCGCAGGACGCGCTCCTCGCGCGGCGTCAGGCTCGCCAGCACGCGGGTCGTGGTCTCGCGCAGGTTCGACTGGATCGCCGCGTCGAGCGGCAGCACCGCGTTCTTGTCCTCGATGAAATCGCCGAGATGCGAATCCTCCTCGTCGCCGATCGGCGTCTCGAGGCTGATCGGCTCCTTGGCGATCTTCAGGACCTTGCGCACCTTCTCCAGCGGCATCATCAGCTTCTCGGCCAGCTCCTCCGGCGTCGGCTCGCGGCCGATCTCGTGCAGCATCTGGCGCGAGGTGCGCACCAGCTTGTTGATCGTCTCGATCATGTGCACCGGGATGCGGATGGTGCGCGCCTGGTCGGCGATCGAGCGGGTGATCGCCTGCCGGATCCACCACGTGGCGTAGGTCGAGAACTTGTAGCCGCGGCGGTACTCGAACTTGTCGACCGCCTTCATCAGGCCGATGTTGCCTTCCTGGATCAGGTCGAGGAACTGCAGGCCGCGGTTGGTGTACTTCTTGGCGATCGAGATCACCAGGCGCAGGTTGGCCTCGACCATCTCCTTCTTGGCGCGGCTCGCCTCGCGCTCGCCGCGCTGGACGGTCTGCACGATGCGGCGGAACTCCTGCAGCGGCAGGCCGCATTCGCCGGCGATGGTGCCGATCTCGGCGCGGAGCTGCGCCACCTCGTCGGCCGCGCGCGTGGCGAAGGTCTTCCAGCCGCGGCCGGGCAGCTTGCCGACGCGCTCGAGCCAGCCGGCGTCGAGCTCGTGCGTGTGGTAGTGCGCCAGGAACTCCTCGCGCTTCACGCCGCGGCTCTCGGCCAGGCGCAGGAGGCGGCCCTCGAGCGAGGTCAGGCGCCGGTTGAGGCCGTAGAGCTGGTCGACCAGCTGCTCGATGCGCGCGTTGTTGAGGCGCACCGACTGCATCAGCGTCAGCAGCTCCGAGCGCAGCTTCTCGTAGCGGCGCTCGGTCGTCTTGGCGACCGACTCGCCCTTCTGCAGCGTGCTGAGGCGCGTGTTCTGCGTGCGGTGGATCTTGGAATAGGCGAGCGCCACCTTGCCGAAGGTCTCGAGCACCTGCGGCTTCAGCGCCTGCTCCATGGCCGACAGCGAGATGTTGTTCTCGTCGGAGTCGAGGTCCTCGCCGTCGCCGCCCTCCGGCGCGTCGCCGCCTTCCTCGCCCTCGCCGTTGGCGGCCGCCGGGGCCGGGGCCGCCGCGGCCGGCGCCGCGGCCGCCTGGCCGTTGGGATTGTGAACGGTGACCGCGGTGCTGGCGCCCGGGCCGCCGCCATAGGTGGCGTCGAGGTCGATCACGTCGCGCAGCAGCATGCGGCCCTCGGCCAGCGCCTCGTACCACAGCACCACCGCGCGCATGGTCAGCGGGCTCTCGCAGATCGACCCGATCATCATCTCGCGCCCGGCCTCGATGCGCTTGGCGATCGCGATCTCGCCCTCGCGCGACAGCAGCTCGACGCTGCCCATCTCGCGCAGGTACATGCGCACGGGGTCGTCGGTGCGGCCGATGTCGTCGTCCAGGTTGCCGGTCGGGCGCGCCTCGGTGTCGCCGGCCTCCTCGGTCGCCGCCTGCGCCTCCTCGGGCTCCTCGCTCTCGATGACGTTGATGCCCATCTCGTTGAGCATCGCCATGGTGTCCTCGATCTGCTCCGAGGACACCTGGTCGGACGGCAGCGCGGCGTTCAGCTCGTCGTAGGTGACGTAGCCGCGATCGCGCCCGCGCGCGATCATCTTCTTGACCGAGGCGGCGACGCCGTCCAGCAGCGGCTGGTCGGTGGTCTCGTCCCGCTGCGCCCCCTGCTCGGCAGGCGTGCCGGAAGCGGCCGTCTTGGGCGCGGACGCCGGCGCGGCCTCGGGCTTCGCCCCGTTGCCGGGCACAGGCACGGGGCGTCGGCGCGGCTTGGCGGTTTCGGTCTTCATGGCTTCCTTCGTCTTCATGTCCGTTCCTTAACGCCCCGCAGGGCGCCCCGGGGCCAACCGGGAGCCAAAAAAAAGGCCCCCTATAATATGGGGATTACGCTACGGCCCCTGCGGGGCCGTCCCGGCAGGCTCCTCGTCCTCGATCGCGGCGGCGTGCTCTCTTGCCTCTATCCTAAGTTTCCCAGCATTTACAGCAAGTTGCACGGCTTCCAAAGTCGGGGCTGCCAAAGCCTTGGCCTGTAGCGATCTGAGTTCCTCGCTAACGCACCTGTCCTCAAGGCCCCTAAGTATGGCGACGCAATACTGCTGCGCCGCCTCAAGTGAGCCCTGAGGCCCCACCGGACGGGCGCTGCGATACACCTCGTCACTCAAAATCTCGGCAAGGAGGTCCGAGAAGCCGTTGTCGCACAGGTGGCGCTGCAACCCGTTGGAATCAAGCTCGGAGGACCGTGCGATATGTATTTCCCGCAGTAGCTTGTCAAGCGCCTCGTTGGGCGGCTCCAGCGCAACTAACCGCTCGCCGAGATCATCGCTCAAGGAGGGAAAATTGATGAGGGCTGCCAAGATGATACGCCAACCAGCGAGTACCGGATCATGCGGCGCTAGGCGTGCCGTCTCGCCGCTTTGCGAGCGCAGGTGCTCGGCCACGCCGCTGCCCGGGGCGTTCCACGGACCCGGGCCCCTGCCGCGCCAGCCCGGCGCGGCGCCGCGCAGCTTCGCCCAGGCCGCGCGATCGGTTTCCCTGAGCCACCGGCGGTACCGGCTAAGCAGTTGATCGCGATAGAGCAATCGCGTCTCGCGGTGCTCGATCTGGGCGGCGCGCTGCTCCAGCGTGTGCTGCAGGGCGCTCCACCGCTCGGGCGTGTCGGGCGGGCGACCGCAGCTGAGCTCGGTCCAGATGAAGTCGATCAGCGGGCGGGCCTGGTCGAGCACCTCGCGCATGGCCTGCGGCCCTTTGGCGCGGATCAGCTCGTCCGGGTCCTTGCCCGCCGTCAACGTGGCGAACCGCACCGAGCGTCCGGGACCGACATGCGGCAGCGCCCGGGCGGCCGCGCGCGAGGCGGCACGCTGGCCGGCGGCGTCGCCGTCGAAGCACAGGGTCGGCTCCGGCACGACCTTCCACAGCTGATCGAGCTGCGCTTCGGTCAAGGCCGTGCCGAGCGGCGCCACCGCGGTCGGGAAGCCGGCCTGGTGGAGCGCGATCACGTCCATGTAGCCCTCGCACACGACGATCTCGTTGCGGTCCGCCGCGACCGCGCGGGCGAGCGAGAAGGCGTAGAGCGTGCGGCCCTTGTCGAACAGCGGCGTGTCGGGTGAGTTCAGGTACTTGGGCTGACCCCCTCCAGATGTATTGGCACCGAGCGTGCGGGCGCCGAAGGCGACGACGCGCCCGGCGCGGTCCGTGATCGGGAACATCACGCGGTCGCGGAAGAAGGCGAAGGGCGCGCGGCCGTCGTCCGGGCGCTTGAGCAGGCCGGCCTCGACCAGGCGCTGCTCGTCAATGTTCTTCGCCGCCATGGCGCGCTTCAGCGCATCGGTCGACTCGGGCGCGTAGCCCAGGCGGAAGCGGGCGATGGTCGCGTCGTCGAGCCCGCGCCGGCGCAGGTAGTCGAGCGCCCCTCGCCCCTCGGGCGCGCGCAGGCGGGTCTCGAACCAGGCGCAGGCGGCCTCGACCGCGTCGCGCAAGCTGGCGCGCGCCTTGTGCTGCGCCGCCTCCTCGGGGCTCGCGCGCGGCACCTCGAGGCCCGCCTCGCCGGCCAGGCGCTCGACCGCCTCGGGGAAGGACAGGCTGTCGCTGCGCATGACGAAGCCGATCGCGTCGCCGTGCGCGCCGCAGCCGAAGCAGTTCCCGGTCAGAATGTTGTCTTCCAAGGCAAACGCGTGATGCACCGGAACCTCGGCGCAGTAGACCTCCTCGATCCGGTCTGTCGCGTCCACCGACTCCACGGCCCACCGAAGGCGCTCAAATTGCTTCGACGCTTCCGCCCATCGTCGCCGCGCTTCCTGCCTGAGCAGCAGGGCCGGTGCCAACGTGCTCGCCACGAAGTGAATGCGGTGAATGGGCCTCTCATCGGCAAGGTAGCCCTTCCGCATCTGGGCCGTAAGGCCGAACGTCCCGATGCCGACTCGCGTCGCTGCATCACGCACCCATCGCAGCACCTCGGGATCGACGCAGTGCAGCATGACCGTTCCGTCCGCGGCGACGTGACCGTCGGCGGCAAGGTAGCCGGCGATGAAGCCAAGCAAGTACTCGTCCGACTGCTCCAGCGACGGAAGCGACTTCATGTGCTCGAAATCGCGGCCGCCGTACACGCGCAAGTACTCGATGCCGCCTTCCCGAAAGCGTTCCGTTGGCCGATAGGGCGCAAACCACTTGCCAAGATCGGCGGACTTCGCGCCATGCAGATTGACCGTGCCGTATCCGCGCCGGCCTTTCCGTTGAACGGTCCCGTCTCCGAACACGACCCCATGCCGGACGCCCTCCCCGTCGAGGCGCCACTGCTTTCGGCTTTGCGGCAGAACGGCTTCGAGGCGATGCCCGGCGCGAAGCTCCGTCGTCAGTACGGCGCTCTTGCGGCCCCGGACGAACCAGCGGTGCCCGGAGGTAGCGAAGAGCGTCTTTTTCACGCCGTTGCGGGAAGCTTCGATCTTGTAGAGCTGCTGGCGTCCGTAAGCCTTGAACGGCGCGGATACCCACTGGCCGGTTCGCGTCAGGACGAAGGCGCATTTCCCTGCGAGCGAGGCGATCGGCCTCGTGCCGTCCCGCGTAATGACATTCGTCTCGGCGGCGAAACAGTGGAAAAACCCCTTGTCGTCGCTGACGGTGAAGGACGGCGACTTCTCGTTGTGGAACGGGCACAGGCCGGAATGCTCGCGCCCGCGCTTGACCAGGCGCACGCGCCGCCCGATCAGGCCCGACAGCGAGACACGGCTGCGCAGCTCGTCGAGGAAATCCGGGGAGAAGGCCATCTTGCCCGAGCCGCCCTGTTGCCGTACCGCCCTACTGCGGCCGGCCCGCCGTCTTGCCGTCCGAGTTGCGGAACTCCACCGCCGACCACACCACGCGGCTCTCGCCCACCTTCATCAGCATCCAGGTCTGGCCGGTGACGCGGTCGAGCATGATCGTGGTCTTGTAGGGCTCGCGCGCGTAGGCGTCGCGCAGGATGTCGGTGTCGTAGAAGTACACGTCGGTGCGCACCTCGAAGCGCGGCTCGCCCATCGACACCACGCGCGGGGGCGGCTGCTGCGCGAAGGCGGAAACCGGCAGGCCGGACATCGCGACCAAGGTGGCGACCGCCAGCGCGCGGGTCATCGTCATCGGAACCTTCCCCTTTCCGGTGGGCGCGCGCGAAACGCGCCCGGACCGGTCAAGACAGATGCTGCTTCACGATCGGGCCGGCCTTCGCCATGTCGATCTTGCCGGCGTAGCGCTCGCGCAACGCCGCCATCACCCGGCCCATGTCCTTGATCGATTTCGCGTCGAGCTCGGTAACCAGATCCTTGACGACCTTGGCGGTCCCCGCCTCGTCCAGCTGCTCGGGCAGGAGCTTCTGGATGATGGCGATCTCGGCGTTCTCCTTCGCGACCAAGTCCGCGCGGCCGCCCTTCTCGTACAGCGCCACGCTGTCGCGGCGCTGCTTGATGAGGTTCTGCAGCAGCGACATGACCTCGGCGTCGCCGATGCCCCGGGTGTTGCCCTTGGCGCGCGCCTCGATGTCGCGTTCCTTCATGGCAGCCAGGATCATGCGGTAGGTCGAGGTCGCCCGCTCGTCCTTCGCCTTCATGGCCGTTTTCAGGCAATCCGAGATGGTCTGGCGCAGCATCGGCCCAGCCGGAATTTCATAATGAAACGAAGGAGTCACGCTACAGGAATTCGCAGCGGATGGCAAACCGCGAATTAGGTGTAAGCTGTTGAAAACTCTTCTGATTCGTTTGCCGCAATTGCTTGACGCCGGCACGCGGATTGCTTTACAAGGCGCCGATCCCATTTGAGGAGCATCGCCTGCGACCGCGCGCCGTGCGAAGCGCCCCGGTCGGCTTGCGCCCGCAAGCGGCGCCGGCAGCGCCCCCCCGAGGAGTTCCCGATGACCACCACCGCCCCGTCGACCGTCCGTGCCGGCGATCCAGCCGCGCGGGGCGCGTGGCGACGCCCGGATGGCGCCAACGCCGCGCTGGTCCTGGCCGACGGCACGGTGTTCTGGGGCCGCGGCATCGGCGCCGAGCGGACGGTGGTGGGCGAGGTCTGCTTCAACACCTCGATCACCGGCTACCAGGAGATCCTGACCGATCCCAGCTATGCCGGGCAGATCATCAACTTCACCTTCCCGCATATCGGCAATGTCGGCACCAACGCCGAGGACATCGAGACGGTCACGCCGGCCGCGCGCGGCTGCATCCTGCGCCAGCCGATCACCAATCCCTCGAACTATCGCGCCGGGCAGCACCTCAACGACTGGCTGCGCTCGCACGGGCTGGTCGGCCTGACCGGGGCCGACACGCGGCGCCTCACCCGGCTGATTCGCGACCACGGCCCGCCCAACGGCGCCCTGCGCCACGCGGCGCCCGGCCGCGAGGACGCCGAGCTCGACCCGGCCGAGCTGCAGCGGATCGCCAAGGACTGGCCCGGCCTCGAAGGCATGGACCTCGCCAAGGACGTGAGCTGCCGGCAGACCTACAGCTGGGACGAGACCGGCTGGCGCTTCGGCAAGGGCTACGGGCGGCAGGAGCATCCGGCGCACCACGTCGTCGCCATCGACTACGGCATCAAGCGCAACATCCTGCGCTGCCTCGCCGATGCCGGCTGTCGCGTCACGGTGGTGCCCGCCAACGCCACGCCCGAGGACGTGCTGCGCCACAAGCCGGACGGCGTCTTCCTGGCCAACGGCCCGGGCGACCCGGCCGCCACCGGCCAATATGCCGTGCCGACCATCAAGGCCCTCATCGACACCGGCCTGCCGATCTTCGGCATCTGCCTCGGCCACCAGATGCTGGGCCTGGCGCTCGGCGGCAGGACCGCGAAGATGGACCGCGGCCACCGCGGCGCCAACCACCCGGTCAAGGACCTGGAGACCGGCAAGGTCGAGATCACCAGCCAGAACCACGGTTTCGTGGTCGTGCCGGAATCGCTGCCGCCCAACGTGACCAAGACCCACGTCTCGCTGTTCGACGGCTCGCTCGAGGGCCTGAAGCTCGAGGACAAGCCGGTGTTCTCCGTCCAGTACCACCCGGAGGCGTCCCCGGGCCCGCGCGACAGCCACTACCTGTTCAGGCGCTTCATCGGGCTGATCGAGGCCTGGAAGAAGAGGAAGAAAGATTAACCACAGAGACACAGAGACACAGAGAAGGAAAGAAGAGGGAGAGGCCGACGTGCGAAGCGCAGAGTGGAGAATTCTTTGCGCTTCGCGCAGAACAGCCAATTGGGCGGCATGAGCGAGCGTCGCGATCCCCTGACCGAGCGCATCATCGCGTTTGCGATCGAGGTGCACCGTGCACTTGGGCCGGGACTGCTGGAATCAGCGTATGAAGAGTGCCTCGATCACGAGCTTTCGGTTGCCGGGATACCCTATGAGCGACAAGTCCCGCTACCGGTCGTATACAAGCAGGTGCGGTTGGATATCGCCTATCGAATGGACTTCGTCGTGGAGAAGCGCCTGGTGCTTGAACTCAAGACCGTGGACAAGCTGGCCGCGATTCACGATGCGCAACTGCTCACCTATCTCCGTCTCTCCGGCTATCCCGTCGGCTTGCTCATGAATTTCAACGTGCCCGTGCTGAAGGACGGGCTGAAGAGGATCGTCCTTTGAAAGCCCTCTCTTCTTTTCCTCTCTGTGTCTCTGTGTCTCTGTGGTCAATCTTTTCCTCTTCTGCGGCGCCTCACCATGCCTAAGCGTACCGACATCGGGTCCATCATGATCATCGGCGCCGGGCCGATCGTGATCGGGCAGG
>JAKLKW010000061.1 GCA_023150455.1 Alphaproteobacteria bacterium | reverse complement strand
TAGGCCAGGGTGTCGGGGCAGCACGGCCAGGGATCGACGTCGATCGGGTCGGGCGCGCGGTCGGGCTCGGATGACGGAGACACCGAGGGATCGGTCATGGTCATGGTCCTTTCCAAGGGCTTGCCGTGTCAGGCGGTGGGGTCGCCGGTCGGCGCGCACGGCGAATCCCGGCCGCCGACGGAATCCCGCCGGCACCGATCAGCCGCGCTCCAGTCGCAATGTTGGAGGATGGCCGACATCGTGCGTTCAACCGCGCGGCAAGTCAAGCGCGGACGCGCAAAACGCGCACAAACGCGAACGCGCCGTGCGGCACAGCCGCGTGAACATTCCTTGCTTCCTCTTTCCTTCGTGTCTCCTGAGCCTGGCGAAGGGCGTGTCCTTCGTGGTTCGTCCTTTTCGGAGTTGCACGAAGGGCACGAAGGTCGGAGGAAGATCACGAAGGGACGAAGGGAAGAAGAAGTCGAAGGATGATTCTCGAGGGAAGCGATCCGCCTCGCGCGGCCGCGCGCTGCCGGCCCTTCTCCGCTCACTTCCTTCCTTCGTGTCTCCTGAGCCTGGCGAAGGGCGTGTCCTTCGTGGTTCATTTCTTTTCGGAGTTGCACGAAGGGCACGAAGCCCGGAGGAAGGCCACGAAGGGAAGAGAAGGAAGGATGATTCTTGAGAGAAGCGGTCCACCTCGAGCGGCCGCAGGCCGCCGGCCCTTCTCCGTCCTCTTCCTTCCTTCGTGTCTCCTGAGCCTGACGAAGGGCGTGTCCTTCGTGGTTCATCTTTTTCGGAGTTGCACGAAGGGCATGAAGCCCGGAGGAAGATCACGAAGGGAAGAGAAGGAAGGATGATTCTTGAGAGAAGCGGTCCACCTCGAGCGGCCGCAGGCCGCAGGCCCTTCTCCGTCCTCTTCCTTCCTTCCTTCGTGTCCTTCGTGTCCTTCGTGGTTCAACTTTTCGGAGTTGCACGAAGGACACGAAGGCCGGAGGAAGAGCACGAAGGGAAGAAAAGGAAGAAGAAGAAGAGGAGGAGGAGGAGGAGGAGGAGGAGGAAGGAGGATCCTTGCGCTGCCAGCCGGCGCGAGACAGTCCTAGAATCCGAACATGTGGTCGAGCGAGAACCTGCCGTCGTTCGCGATCAGGCCGTGATAGCCGAACAGGCGGCAGGTGGTGTCGCGGATGATCGCGTAGCCGCGCGGGCCGGCTTGCCCGAGCTCGGCCGACGTGAACTGCTCGCTGGCGCGCCACAGCAGCGATCCGCCGCAGGCGATCGCGACGCGGCGCTTGGCCACCTCTTGGCCGTCGCCGCCGCACAGCACCAGGTCGGTCGCGGACCTTGCGTGCCACGGCGTCGAGGCCGGGTAGATCAGGTGGCAGAGCGTGTCGAGCGGCGGCGATCCCAGGCGCAGGAACAGGCGCGTGCTCAGGCCCGGGGCGCGGCCGGCATAGGACTGCGGCTCGTTGCGCCAGGTTAGCACGGTGTTGAAGATATGCGCGCCGAAGCTGGTCTCGGCGGCGTGGCCGTGACGCTTGTCCTCGTAGCGGAACAGCGCGTGCAGCCAGCCGTCGGCCTCGCCGCCCTGCGCGAGGTCGTAGACCAGCTCCATGTGGCCCCAGCTTGCGCCATCCGGTCGCGAAGACGGACCGAGCGACGCGCCGGCCCGGCGCAGCATCTCCTCGGCGTCGATCGCGACGCTGTCCGACCGCCGCAGGCGGCCGAAGCGGTGGCGCGCCAGCTCGCGCCCGTCGCGGTCGTAGACGATGGCGGCGATCGGCAGCTCGGCCTGTCCCGTCGCCATCGGCGTCGGCAGCGCGGCCGAGCGCCAGCGCTCGACCGGCAGGACCGGCGCCGGCAGCAGGTAGCCCTTGCCCATCAGGTTGCCGAGCTCGGCGATCCCGGGATCGGGCTTCAGGTCCTCGCGCTCGACATTGGGATGCGCGATGCGCCGGCGGCCGCGATGCGCGCCGCCGGTCTCGATCACCTCGTAGCGCGGGCGCACGAAATGCTTGCCGGCGCGGATCTCGATCTGCTGCGGCCAGCGCGCGGCCGGCAGCAGCGCGGCGACGTCGAGCGCGTGGCTGGCGAAGGGCGCGATCGGCCGGTCGAGCCAGGCGATCTCGTCGCGCCCCATCAGGTTCAGGCCCACGCCGCCCGGCGGGATCGGGCAGCAATGGCTGTTCTGCACCCACAGCACCACGCGCTCTCCCGGGCGCGGCGCCGGCAGGCCGGCATAGCGGTCGGACGGCCAGGCATTGGCGTCGTGCGTGCAGGACAGGCTCGCCGCGCCGTTCCGCAATTCGCCGTCGCTGTAGGTGTCGAGCGCGTATTTCACCACGTCGTGGCCGCGCCCGCCCACGACATGGAGCAGCAATTGCCCGGTGAACTCGGGCAACGCGAAGCGCCGGCGCACGTCGCGGCTGTCGATCGCGATGCCGGCGACGCCGTCGGGGATCGCCTCTTCCCAGGTGGCGATGCGCCGGCCCGCTTCGTCGAACAGCGCCAGCCACAGCGAGACCGACCTGGCGCCGTAGCCGGCCCAGTAGTTCGCCGTCACCAGGCGCGTGTGCAACCCGTCCTGGTCGCGGAAGAAGGCGAAGTTGGTGGCGAAGTTGAGCGGGTCGAGATAGCGCTGCTTCACCGTCAGCAGCGGATCGGGCAGCCGCGCGTCGTCCAAGGTCGCGACCTCGGCGCCCTCGGGCAGCAGGTGGCGGATGTGGTCGACCAGGCGCTGCGCGTCGAAGGCGACGACGAGCACGGCGCGCGTCGGCGCGGCGCGCAGGTCGGTGACCGGCTGCGTCGCGTGGCCGGCGCGGCTCCGGCCGAGATCGCAGAGGTCCTGCACGTAGACGCCGGCGACGTCGAGCGGCGACAGGTCGTGCAGCGCCGCGACCGTGGGCAGGAATCCGAGCGGATCGTAGAGCGCGACCCTGCCGGCCTTGGCGAGGCGCTGGATCAGCGCCTGAAGGCGCTCGGCGCCCAGCGGATGGCCGAGCGCCTTGAACAGCGCGTTGCCGCCGGTCGCGTTGCTGAACGTGTCGATGCGCAGCGCCACGGCGTCACGCCGCCTTCTGGCCGGTGAGCAGCAGCTTGATCGGCTTGGTCACGGCCGCCTGCCAGTGGCGGAAGCGCTCGAAGTTGCACATCAGGCGCGAGTTGACCCAGTTGAGCTGGATGGCGCGGCGCTGCCCGACGAAGGGCTTGTGGCCGTGCCAGGCATTGGGCGTGCAGCGGAACACGAGCAGCGTGCCCATCTCGGGCGGCACCTCGGCGACATAGTCCTCGAGGTCGTCCTTCGAGCGCAGCATGCGCAGCCAGCCGGTCTTCTCCTGCCAGTCGCGATTGAAATAGAGCAGCGCCGTCACGACCTTGCCGCGGCGGTCGTGGTGGATGCGGCCGTCATGCGCCGCGGTGTAGCCGCGCACGGTCAGCATGGTCGGCAGCTCGGAAAGCGGCAGGCCGAGCTTGGCCCCGAGCGCGCGCGCGAAGGCGGGGCCCTGCAGCTCGTCGATGAGCGCGCGGAAGGCGGGCCCAAAGCGGAGCGTCGAGGGCGGGAAGCTGCCCGGGCCGCCGATGGCGGGGAAGTCGCGCTCGACCGAAGCCGCCGCCTCCGGCTTGAGGAAGCCCGGCACGACCGCGAAGTCGAACGGCTCGCGCACGAGCGGGGCGCGCTCGAGCGCGGCCAAGTCGAGCATGCTCATGAAGGGCGGATATACGTTTGAACCGCGAAAATAGCAACGTCGATGGCCGGCTTTCTAACCGCCCTATGTAGTTGGATATTCGTCACTCTGCCGATGTTGCACGATCGGATCTCGGAATAGCCCCAGCTCCTGTCGCGCCTTCTCAGCAAGGGCCTCGCTTTCTGGTGACCAAGTCGGAAAGTCCAGCATGAACAGGTCAAAAGACAGCCCAGGCTTGCCGTCGTCAGCGCGTTCACTGGCAATGCCTACAACGACACGAGCATCGTCTCTGAAATGCGACCGAGCTATGTGACACCGCAAACCCAGCTCAGCTTGGCGGAACTTACGGTCCTCCTCTCGCTTCATCGCAAGGAAGACATAGACGATGCCGGAATCCGCTCGCATCATGCGGGAGCGAATCTTGCCAGTGGTAAATACCTCCGTCATGGCAGTGGCAAGTGTGCGCCTCGCAAATCGCGTCTCCTTTGCCATCACTCGGAGTATGCGTTCCGTTTCCGTAACGGGGTGCGCATAAAGCAGCTTTCCAGCCAACAGGTCGTTGGCAACATATTCGATGACATTGTCCCATGCGTAACTCAGGCGATTGGCCTGAACCTTGGCCTGATAGCTACTATCAGCCAAGAGGCCTGGCCAGATTGTGTCATCCAAGACGGCGAAATCATGCTGCGTTGGAAACGTGCGCCCGTTCCGCAAAAAGAACCCCAACAAGTTCTCCTCACCGGCGCATACGATGCGCGGCCCAGACTCGACCAGCCCTTCCTTCGCGGACAGGTACTCAACAAGATCGGCGATTGTGTCGAGCTCCCGCATGACAATCGGAAAGCCGCCCTCGTCCATCACGTGGATGAAGCCCTTGCCCGGATCGCCTATTTCGATGGGCAGTTCGCGACGAGCCCCAAAAGCAACACAGATACGATGCAACTGTCGTTCGCCAACGTCTGGCAACTTCATCATTCGCCCGCTCTTATCGCGCACCTCTGAGACGCTCGCCAGAAAGCGCTCTGCGCCGTAGATTTGCTTCGCCGACGACTCGATCGCCGAACGCCGCCACCTCGCGATCGCCGTCTCGTCGACCTCGGCCGCGAGCTTGATGTCCTTGACTGAAATGACGATCACATGCCGATCGCACACTACCAGGAAGTCGCACAGCTCCTTTCCGGGGTCTTTGCCGATGGGGCTTGACATGCCCCAGAGCGAAAGAAAGGTCCCAGAACAGTGCTCGGCGACAAATGCCTCAGCGACTTTTCCGTCGGTAGCCACAAAATAAGCAATAGCAGATTGACAGCTACCATTCACGCGTTCAGGGCTTTACAGCCCCAACCGCCGCTTGGCCTCGGCCGCGGCTCGGCGCGTGTCGTCGAGCGGCGGATAGGTCCAGGTCTCGAGCTTGCCGGCGAACCAGCGCGTGTAGCCGTTCTCCAAGAGATCGTCGTGGAAGCGCTGGAACTTCGCCGAGCCGCCGTCGAGCGGCACGACGTGCACCGGCTTGCCGGTGACGAGCGACTCGCTGACCATGTTGACCGAGTCCGCGGTGACGATCATGGCGTCGGCCAGCGCCAGGAAGGCGAAGTAGGGGTTGGGCTCGCGCCCGTCCCAGAAATGGGCCGGCAGGCCCTCGAGGCGCTGACGCAGGATCGCCTCGGCCTCGGGGCCGGTGCGCCGCGAGGTGGTGATCATCAGGCCGGCGCCACAGCGCCGGCACAAGCCGGCCAGGTCGTCCGCCAGCTTCTCGACGGTCGCCGGCGTCATGCGGTAGACCGCGTTGTTCCCGCCGACGATCACGGCGACGCGCGGATGCGGCAGGTGATCGAACCTGCCGGCGAAGTCGCGCGCGGCCTGCTCCAGCCGCTCCGGCGTGATGCGGTTGACCGCGCCGCGCACGGTCAGCACGTTCGGCCCGCTCAAGCGGTCGTGCAACGGCGCGACCACGAGGTCGAAGCGGCGCGGGTCGATGGTCGGGTTCTGCACGTAGATCGCGCGTGTGGTGCCCTTGGACTTGCGCCTGATGCGCAGGGTCGGCGCGATCGACTTCGAGCCGCAGGCGACGATCACGTCCGGCCAGGGCGGCCCGATCTGATCGCTGCCCGGCCCCGCCGCGCGATGCGGCAAGAGCCAGAACTGCGGCGCCAGGTGCCTCCAGGGTGCGCGCGCCTTGAACGTCTTCAAGACCGGCTGCATCCCCATGGCCTCGGCGAAGCCGAGCGCCTGGTTCACCATGCCGATCGTGCCGTCGGTCAGGACCCAGCAGGAAGGCGGCATCGCTATCGATTTCCGTGCGGCCGAAGGCCGCATTCCCTTCCTCTACTTTCCATCTTCGTGTCCTCGTGCCCCTGAGCCCTTGTCGAAGGGCGTGGCTCATCTTTTCCGGAGTTGCACGAAGACACGAAGATCGAAGGAAGGTCGCGAAGGGAAGTCGGAATGGCAGTCACGCGGAGACGCGCCCTTCGACGAGCGCGCGGGCTTGCGCGAGGTTGTCGATCGTGCGGGCGCAGGCATCGGCCGCCTCGGCGCCCTTGACCGTGAAGTGGTCGTGGAAGAAGCGGCGGTGCTCGTCGTGCTCGTGGAAGCGCTGCGGCGTCAGCACGGCGGAGATCACCGGCACCTCGGTCTCGAGCTGCACCTGCATCATCGACTGGATCACCGCGCCGGCGACGAACTCGTGGCGGTAGATGCCGCCGTCGACCACGAGGCCCGAGCAGACGATCGCGGCGTAGCGGCCGGACTTGGCCAAGAGCTTCGCCTGCAGCGGGATCTCGAAACTGCCGGGCACCTCGAACACCTCGATCCGGTCCTCGCCGAACCCCTTCCTCGCCATCTCGGCGACGAAGGAGGTGCGGCACTGGTCGACGATGTCCTTGTGCCAGCAGGCCTGGACGAAAGCGATCCGCTCGCCCCGCTTGTTGCTGCCCGACGTTTCGGTAGTGCGCTGATTCATGGTCATCCCTTCCTTGTCGCAACCAGAATCAGGGCGCGCGTGGGAATCGCCCCGCCCGCCCGCGGGCGCGGCCGGACGACGCGACGACGCTCTCTTCCATCCGGACTGTGACCGTCGGCGTCGGAATTGCACCGACTCTGCTGACCCCGACGGCCGTGCGGCCATCGGGCGCTCGCGGGCTGACATGCGGTTTCCCGCATGATCACCGCCGGTGGGGACTTTCACCCCGCCCCGAGAACGGTGCTGGTTTAGCGCCGGGCAGCTCTTGTTGCAATCCGCCGTTTCCTGTGGCAAGTCGCCGCGCGCAGTGGAGACATGACCGACATGCGGAAATTCAAGACCCTCGACGACCTGAGCGTCACGGGAAAGCGCGTCATCCTGCGCGCCGACCTCAACGTGCCGATGAAGGACGGCAGGGTCGCCGACCCGACGCGCATCGAGCGCCTGGCGCCGACCATCAGGGAGCTCGCCGGGAAGGGCGCGCGCGTCGTGGTGATCTCGCATTTCGACCGGCCCAAGGGCAAGGTCGTGCCGTCCATGTCGCTGAAGCCGCTGGCCGAGCCGCTCGGCCAGGCGCTCGGCCGTCCGGTGAAGTTCGCCGAGGACTGCGTCGGACCGAAGGCCGAGCAGGTCGTGTCGTCGCTCAAGAACGGCGAGGTCGCGCTCCTGGAGAACCTGCGCTTCCACGCCGGGGAAGAGGCGAACGACGCCGGCTTCGCCCGGCAGCTCGCATCGCTCGGCGAGGTCTACGTCAACGACGCCTTCTCCGCCGCGCACCGTGCGCACGCCTCGACCGCGGCGATCGCTTCGCTGCTGCCGTCGGCGGCCGGGCGGCTGATGCAGGAGGAGCTGGAGCACCTGGCGCAGGCGCTGGAGAACCCCGAGCGCCCGGTCATGGCCGTGGTCGGCGGCGCCAAGATCTCGACCAAGCTCGACCTGCTCGGCAACCTCGTCGCCAAGGTCGACAAGCTGGTGATCGGCGGCGGCATGGCCAACACCTTCCTCAACGCTCAAGGGCTCGGCGTGGGCAAGAGCCTGTGCGAGAAGGACCTGGCCGACACGGCGCGCCGGATCCTCGACACGGCGAAGAAGCGCGGCTGCGCCGTGCTGCTGCCGGTCGACGCGGTGGTGGCGCCGGAGTTCAAGGAAGGCGCGCCGTCGACGACCGTCGACATCAATTCGGTGCCGGAAGACCAGATGATCCTCGACGTCGGCCCCAGGACGATCGAGGCGCTGGTGCGCGAGATCGCGGCCTGCAAGACCGTGGTGTGGAACGGCCCGCTCGGCGCCTTCGAGGTGAAGCCGTTCGACCAGGGCACCGTCGCCGTCGCCCGCGACGTCGCCGCCAGGTCGCAGAAGAAGCAGCTCTTGAGCGTCGCCGGCGGCGGCGACACCGTCGCCGCGCTGCGCCAGGCCGGCGTCGACGAGAAGTTCAGCTACGTGTCGACCGCCGGCGGCGCGTTCCTGGAATGGCTCGAGGGCAAGGAGCTGCCGGGGGTGAAGGCGCTGATGTCCTGACGGACCGCGCTCGATGCGGTGTCAGCCTCATCCTTCGCCAAGCTCAGGAAACGCATGCGCCCGGGGGCGCGTCGAAGAACGACCGCATTCTCCTTCGTGTCCTTCCTCCGATCTTCGTGCCCTTCGTGTCACTCCGAGAAGATGAACCACGAAGGCACGCCCTTCGACAGGCTCGGGATGAGGCACGAGATGAGCTCCTCGCCCTGAGCTTGTCGAAGGGCGCTTCTCCTACGCCGCCTCCTTGTACGCGCCTTCGACGATCGTGACGATCTCGTCCATCACGCGGGTCAGGTCGTAGTCCTTGGGCGTGAAGACGCGGGCGATGCCGGCGGCGAGCAGCAGCTTCTCGTCCTCCGGCGGGACGATGCCGCCGACGATCGCGGGGACCCCGCCGATGCCGGCATCGCGCATGCCTTGCAGCACCTCGCGCGCGAGCGCGACGTGGCTGCCGGAGAGGATCGACAGGCCCACGACGTGCACGCCTTCCTCGACGGCGGCGTTGACGATCTGGGCGGGCGTCAGGCGGATGCCCTCGTAGACGACCTCGAAGCCGCAGTCGCGCGCGCGCACGGCGATCTGCTCGGCGCCGTTGGAATGGCCGTCGAGCCCGGGCTTGCCGACCAGGAGCTTGAGGCGGCGGCCGAGCCGGTCCGACGCCAGGCGCACGCGCCGGCGCACCGCGTCGAGCTGGGCGGGGTCGGCGCCGGGCGCGGCGCGCGCGACGCCGGTCGGCGCGCGGTACTCGCCGAACACCTGGCGCAGCACGTCGCCCCATTCGCCGGTCGTCACGCCGGCATGGGCGCAGGCGATCGACGGCTCCATGACGTTGCTTCCCTCGGCGGCCGCGCGGCGCAGCGCATTGAGCGCGGTTGCCGCGGCGCGCGCGTCGCGCCCGGCGCGCCAGGCCTTCAGGGATTCGATCTGCTCGGCCTCGGCCTGGGGGTCGACGGCGAGGAAGCCGCCGTCGCCGCCGCTCAGCAAGGGCGACGGCGCGCTCTCGGTGTAGCGGTTGACGCCGACCACGACCTGCTCGCCCGCTTCGATCGCGGCCAGGCGGCGCGCGTTCGATTCGACCAGGCGCTGCTTCATGTAGCTGGACTCGACCGCGGCGACCGCGCCGCCCATCGCCAGCACGCGCTCGAGCTCGGCCACCGCCTCGGCCTTGAGCGCGGCCACCTTGCTCGCGATCTCCGTGCTGCCGTCGAAGATGTCGCCGAACTCGAGCAGGTCGGTCTCGTAGGCGACGATCTGCTGCAGCCTGAGGCTCCATTGCTGGTCCCACGGGCGCGGCAGGCCGAGCGCCTCGTTCCAGGCCGGCAGCTGCACGGCGCGGGCGCGGGCGCGCTTCGACAGCACGACGGCGAGCATCTCCAAGAGGATGCGGTAGACGTTGTTCTCGGGCTGCTGCTCGGTGAGGCCGAGCGAGTTGACCTGCACGCCGTAGCGGAACAGGCGGTGCTTGGGATCGGCGACCTTGTAGCGCGCCTGCGTGATCTCGTCCCACAGCTCGGCGAACGCGCGCAGCTTGCACAGCTCGGTCACGAAGCGGATGCCGGCGTTGACGAAGAAGCTGATGCGGCCGACGACCGTCGGGAAAAGCTCGTCCGGCACCTGGCCCGACTGCTTCACCGCGTCGAGCACGGCGAGCGCGGTCGCCAGCGTGTAGGCCATCTCCTGCACCGGCGTCGCGCCCGCTTCCTGCAGGTGATAGGAGCAGACGTTGACCGGGTTCCATTTCGGCATCTCGCGCGACGTGAACGCGATCGTGTCCGATGTCAGCCCGAGGCTCGGGCCGGGCGGGAAGATGTAGGTGCCGCGCGAGAGGTATTCCTTGACGATGTCGTTCTGCGTCGTGCCCTGCAGCCTGGCGCGCTTCACGCCCTGCTTCTCCGCCACCGCGACGTAGAGCGCGAGCAGCCAGGCGGCCGTCGCGTTGATCGTCATCGACGAGTTCATCTCGCCCAAGGGAATGCCGTCGAGCAGCGCCTGCATGTCGCCGAGATGGCCGACCGGCACGCCGACGCGGCCGACCTCGCCCTTGGCGAGCGGATGGTCGGCGTCGTAGCCGGTCTGGGTCGGCAGGTCGAAGGCGATCGACAGGCCGGTCTGGCCGCGCGCGAGGTTGGTGCGGTAGAGCGCGTTCGAGGCCTTGGCCGAGCTGTGACCGGAATAGGTGCGGATGAGCCAGGGCTTGTCGCGCGACGCGTCGGTCATGGGCAGGCTCCCGCAGTAGAATTGCGAAAGAATATTGCTAGCAACGAATCATGGGCGCAAGTTTGTAATTTTTGTGCATTGCAGAACGATTTTACCCGCGATAGAACGCGATGCACAAGAACCGGTTGCGCTGCGGAACGTTCATCGCGTCGGGGCAGAGACCGGCAGCTCCATCGACCGAGGTGAAAGGGGGCAGACCCATGGCCATGCCAGCCGTCGCAGCTTCGAACGACACACAGCAACGCGTGAAGGACCTGTACGAGGTGGGCGAGATCCCGCCGCTCGGCCACGTGCCGGCGCGCATGCATGCCTGGGCGATCCGGCGCGAGCGCCACGGCGAGCCCGAGCAGGCGATGAAGGTCGAGGTGGTCGAGACGCCGCCGATCGGCCCGGACGAGGTGCTGGTCATGGTGATGGCGGCGGGCGTCAACTACAACGGCGTCTGGGCGGGGCTGGGCAAGCCGATCTCGCCCTTCGACGTGCACAAGGCGCCCTATCACATCGCCGGGTCGGACGCGGCCGGCGTGGTCTGGGCAATCGGCGCCAAGGTCAAGCGCTTCAAGGTCGGCGACGAGGTCGTGGTCCACTGCAACCAGGACGACGGCGACGACGAGGAATGCAACGGCGGCGACCCGATGTTCTCGCCCAGCCAGCGCATCTGGGGCTACGAGACGCCGGACGGCAGCTTCGCCCAGTTCTGCCGCGTGCAGGCGCGCCAGGTGATGGCGCGGCCGCGCCACCTGACCTGGGAGGAAAGCGGCTGCTACGTGCTGACCCTGGCGACCGCCTACCGCATGCTGTTCGGCCATCGCCCGCACATCCTCAGGCCCGGCCACAACGTGCTGGTGTGGGGCGCCTCGGGCGGCCTGGGCTCGATGGCGATCCAGCTGATCGCCACGGCGGGCGCCAACGCGATCGGCATCATCTCCGACGACGCCAAGCGCGACTTCGTGATGCAGCTCGGCGCCAAGGGCGTCATCAACCGCAACAGGTTCAAGTGCTGGGGCCGGCTGCCCGACGTCAACGACCGCGGCGGCTACGGCGCGTACATGAAAGAGGTGCGCGAGTTCGGCAAGGCGATCTGGGACATCACCGGCAAGGGCAACGACGTCGACTTCGTGTTCGAGCACCCGGGCGAGCAGACCTTCCCGGTGTCGTGCTTCATCGTGAAGCGCGGCGGCATGGTCGTGTTCTGCGCCGGCACCACCGGCTACAACCTGACCTTCGACGCGCGCTTCGTGTGGATGCGGCAGAAGCGCATCCAGGGCAGCCACTTCGCCAACCTCCTGCAGGCGAGCCAGGCGAACCAGCTGGTGATCGAGCGCCGCATCGACCCGTGCATGTCGGAGGTGTTCGCCTGGGACGACATCCCGAAGGCGCATACCAAGATGATGAAGAACCTGCACAAGCCCGGGAACATGGCCGTGCTGGTGCAGGCGAAGCGCCCGGGCCTGCGCACGATCGAGGACGCGATCGAGGCCTGGGCCGAGCGCAATTGACGTGGTGAGCGCGGTCGCGACGCCGCCGGCGGCACGGCCCGGCGCGGCGGCGGACTTGCTGGCGCTGTGCGCCCGCGCACTCGGCGCCGCCGAAAGCCTGCTCGGCGCCGCCAAGCAGGCGCTGCTGGCCAAGGTCGCGCCCGGCGGCACGCTCGACGCCGCCGCGCTGGAGCGCGAGCAGTTCGCCGCGCATGCCTATGCGTGGCTCGCGACCTATGTCGAGGCTTTGCGGCAGATGCTGGGCTGGGCCGAGCGGCTGGAGGCGGCCGGCAGGCTGGCCGAGCTCGAAACCCTGATGCTCGAGGCCGCCTTCGTCGAGTACCTGGCGCAGGTCGAGGGCGGCATCGCCCTGTCGCAGGTCGAGGTCGCGCGGCCGCGCGACATCGGCGTGGGCGACGACGCGCTGGCGGCGTTCCGCGCGCACGCGGCGGTGCGCAAGCTCGCCGCGACCGACGCGGCGGCGTTGCGCCAGCGTATCGCCCTGATGATCGCGGCGCTGCCGGAGGGTGCGGAATTCGGCGATCCCGGCCTCGACGACGAGTCGCTCGTCATGATCCGCGACCAGTTCCGCCGCTTCGGCGCCGAGAACGTGACGCCCTTCGCGCCGGACTGGCACCGGAAGGACGAGCTGATCCCGCTGCCGGTGGTCGAGTCCTTGGGCGCGCTCGGCGTGTTCGGCCTCACCGTGCCCGAGGCGCATGGCGGCCTCGGCCTCGGCAAGACCGCGATGTGCGTGGTGACGGAGGAGCTCAGCCGCGCCTATATCGGCGTCGGCTCGCTCGGCACGCGCTCGGAGATCGCGGCCGAGCTGATCCGCCTCGGCGGCACCGACGAGCAGAAACGGAGATACCTGCCGCGCATCGCCTCCGGGGAAATCCTGCCGACGGCGGTGTTCACCGAGCCCAACACCGGCTCGGACCTCGGCGCGCTGCGCACGCGCGCGGTCAGGGACGGCGACGTCTACCGCATCACCGGCAGCAAGACCTGGATCACGCACGCGGCGCGCGCCGACCTGATGACGCTGCTGGCGCGCACGAACCCGGACGAGACGGGCTGGAAGGGCCTGTCGATGTTCCTGGCGGAGAAGCCGCGCGGCACCGATGCCGACCCGTTCCCGGCCAAGGGCATGCGCGGCGGCGAGATCCGCGTGCTCGGCTACCGCGGCATGAAGGAATACGAGATCGGCTTCGACGGGTTCGAGGTGCCGGCCGCCGGCCTGCTCGGCGGCGTCGAGGGCCAGGGCTTCAAGCAGCTGATGGCGACCTTCGAGTCGGCGCGCATCCAGACCGCGGCGCGCGCCGTCGGCGTCGCGGTCAACGCGCTGGAGCTGGGCCTCGCCTATGCCGGGCAGCGCGAGCAGTTCGGCAGGAAGATCGTCGAATTCCCGCGCGTCGGGGGAAAACTCGCCTGGATGGCGGTCGAGACCATGGTCGCGCGCCAGCTCTGCCATTTCGCCGCGCGACAGAAGGACCACGACCGGCGCTGCGACATCGAGGCGGGCATGGCGAAGCTGCTCGCCGCCCGCGTCGCCTGGGCCAACGCCGACAACGCGCTGCAGATCCACGGCGGCAACGGCTACGCCGAGGAATACAAGATCAGCCGCGTCCTGTGCGACGCGCGCATCCTCAACATCTTCGAAGGCGCCGCCGAGATCCAGGCCGGCGTCGTCGCGCGCGGGCTCTTGGGCGGCCGGAACTAGAGCGCAATTTGGCCGACGGCGAATGGACGCGCGGCGCAGCCGCGTGACCGTTGTCCTCGTCCCTGCTTCCTTCGTGACCTTTCTTCGGCCTTCGTGTCCTTCGTGTCAGGTCCGAAAGAGGATCAACGAAGGGAAGAAAGGGGCGGTCGGATTCCCTGCGGCCTTCGGCCGCCTGGTCGCTTCCGGCAGTCGCTACGTCCGCCCGTGATAGGCCTCGATGCGGTAGCCGTCGGGGTCGACGACGAAGGCGGCGTAGTAGCTGCCGCTGTATTCCTTGCGGATGCCGGGCTTGCCGTTGTCCTTGCCGCCGGCCGCCAGCGCCGCCTTGTGGAACGCGTCGACGCTCTTCCGGTCGGGGGCGGCGAAGCAGACATGCAGGCCCGAGGCGCTGTCGGCCGGCACGGGCTTGTCGGTCTTGAGCAGCCAGAGCGCCGCCATGGTGCCGTCGCGGCCGTAGCCGAGCGAGGCGTCGTCGGTCGAGGTGCGCTTGTAGCCGAGCGGCTGCATCGCCGCGTCGTAGAACTTCCGCGCGCGCGCGATGTCGCTGACGCCGATCGAGACGTGGTCGATCATGGTTTCCTCCTAACCATCGAGGCGGTTAGGAGAATGGCCGAACGGCCGCGCCTTGTCAACCGTCATCCCGGTTAGTATTGGGAGGCATGGGCAGCATCGTCCGCGCCGACCGTGCCGATCTGTGCCTGGAATTCGTCAACACGAAATTCTGGCGCGGCCGGGATGCCGTCACCGAGACGCTGAAGGGGCCCGACGACCTCTTGGACTGGTGCGCCGGGAACGGCGCGCTCGACGGCGACGCGGCCAGGCGCCTCGGCGCGCAGTGGAAGCGCCGGGCCGGGGAGGCGTCGCGCGCGTTCGAGCAGGCGGTGGCGCTGCGCGAGTCGCTGTTCGCGCTGTTCGCCGCCATCGCCGGCGGCGCCGAGCCGGCGCTGCGCGACATCGCGGAGCTCAACCGCTGGCTGGAGCAGGCGCCGCCGCGCCGGCGCCTCAAGCGCCTGGGCGACGCCTATGGCTGGCAGGTCGACGTGCTGCCGCGCGCGGCGCCCGAGCTGCTCGCGGCGGTGCTGTGGTCGGCCGGCGACCTGATCGCCGGCACGACGCGGCGCGACCGCGTCCGCATCTGCACCAACCCCGCCTGCCGGTGGCTGTTCCTCGACCTGAGCAAGAGCGGCACGCGCCGCTGGTGCTCGATGAGCGCCTGCGGCAACCGCGCCAAGGCGCACCGGCACTATTTGAAGCAGAAGGGGGTCGCTGATTGAACGAAAGCGCAGCTTCCTCTAGTATTGATGAAATATATGCCCAGTGGGATTTCAGTATGCACATCGACTCGGTGCGCGAATTGAAGGCGATGATCCGCGAATCCGTCGTTCGGCCATTCGCAGAAACGGCCCTGGAACTCGCGAGCGTTGCGCTTGCCGCCCGCAACCTCGATCCGCGTCACGGCGAGCCGCGCGCGTTCGCTGTGGGGGTGGCACCGCATGGGCGCAGCTATCGACTGGCGGTCCGTGTGCAGCGCCGCGCACTGCTCCACTCCCCGGCCCTTGAGCGCATGGCGCGGCTGGCAAAAGGCGAGATCGAGGTCCGCTATATCGGCCGCGTCGCCAAGCGCGCCCTCTGGTACCGATCCCGCACCCGTCCCTTACGCATCGGCGGCTCCATCGGCCACCATAAGATTACAGCCGGAACTCTCGGCTGCTTCGTTCGGCGCGAGGGTGGCGCCTTGCTGGTCCTGTCCAACAACCACGTCCTGGCCGACGAGAACCGAGCGCGATCCGGCGATCCCGTCATCCAGCCCGGCAATTACGACCGGGGCAACGATCCGGCCGATCGCGTGGCATTGCTCGACCGCTTCGTGCGAATGTCGGCGCGGAAGCCCAACCTCGTCGACTGCGCCACTGCCAGCGTCATCGAAGGCATCGAAGCCGACGTCTCGAAGCTTACTGGAATCGGAAAGCTGCGTGGCCTTGGACCTCCCGTCGTGGAAACGGGCGGCCGGGTGCACAAGATCGGCCGGACGACCGGCATCACGCGCGGCCGTGTCACGGCGTTCGAGCTGGATGATGTCGTTGTCGAGTACGACATCGGCGACCTCACCTTCGACGATCAGATCGAGATCGACGGCGAAAGGGGCGCATTCAGCGACGGCGGCGACAGCGGGTCGCTGATCGTGAACGATGCGCGGGAGGCCGTCGGACTGCTGTTTGCCGGCAGCGACCAAGGCGGCCGGAACGACGCAGGCCTGACCTATGCCAACCCGATGCATACCGTGCTGAAGAAGCTGGGCGTCGATCTTGTTTCCAGCCAGGGAGATGCCACGTAAGATCGCCCAATGACCAGGATCGCCATCGACCAGGCCCGCGCCGCGAAGGCCAAGCTCAAGCGCGAACTCGAGACGCGGGGAATCGTGGCCGCGATCGGTCTGACGAAGATCGGCGACGATTACTGCCTGAAACTCAACTTGCGTTTTCCGGAGTCGGCGCGGCTGCCGGACACGGTGGACGGGGTGACCGTGATCAAGGAGGTCGTCGGACCGATACGCAAACGAGCCGTCTGACGGGCCGTCGCCGCGGCGGGCTGTGTGGCGGTCTGTGCGCGCCCTAGAAGTCGCTGACCGTGCCGTTGCGCTCCCAGTCGCCGTAGCGGGTCGGCTCGGGGCCGGCGGGGCCGCCGGTCTCCGGCACCTTCTTCGCCGCGGGCTTCGCCGGCCCCGGCTTCGCCGCGGGGGCGGCCGGCGGCGCCTTGTCCTTGGTCTCGCTCATGCGCCGATCATAGGGCCGCCGGACGCCTGCATGAAAATCATTTAATCCGCCCGGAAAACCGGGCGCGCTCCGAGGGTTGGCGGCCGGCCGGCGGCGGCTAAGCGCTTGACCATATTGACCGAAGCGGGGTTTCCCCCATCTATCGGAGCGACAACCGGCAAGCGCCGGGGGAAATACGTGGGACGCGAGCCATGAACTACCTGAAGACCGGCATGCTCCTGGCGGCCTTGACCGCCTTCTTCCTGGCGGTCGGCTTCCTGATCGGCGGCCAGAGCGGCATGATGATCGCGCTGGTGATTGCGGCCGCCATGAACCTGTTCGCCTACTGGAACGCGGACAAGATGGTCCTCTCCATGTACGGCGCGCAGGAGGTCGACGCGCACAGCGCGCCCGAGTTCCATTCGATCGTGGCGGAGCTGGCCCAGCGCGCCGACATGCCGATGCCCAAGGTGTTCGTCGTCGACGACGCGCAGCCGAACGCGTTCGCGACCGGCCGCAACCCGGAGAACGCCTCGGTCGCGGCGACCGCGGGCCTCTTGCGCATGCTGAACCGCGAGGAGATCGCCGGCGTGATGGCGCACGAGCTGGCGCACGTGCGCAACCGCGACACGCTGATCATGACCATCACCGCGACGATCGCCGGCGCCATCGGCATGCTGGCCAACTTCGCCATGTTCATGGGCCACTCGAGCAGCGACGGCGAGCGCAGCAACCCGCTCGGCATGATCGGCGGCCTCGTCATGATGATCGCCGCGCCGCTCCTGGCCGCGCTGGTGCAGATGGCGATCAGCCGCACGCGCGAATACTCGGCCGACCGCATCGGCGCGCAGATCTGCGGCAACCCGGCGGCGCTGGCCTCGGCGCTGGCCAAGATCCAGAACTACGCGCAGCAGATCCCGAACGCGCATGCCGAGCAGAATCCGGCCACGGCGCACCTGTTCATCATCAACCCGCTGTCGGGCGCCGGCATGGACAACCTGTTCTCGACCCATCCGAACGTCGAGAACCGCGTCGCCGCGCTGATGCGGCTGGCGGGCGAGATGCGCACGCGCGGCTTCGAGCCCGACGTCGCGGTCGCGCCGGCGCGCGGCGCGGCGCATCCGCATGACACCACGGTGAAGGGCTGGCGCCGCGGCTCGGTGCCGCCGAGCGGCGGCCGCTTCAACCGCCGGCCCTGGGGTTGATTTCGGGCGGGCCGATGGCGCGCCCCGTTCCGCAGCGACCGGCAGCTTCCGACGACGCCAGCACGGCCGCCGGGGCACCTTCCGCGCAAGGACTGGCGCCCCGGGCGGTCGCGCTCGACATCGTCGCGGGCGTGCTCCGGCGCGGCCGGGCGATGGACGACGACCGTCCCGACCTCCTGGCCCTGCCGCCGCGCGACCGCGCCTTCGCGCGCTCCATCGCCGCCGCGACCCTGCGCCGGGCGGGCCAGATCGACGCGCTGATCGCGCAATGCGTCGAGCGGCCGATCCCGGCGCGCGACGCAGTCGCGCACGACGTGCTGCGCATCGCCGTGGCGCAGCTCCTGTTCGTCGGCGTGCCGGCGCACGCGGCGGTCGCGACCGCCGTGGCGCTGGTGCGCGCGCACGGCAAGCCGCGGCTGACGGGGCTGGTCAACGCCGTGCTGCGCCGCCTGGCGCAGCAGGGCCGGGCAATGGCCGCCGTGCAGGATGCGGCGCGGCTCGACACGCCCGACTGGCTGTGGCGCTCCTGGTCGGCGGCCTATGGCGAGGCGACGGCGCGCGCGATCGCCGCGGCGCACCAGAACGAGCCGCCGCTCGACCTCTGCGTCAAGGAGGACGCGCCGGGCTGGGCGAAGAAGCTCGGCGCCGACCTGCTGCCGACCGGCGGCCTCAGGCGTCATGGCGGCGGCGCCATTTCCGAGCTGCCCGGCTTCGCCGAGGGCGCGTGGTGGGTGCAGGACGCCGCCGCCAGCCTGCCGGCGAAGCTGCTGGGCGAGGTGCGCGGCCGGAAGGTGATCGATCTCTGTGCCGCGCCCGGCGGCAAGACCATGCAGCTCGCTTCCGCCGGCGCCGCGGTCACGGCGGTCGACATCTCCTCGAAGCGCCTCGGGCGCGTGCGCGAGAACCTCGGCCGCGTCGGGCTTTCCGCCGCGCTGGTCGCCGCCGACGCCGCGGCGTGGCGGCCGGCCGAGCCCGCCGCGCTGGTGCTGCTCGACGCGCCCTGCACCGCGACCGGCACGATCCGCCGCCATCCCGACGTCCAGCGCCTGAAGAAGCCCGGGGACGTCGAGCGCCTGGTGCAGGCGCAGGACCGGCTGCTCGCCAGCGCGGCTTCGATGCTGGGCGCGGGCGGCATGCTGGTCTACGCCGTGTGCTCGCTGCAGACGGAGGAAGGGCCGGAGCGCATCGCGGCGCTGCTGGCGCGCGAGCCCGCCCTCAGCCGCGTGCCGGTGACCGCCGGCGAGATCGGCGGCCTCGCCGGGGCGATCACGCCCGACGGCGACCTGCGCACGCTGCCCTGCCACTGGGCCCAGCGCGGCGGCATGGACGGGTTCTACGCGGCGCGGCTCAGGCGGGAGACGTAGCCGCTTGCGGCCGCGCGGCGGCATCGCGGCCGACGAGCCCCGCCGCGGGAAGGTGGCCGGCCATGACGTTAGCGGAATGCGGTTCAGTGAGTCAGACATCTGTGCAAGCTGGTCCTAGTCTCGGCCCGCCAATTCCAGCGTGGCCGCCAGGAACGCCTTGACGGCCGGCAGGTCGCGTTGCGAGGCCAGGCACGCGACGTACTCGCGGCTTCGGGTCAATGCACCCGTCAGTTCCAGGGCGCGCAGTCGCGGGTCGGCGCGGAACTCGCTCGCGAAGATGACGCCGACTCCGAGTCCGGCGACCACGGCTTCCAGCACGCCCTCGCGCGAGCCGATCTCCAGCGTGGTTTCCAGGTGCGCGCCGGTATGCTCGAGCGCGGCCTGCAGCACGGCGCGGGTACGCGAGCCCGGCTCGCGCAGGGCGACGGGCTGGCGGACCAGTTCGCTGATCGCGATGCGGCCGCGCCGTGCCCAGCGGTGGGCGCGGGGCACCAGAACGATCAGGCGATCGTCGCGCAGCGCAGCCTTGTATAGCCGCCGGTCGCGCGGCAGGTCGGGGATGACGGCCACATCGCAGCGACGCTCCATCAGCTCCGCGAGGATTTCGCCGCTGTTGCCGAGGCTGAGGCTTACGCGCATGCGCGGAAACCGCCGCGCAAACGCGGCCAGCGCGGGGATGATGTGCGCCGGCGCGTCGGCGCCCAGCCGCAGCCGCCCGCGGCCAGGGTCCCCCGCGGTGACCAGGAAGTCGTCGATTTCCTCCTCCAGCTGAAAGAAGCGCCGGGTGAGCGCGTGGAGCGTGCGTCCCTGCTCGGTCGGTTCGACGCCGCGTCCACTGCGCTGGATCAGCCGGACGCCATGACGCTCCTGCAGCGCTTTCGCCTGGCCCGACAGAGTCGGCTGGGTGAGGCCGAGCGCCCCGGCCGCACGCGTGACGCCGCCATGCTCGACGATCGCGTGGAAAGCGCGGATAGCGGCGTAATTCATTGGCAGCACCTATTCATTTCATAAGTTCTTTCGATTTGATTGATATGTCGATCTGTGTTGAAAGGCAATCATGGACGAAGCCGCATTGCCCCGCGCCGGCCCGGAGTCCGGCTGGCAGCTGACGGAAGGAGACGTCAACACCTCGTCCCGCCGCGCGGAATGGCAGCGGCGGGCGTTGGGCGCGGAAGCGCGCCGGCTGGTCGAAGAGGACGGCCGCTACTTCCTGCGCCAATCGCTGTCGACGCCGTGCCTGACCGCGGTCGCCAAGGCCGAGGGCCTTTGGATCGAGGATGCCTCCGGCCGGCGCTACATGGATTTCCACGGCAACAACGCGCACCACATCGGCTACACCCATCCGCGGCTCATCGCGGCGGTCAAGCGCCAGATGGATACGCTGGCATTCGCGCCGCGACGGTTCGCCAACGAAACCGCCACGGCCCTGGCGCGCAAGCTGGTCGACATCGCGCCACGGGTCGGGGGCGCGACGCTCGACAAGGTGCTGTTCACCACGGGCGGCTCGGACGCGATCGACGTGGCGCTGAAGTACGCTCGCGCCTTCACGGGTCGCCACCGCACGCTCTCGTTCTGGGACGCCTTTCACGGCGCGGGGTTCGGCGGAGCCAGCGTCGGCGGCGAGGCCCTGTTCCGCACGGGCGTCGGACCGCTGCTCGAGGGGGCCGATCATGTCGCGCCGCCGACCTGCTACCGCTGCGCCTATGGTCATGGCGAGATCGGCGGCAAGCCCGACCTTGGGCGCTGCCGCATGGCCTGCTCCGCGATGATCCGCTACGTCCTCGAGAAGCAGCGCGACGTCGCTGCCGTCGTCGCCGAGCCGGTGCGCGCGGTTCCCAACATTCCGCCGGCCGACTTCTGGCGCGACGTCCGCGCGGCATGCGACGCGCACGGGGCATTGCTCATTTTCGACGAGATCCCGCTCGGACTTGGCAAGACCGGCAAGATGTTCGTCGCCGAGCATTTCGGGGTGATGCCCGACATGCTGGTGCTGGGAAAAGCGCTCGGTGGCGGGATGCTGCCGATCGCGGCAGTGCTGGCGCGGGCCGAACTGGACGTGGCGGGCGAACGCGCCTTCGGCCACTACACGCACGAGAAGAACCCGGTCACGGCGGCGGCTGCCCTCGCGACCATCGAGATCATCGAGGAAGAGGGCCTGGTGGAGAACGCGCGCCTCCAGGGCGAGCGCGCGCTGAACAGACTCGGCGAGATGAAGTCCCGCCATGCCATGATCGGCGACGTCCGCGGGATCGGCCTTTGCCTGGGGATCGAGCTGGTGCGGGACCGCGAGGAGAAGACTCCCGCGCGCCTGGAGGCCGACCGGATTCTCTATCGCGCCCTCGACAGCGGGCTCAACTTCAAGCTGACACAGGGCAACGTCCTCACCCTTACGCCGCCGCTTACCGTGAGGGCCGCCGACATGGACGCCGCTCTGGCGATCATCGAAAGCTGCATTGGCGAAGAGGAGCGCCTGTCGAACGCCGCGTAGCGCGGGCGCCCCGGAGGTGCAATGGAGACGGGCGGGAATGGCGTTGCTTCATTCAACAGAACCGGGCGCGGATCGGAGCCGCTGCCGAGGCCGGTTCCCGGGTCGTCGAACGCGCCTTTGCATAGCCCGGTCGATAGCGCCATCGGCTCGCGGCTTCGAGCGCCGCGCGCGAACCGACGCCGCCCTCTTTGGGCCCGCGATGATCCGTCCCATGCGCCGGCGCTTGACCAGGGCGATTGCCTGACTATGAATCCGGACTTCTCGAATCGACAGCTAGGGGGCACAGCAACATGCACGCACGCACGGGCGTACTGACCGGGATCGCCGCCGCCATCGTGGCAGGGGGCGCAATGCTGGCCGTGCCGGCCAGCGCACAGAAGCTGGTGCTCTACACTGCGAGCAATCCCGAAATCGAGAAGGTCGTGATGGAGGCCTTCAAGAAGAAGCACCCGGATATCAAGGTCGAGGCGATCAACCTGTCGACCGGTCCGGTGGTGCAGCGCGCCATTGCCGAGAAGGCGAATCCCCAGGCGGATGTCATCTGGATGATCAACGACGTGGCGCTCGAGCAGCTCAAGGCCGCGGGCGTCCTCGAGCCCTATGAACCGAAGAACGTCAGGGTTCCCGACAACTTCCGCGATCCCGACGGGTTCTGGACCGCCCACAATGCGACGGTCATGGCGATGGCGGTCAACACCAAGCTGCTCAAGGAAAAGAACCTGCCGATGCCGTCGACGTGGGAGGACCTTACCAAGCCCGTGTACAAAGGCGCCATCAGCGTCGCCGCCGCCACGAAGTCGGGCACGGGCCTCAGCATCGCGACGACGATGTACGATGCCTACGGCTGGGATTTCCTCGACAAACTACACGCCAACGTCTTTCAGTATCAGTCGAGTGGCAGCGCCCCCGCGCGCCAGGCCGCCGCCGGCGAGGTCGTGATCGGCCTCACCTATGACACGGCGATCGTGCAGCAGGTGCGCGCAGGCCAACCGATCGAAATGGTCTATGGCGGGCTTTCGCCCAACGTGCTGGAGGGGGCCGGGCTGGTCGCCAAGGGGCCAAATCCCAAGGAAGGCACGCTGTTCATGGATTTCCTGTTCGGGCCCGAAGCCGGCAAGGCGTTCGCGCCCTTCGTGGGAATCGGCGCCGCGCCCGGCGTCACCAACGTCGATCTCGACAAGGTGAAGATGTGGAGAATGAAGAAACCCGTCGACGCCGAGGTGTTCAAGCGCGAATGGGCCGCACGCTACGAGAGGAAATAGGCGGCCGGAACCGACACCGCGCCTGGCGCGCAATGGCCCGGCGGCGGATCCCGCGGCGTGCGGAGGCGGCCACGTGACGCAGGTCGCGCTGAGGGACATCAGCAAGACATTCGGCCCGGTGCGGGCGGTCGACGGCGTGTCGCTCGACATCGAATCGGGAGAGTTCGTCTGCCTGTTGGGGGCAAGTGGCTGCGGCAAGACCACGCTCCTGCGCATCCTGGGCGGGTTCACGCGGCCCGACATGGGCGAGGTCCTCGTCAACGGCAAGCGCGTCGACATGCTGCCGCCGAACCGGCGCGAGGTCGGATTCGTCTTTCAGTCCTACGCGCTGTTTCCGACCAAGACCGTGGCGGAGAACATCGGCTTCGGTCTCGCGGTCCGCCGCCGGCCGAAGACCGAGATTGCCGCACGCGTGGCCGAGCTCAGCGAGCTGGTGCGCCTCAATGGCATGGAGCAACGCTATCCCCACGAACTGTCGGGCGGCCAGCAGCAGCGCGTCGCGTTGGCCCGCGCGCTCGCGACCCGTCCCGCCATGCTGCTGCTTGACGAGCCGCTGTCGGCGCTCGACGCCAAGATCCGTGCGCATCTGCGCGGCGAGATCCGCGCGATCGTCGATCGGCTCGGGATCACGACGGTCTATGTGACGCACGACCAGGAGGAAGCGCTCTCGATCGCCGACCGGGTGGCCGTCATGGACGCGGGCCGCCTGCTGCAGATCGACTCGCCGATGGACATTTATCTGCGTCCAAGGGAGCGCTTCGTGGCCGACTTCGTGGGCACCAGCAACGCCCTTGCGGCTCGCCCCGTCGACGGCCGCCGCGTGCAGCTGGCCGATCTGACGATGGACGTGCCCGTGCCGGATGGGCTGGCCGCCGCTTCAAGCATTACGGTCTGCATCCGGCCCGAGAACGTCGTGGTGCGACCCGCCGGGAGCGGAGGCGGAGCGGGGCGGCTCCATTCGGTCACCTTCAGCGGGGCGATGGTCCGCGCCGTCGTCGCGACCGCCGAAGGGCGCGAGCTCGTCGCCGACGTGCCGACGCATGAATGGCGGCGGCTGGCCTTGCGCAGGGGCGATGCGATTGCCTGGACCGTGCGCCCCGACTCGCTCATCCTGCTGCCCGGCGATCAAGGCTGACGGCGCGTGGCGCGGCTTCTCCGCCATTTCCCCGCCTATTCCGCGACGGCGGCGCTGGGCCTGATCCTGCTCGTGTTCATCGCGCTGCCGGTCGGCATGGTGTTGTCGGAAAGCGTGCGGCTGGCCGGGCCCATTCCATTGCACGACCTGGCACGCATCACCGAAGACGCGCTCGAACGGCTCGATCCCGCCGACCGCGCGCGGCAGACCGAACGCTGGGTCGGCAGCCTCCGGCCCGAAGAACGCACGGCAACGGTCGCCGGCGCGCTCGCGCTCGTCGGCATGAACGTGCCGTGGGACCGCCGGGCGCCATTCGACGAGCAGGCCGCCGCTGCCGAGGCGGCGGTGCGCGGGCTCACGGCCGCCCAGCGCCAGAAGTTCGACGCGGTCTACCCGCTCGCCGCGATAACGCTGCACAAGCGCATCGCGCTTGCGTTCCGGTTGCGCGACAAGCTGACGCCAGCCGAGTTCGACCAGCTGCGCGAAGGCACGCGGCAGGGATACGGGCTCGATCACTACATGGCGGTGTTCAACTCGCCGCGTTTGCAGACGGCATTCCGGAACAGCCTGTCATTGTCCGCCGTGGTTTCGGTGGTCGCTACGGCGACCGGCTTCGTGATCGCCTACGGCATCAATCGGGGGGCGATCCTTGGATCACGGTTGGTACGATACCTGACGCTTATCCCTCTCGTTTCACCGCCGGTGGTGATTGCCACCGCGTCGATCCTGATGTTCGGTCGCAACGGGGCGGTGACGAAGGGACTGCTGCAGGACACGTTTGGCCTGATCGACGCCGACCAGACCAATCTCTATGGCTGGGGCGGGGTCATTCTCGCCCAGACGCTTGCTCACGTCCCGCACGCCTTCATCATCCTCGACAACGTGCTGTCGAAGCATGACGGCCGCATCGAAGAGGCGGCGGCCAGCCAAGGCGCCAGCGCCTGGCAGGTGTTCGCGCGGGTGACGCTGCCGATGACCCAGCCGGGAATCGCGCGCAGCCTGGTCCTGGTCTTCATGCTGATCATGACCGATTTCGGCAATCCGCTGATCATCGGCCGCGACATCCCCGTTCTCGCCGGAATCCTCTACGACGAGATGACAGGCTTCCAGAACACGCGGCTCGCGGCGGCCGTGGCCGTGTGGATGATCCTGCCGGCGCTGTTGATCTACGTGTTGATCGAGCGGATTGGCCGCCGCAAACGCTACGCCTCGGCGGTGGGCGCGCCACCGGAGCTGCCCGTGCCGGCGCAAGCGCGCTTTGCCCTCAATGCGGTCGCGTGGGGGGTTATCGGGCTTACCCTGGTGCTTTACGGCGCCATCGTGCTTGCCTCGTTCGTGAAGATCTGGCGCGTCGACCACACGCCGACGCTCGCCTGGTACATCACCGGCGGCGTGGCCGGCTTCGTTTCCGAGCAGCACGGGGTCACGGCGGTATGGGAGAGCGTCAAGGTCGCAGGGCTTGCCGCGCCCGTTGGCGGCATGCTGGCCGTGGCGCTTGCCTACCTGGTCGAGCGTGCGCGAGTACCGGGCGGAAACGCACTGGGCTTCATCGCGCTCTTGCCTGCGATCCTGCCGGGCGTGATTCTGGGCGTCGGCTACGTGGTCGCGTTCAACCTGCCGCTCGGGATCAAGAGCCTGGCGCTCACCGGCACGATGGTGATCCTGGTGTTGAACATCCTGTTCGCCAACATGTTCATTGGCTACCTGGCCGGGCGCGCGGTGCTGCAGCGCTACGACGCGGTCGTAGAAGAGGCGGCGGAATCGCTGGGCGCCTCGCTGTGGCAGCGCTTCGCCTGGGTGACCCTGCCGGTCATGCGCCATGCGCTCGTGCTGGGCACGCTCTACGTGTTCGTCCACGGGCTCACGACGCTGTCGGCGGTGATCTTCCTGGTCAGTCCCGCCCACAAGCTCGCGTCGGTCGAGATTTTCGATGCTGCGGAGCGCGGCCACTATGGCGTCGCCAGCGCGCTCAGCGTCACCATCCTCCTGATCGTCTTTGCGGTCATGGGATTGATTCATTGGATGGAGCGGCGCGGGCCGGTGTGGGCAAAGGTCGGGGCCCTGGCTGCGGACCGGGCCTGAGCCGATGCCGGCGCCGTTCGACCGCCGTGCCTGGCAGGAAAAGAACGTCGACGGGGAAACGCGGCGGTGGCTCGAGCGCGATGCCGCCGCGTTCCTCAGCCAGAGCGGCTCCACCCCCTGCATCGCAAGCATCCGGCGCGCCGAGGGTGTGTGGATCGAGGACCATGCGGGCAAGCGCTACATCGACCTGCACGGCAACAGCGTGCATCACCTGGGCTACGGCCACCCGCGACTGACGGCGGCGGTCACGGCCCAGATACGGACGCTGCCCTTCACGCCGCGCCGGTTCACCGACGAGCCCGCGGTGCTGCTGGCGGAGGCGCTGTCCGCGTGCTGGCCGGGCGGGCCGGCCAAGGTGCTGCTGACCACCGGCGGCTCGGACGCGATCGAGGTGGCGCTGAAGATCGCGCGGGTGGCCACGGGCCGGCACAAGACCATCTCCTTTCACGGCTCCTACCATGGAAGCGGCTTTGGCGCGCTCAGCGTGGGCGGGCGGCCGAACGACCGGTCGCCGCGGCTGGGGCCGCTGCTCGAAGGCGCGCTCCATGTCCCCCCGTTCTATCGCTGGCCGGCGACGCCGGGCGGGGAGCCGGTGGATTCCCCGCATTGGGCGCGGACCTCGCTCGAGGCTGTGCGCACGATGTTCGAGCGCGAACGCGCAATCGCCGCGGTGATCGCCGAGCCGATTCGAGCCACGGTGCACGTCCCGCCGGACTGGTACTGGCCGGAGGTGCGCCAGCTTTGCGACCGGCACGGTGCGCTGCTCATTTTCGACGAGATCCCGACGGGCCTTGGCAAGACGGGAAAGCTGTTCTCCGCCGGACATTTCGAAGCCACACCCGACATCACGGTGCTGGGCAAGGCGCTCGGCGGGGGACTTGTGCCCATC
>JAKLKW010000060.1 GCA_023150455.1 Alphaproteobacteria bacterium | reverse complement strand
TTGCTCGGCCGACCCGCGCTCCTCACAGCTTCTGCATCAGCTCGATCAGCTTGGCGCCGTCGGGGGCCGACTTGATGAAGGCGTCGATGACCGGCTTCTGCATCGCGGCCTTCCACGCGGCCAGCTCGGCCGGGGTCTGCTCGTGCACGGTCATGCCCTTCTCGCGCAGCTGGCCGACGGCCTTGCCGGCGGTCTCTTCGGTCAGGCCGATCGTGTGGGCCTCGGTCCTGGCGGCGACCTCGGCGATCGCCTTCTGCTGCGCCGGCGGCAGCTTGGCGAGCCAGGCCGGGTTGGCGAACATGTGGAAGTAGACCGAGAAATACGGCGACACCGTGCCGAACTTCTGCACCTCGTAGTAGCGCCGGCTGACGGCGGCGGAAAGGTCGGTCAGGCCCGCGTCGAGCAGGCCGGACTGCAGCGCGTTGTAGACCTCGGCGCCCGACACCGGCGTCGGCGCGGCGCCGACCGCGGACAGGCCCGCGTCGACGATCGCGTTGAGGCCGCGGATCTTCACGCCCTTGAAGTCGTCCAGCGCCACCAGCGGCTTCTTGCCCGAGGTGAAGATCGACTGGCGCGTGATGTAGAGCCAGGCGATGTTCTTGACGCCCTTGGCCTCGAGCTTCGCCTCCAGCAGCTTCGCCGCCGGCGAGCCGGGGAACTTCTTGATCTTCTCGAGCTCGGTGAACAGGTACGGGATGGTGGTGACGTTCATCTCGGGGATCGTGTTGCCCCACTGGAAGTTCACCACCAGCGCGGCCTCGATCGTGCCGCGCGCGACCTGCGGATGGTTCTCCGCCGCCTTGGCCAGCTGCTCGGCGGGGAAGATCTCGACGACGATGCCGTTGCTCGTCGCCTTCTCCAGCTCGGCCTTGAAATACTCCAGCGCCTTGTGCATGTGATGCGCCGTCGGCACCTGGTGGCTGATGCGCATCTTGGTCTGCGCGAGCGCCGGACCGGCGGCCAGCGCCGCGGCCAGCGCCAGCGATGCGGCGATCGTCAGCTTCTTCATCGTCATTTCCTCCTCTTTCGTGTCCCCTTTTGCGCCCGCCCCATCACGGCGCGGGCGAAATCCTGCTTCTCGGCTTCCTGGCGGCGCAGCTCGGGCAGGCCGACCCGCGCGTTGAACTCGTCGAAGGTCATCATGCGCCGGCGATAGGCGACCGTGGTGCCGTCCTTCCGGAGCGCCGCATAGAGCTCGCTCAGGGTCCGCGCCACGGCGTAGGTGGCGGCGACCGGGAAGGCGACGACGGCGTAGCCGATCTTCTGCAGCTCCGCCGCCGAGAGGATCGGCGTCAGCCCGGCCTCGACGTTGTTCGCCATCAAGGGGGCGTCGATCTCGCGGCAGATGCGGCGCATCTCGGCGACGCCGCGCGGCGATTCGACGAAGATCAGGTCGGCGCCGGCCTCGCGGTAGAGCTGCGCCCGCGCGATCGCGTCGTCGAGCCCGGTCACCGTCAGCGCGTCGGTGCGCGCCATGATGACGAGGTCGGGGTCGCGGCGCGCGTCGAGTGCGGCCTTGACCTTGGCCACCATCTCCTCGGCCGGGATCACCGCCTTGCCGGCCATGTGGCCGCAGCGCTTGGGCGCCACCTGGTCCTCGACGAACAGCCCGGCGACGCCGGCGCGCTCGTAGGCCCTGACCGTGCGCGCGACGTTGGTGACGTTGCCGTAGCCGGTGTCGGCGTCGGCGAACAGCGGCAGCGACGTGGCGTCGCACAGCCGCGCATAGAAGTCGGCCATCTCGGTCATCGACAGCTGGCCGGTGTCGGGCTGGCCGAGCAGGGTCGCGGTCGCGCTGTAGCCGCCCGCGGTCAGCGCCTGGAAACCGGCCTGCTCGATGATGCGCGCCGCCAGCGCGTCGTGCGCGCCCGGCAACACCAGGATCTCCTTCGCCTCCATCAGCCGGCGGAAGCGCGTCGTGCGGCGCATGCCCCGTTTCCTCCCCGAAAGCGGCGGCCAATCTGCCCCGCGCGGCCGGGCGGCGCAAGCGCCGTCAGGCGCGCCGTACGCCGCCGCGCCACATGGCCGGCCAGGCGAGCGCGCACGCCGCCAGCAGCACGATCCCGATCGTCTCGGACACGATGACGGCCAGGGACGCGCCGAGCCAGCCGGCCAGCGCGCCGAGCATCAGGACGCCGGTCTGGCCGAGCCCGATGGCGGTGGTCAAGAGGCCCATGGTGCGCGAGCGGCGCTCGGCCGGCACGCTGGTGAGGATGAGCGTGCTCTGCATCGTCGCGAACACGCCGGCGCCGCAGCCGACCGCGGCGAGCAGGACGAGCGACAGGGCGTAGCTGCCGGACTGGCCGAAGCCGAGCGCGCCCACGAGCGTCGCGAGCGAGCCGAGCAGGAACAGCCGCCCGAACCAGGCCGGGCGCACGACGCCGGCGACCGCGGCGGTGGCGACCAGCGCGCCGATGCCTTCCATCGACGACAGCAGGCCGACCTCGGGCGGCGAGGCGCCGAGCACGTCCTTGCCGATCACCGGCACCATGCTGGAGTAGCAGAAGCCGAAGAAGTTCATGATCACGGTCACGGCCATGATGCCCATCACCAGCCGGTCGCGGCAGGCGACCAGTATGTCGTCGACCATGGCCACAACGAGCTGCCTGCCCCGTTCCGCCGGAACGAGCCCCGCGGGCGGCGCGGCCGGGTGCAGGCCGAAGGTGGCGCCCGTGCCGGCCAGGAACATCAGCGCGCAGGCGACCAACCACGCGCCGATGCCATGGGTCTCGTAGAGCGCGCCGCCGACGAAGGGGCCGATCAGCCGGGCGGCGTTGATCGTGCCCCAGTCGATGCCCATCGCCGCGGCCATCATGGCCGCAGGATCAAATGGAGGCGCGCGCGGATCATCGCGCGCGCGGCTGATGCGGCCCGTGCCGGCGATCTCGCCGAGCAGCGTGCGGCGCACGGCCATCTCGGTCGACCAGTAGGTGCCGACCAGGAAGGCGCCGATGCCGACATGCCAGACCGTCAGCATGCCGGCGACGGCGAGCACGGCGAGCGCGGCATAGGCGACGGCGATCGTGCCGACGCCGAGCCGCAGCACGCGCGCCAGCGGCAGGTGCGCGGCGAGCGTGCCGCTGAGCGCGCCGGCGATCATCGGCAGGAAGCGCAGGAAGGTGACGAAGGCGACCGCGCCGGGCGAGGCGGTGGCGTCGAACACGAAAATGCCGGCGACGACCATGTCGGCCCAGCGCGCGAAGCCGGTCAGCAGCCCGACCAGCCAGACGCGGCGGAACGCGCGGTCGCGGAACAGGGCCAGCGCCCTGTGCCCGGGCGGCCCCCCGACAGCCGGCGTGCGCGCCGGCCCAGATTGCGCCAAGGGCGCTACCTCCTGGTTTTGCCAGAGATTAGCAGAGCGGGACGGGAGGTCCAGGCGCCCGGCGGAGGCCCGCGCCGTCGGCGCGGCGGGCCAAATGCGGCAGGCTCAGTTCACGGTCTTCCAGGAGCCGTCCTTCTGCAGGCAGGCGTTGCCGACCGTGGTGACGTCCTGTCCGCCGATCTTGGCGGTCTGCGGCAATGCCCGGCACACCGGCGCTGCCGCCGCGACCGGCGCATTGCGACCGGCGCATTCCCTGCGGCCGCGGTCGCGGCGCGCCGCGCCCGCAGGTGATCGAGCAGTGCGACCGAGACCAGGCCGTCCGGCGGCAGGCCGTGATGATGCTGGTAGGCGCGGATCGCGTAGGAGGTGCGCGGACCGAACAGCCCGTCGGGCGGGCCGGGATCGTAGCCGGCCCAGGCCAGCTCGTGCTGGACGGCGTAGGTCAGCGACCGGTCGGCGCGCGGCACGACCACGACCGGTGCCGGCGCCGCGACGACGGGAACGGCGGGAATCGGGCGGATTCGGTGTTCGGCCAGGGCCGGCGCCGCCAACACCATACCCGCGGTCACGGCAAGAAGGATTCGCGCGGCCACGACGTCCTCCCCATGCTGTCGCAATCCGGGTGAACGCCGAATCGCGCCGGAGGTTCCCGCCGGGACAAGAGCAGAGCCGCCGCGACATGCCTATCGCGGCGGCCCCGAACTGTCGACCCGAATACATGGGAAGACCAGTTCATTCGCTTGTCGAAGCCGGGTGGACTCCACGCACCAACGCGCCACGACGGGCCGGGTTGCATCGCGCCCATCATTTTTCCGGTCGTAGCCGGGCCATGTTGCGTCGCGAAACGAGCAACCGTCGGCGCGGCCGGCGGGCGACACTGTGGGCGATTGCCTGCGATCCGGCGCCCTGCCAAAGTACGCCCGCAACCAACCGGTCGAATCCGTCCTTGAAGCGCTATTCCATCTTCAGCCTGGCGCGCAACGCGCTGAGCCATCACGAGGATTGGCCGCAGGCCTGGCGCAGTCCGGAGCCGAAGCCGGCCTACGACGTGATCATCGTCGGCGGCGGCGGGCACGGCCTCGCCACGGCCTATTACCTGGCCAAGGAGCACGGCATCAGCAACGTGGCGGTGCTGGAGAAGGGCTGGCTCGGCGGCGGCAACACCGGGCGCAACACGACGGTGATCCGCTCGAACTACCTGTGGGACGAGAGCGCGCATCTCTACGAGAAGTCGCTGCAGCTCTACGAAGGGCTGAGCCAGGACCTCAACTTCAACATCATGCTGAGCCAGCGCGGCGTGGTGAACCTGGCGCACAGCGAGCACGACCTGCGCGAGCTGAGCCGGCGCGTGCATGCGCTCCGCCTCAACGGCATCGATTCCGAGGTGCTGTCGCTGGACGAGGTGCGGCGTCTGATCCCGATCCTCGACTGCTCGCCGGCCGCGCGCTACCCGGTGCTCGGCGCGTCGGTGCAGTGGCGCGGCGGCATCGCGCGGCACGACGCGGTCGCCTGGGGCTTCGCGCGCGCCGCCGACGCGCGCGGCGTCGACATCATCCAGAACTGCGAGGTGACCGGCATCCTGCGCGACGGCGGGCGCGTGACCGGGGTCGAGACCACGCGCGGGGCGATCCGCGCGCCCAAGGTCGGCTGCGTCGTCGCCGGCCACGCCTCGGTGCTGGCGGCGATGGCGGGCCTGAGCCTGCCGATCGAAAGCCATCCGCTGCAGGCGCTGGTGAGCGAGCCGATCAAGCCGGTGCTGCACACGGTGGTGATGTCGAGCGCGGTGCACGCCTATATCAGCCAGTCCGACAAGGGCGAGCTGGTGATGGGTGCCGGCATCGACACCTGGAACTCCTACGCCCAGCGCGGCAGCCTGCCGGTGGTGGCGCATACCGTCGGCGCCGTGTGCGAGCTGTTCCCGATCTTCGGCCGCGTGCGCATGATGCGCAGCTGGGCCGGCATCGTCGACATCTGCCCCGACGCCAGCCCGATCATCTCGCGGACTCCCGTCGAGGGACTCTATTTCAACTGCGGCTGGGGTACCGGCGGCTTCAAGGCGACGCCCGGCTCGGGCTGGGTGTTCGCGTACACGATCGCGCGGGACGAACCGCACCCGCTCAACGCGCCCTTCGCGCTCGAACGCTTCTCGACCGGCGCGCTGATCGACGAGCACGGCGCGGCGGCCGTGGCGCATTAGAGGGGGCATCGGTGGTGCGGCGCCACGCTGTTTCCTGTCCCCCCCTCCCGCAAGGGGAGGGGGGACTCGAAATTGAGCGTCACGGCGCGAGGGGGCGTCCATGCTCCTGATCCATTGCCCCTGGTGCGGCCCGCGCGAGGAGGTCGAGTTCCGCTGCGGCGGGCAGGGCCATATCGCACGGCCGGCGGACGCGATGGACATCTCCGACGCAGAGTACGCGCGCTACCTGTTCATGCGCACGAACCCGAAGGGCTGGCACTACGAGCGCTGGAACCACGTGCATGGCTGCCGGCGCTGGTTCAACGCGCTGCGCCACACGGTGACGCACGAGATCCGCGCCACCTACAGGCCGGGCGAGAAGAAGCCGCCCTTGCCGGACGGCACGACATGACCGCGCCGTTCGACCTCCGGCGCCCCGAAGGCGGCCGCATCGACCGTGCGCGCGCCATGCGCTTCGTGTTCGACGGCGCCGGCTACAGCGGCTATGCCGGCGACACGCTGGCCTCGGCGCTGCTGGCGAACGGCGTCAGGCTGGTGGCGCGCAGCTTCAAGTACCACCGGCCGCGCGGCATCGCGACCGCCGGCGCGGAGGAGCCGAACGCGCTGGTGCAGCTTCGCGGCAACGCGCGCAGCGAGCCGAACATTCGCGCGACCCAGGTCGAGCTCTACGACGGGCTGGTGGCCGCGAGCCAGAACCGCTGGCCCAGCCTCGAGCTCGACCTCGGCGCGCTCAACTCGGTGTTCGCCAAGCTGCTGCCGGCGGGCTTCTACTACAAGACCTTCATGTGGCCGCCCGGCTTCTGGCATTTCTACGAGCGCCTGGTCCGGCGCATGGCCGGCATGGGCCGGGCGGCCGACGCGTCCGATCCCGACCGCTACGACCATCGCTGGGCGCATTGCGACGTGCTGGTGGTCGGCGCCGGCCCGAGCGGCCTGGCGGCGGCGCTCGCCGCCGGCCGCGCCGGTGCGCGCGTGATCCTGTGCGACGAGCAGGCCGAGCCGGGCGGCAGCCTGCTCGGCAGCGGCGCGACGCTGGACGGCGCGCCGGCGATGCAATGGGCGGGCGCCGTGCTGGCCGAGCTCGGCGCCTTGCCCGACGTGACCGTGCTGCCGCGCACGACCGCCTTCGGCTACTACGACCACAACGCGCTCGGCCTGGTCGAGCGCGTGGCCGACCACGCGGCGGAGCCCTTGCCCGGCCAGCCGCGCCAGCGCCTGTGGCTGGTGCGCGCGCGCCAGGTGGTGCTGGCGACCGGCGCGATCGAGCGGCCGCTGGTGTTCCGCGACAACGACCGGCCGGGCGTGATGCTGGCCGACGCCGCGCGCACCTATCTCGGGCGCTACGCCGTCGCTTGCGGCAGGCGCGCGGTGCTGTTCACCAACAACGACCATGCCTACGACGCGGCGCTGGCGCTGCACGCGGGCGGCGTGGACCTGGCGGCGATCGTCGACCTCAGGGCCGAGCCCGGGGGCCTGCGCGTCGACGCGGCGCGCGCCCGCGGCCTGCGCGTGATCGCCGGCCGCGCCGTCACCGCGACACACGGGCGAAGCAGCGTGACCGGCGTCGACATCGCGCGGCTGCAGGAGGGCTCGGACCTCGCCGTGCTCGACCGCGAGAGCATCGCCTGCGACCTGGTCTTGAATTCGGGCGGCTGGACGCCGAGCGTGCACCTGTTCTCGCAGTCCGGCGGCAGGCTGCGCTACGACGAGGCGACCGGCGCGTTCCTGCCGGGCAGGGCCGTTCAGGCCGTGCGCGCGGCCGGGTCGTGCAACGGCGCCGTCGCGCTCAAGGACTGCCTAAAGCAGGGCGCCGCCGCCGGCGCGGCCGCCGCCGGGGACTGCGGCTTCGCCGCCGCGCCGCCGGCGCTGCCGGCGGCCGAGCCCGAGCCCGAAAGCGCGCCGATGCGCCTGCTGTGGGTCGTGCCGTCGGATGCGCCGGTCGGGCACAAGGGCAAGCACTTCGTCGACCTGCAGAACGACGTGACCGCCGCCGACCTCAGGCTCGCCGCGCGCGAGGGCTACCGCTCGGTCGAGCACCTGAAGCGCTACACCACCACCGGCATGGGCACCGACCAGGGCAAGACCTCGAACCTGGCGGCGCTCGCGATCCTGGCCGAGGCGACCGGCCGGGAGATCCCGGCGGTCGGCACCACGACCTTTCGCCCGCCCTACACGCCGGTCGCCATGGGCGCGCTCACCGGGCGCACGGTGGGGGCGCTGCTCGACCCGGCGCGCTGGACGCCGATCCATCGCTGGCACGTGCGCGCCGGCGCCGTGTTCGAGAACGTCGGGCAATGGCAGCGCGCGCGCTACTACCCGCAGGCGGGAGAAGACATGCACCGCGCCCTCGCGCGCGAGCTTCATGCCGCGCGCAACGCGGTCGGCATCTTCGACGCCTCGACGCTCGGCAAGATCGACGTCAAGGGACCGGATGCGGCGCGTTTCCTCGATCTCGTCTACACCAACTCGTGGAGCAAGCTCGGCATCGGGCGCTGCCGCTACGGCTTCATGCTGCGCGAGGACGGCTATGTCTTCGACGACGGCGTCACCACGCGCCTGGCCGACGACCATTTCCTCGTCAGCACGACGACCGGCAACGCCGCGCCGGTGCTGTCGTGGCTGGAAGACCTGCTGCAGATGGAATGGACCGAGCTCAAGGTCCGCCTGACCTCGGTGACCGAGGAGTACGCCGTCGTCACCTTGTCCGGTCCCTTTGCCCGGCGCGTTCTGACCGAGCTGACCGCCGACATCGACCTCGAGCCGAAGGCGTTCCCGTTCATGTCGCTGAGCCACGGCACGGTCGCCGGCATCGCCGCGCGCGTGTTCCGCGTCAGCTTCACCGGCGAGCTGTCCTACGAGGTCCAGGTGAAGGCGAGTTATGGCCTGGCGCTGTGGAACGCCTGCATGGAGGCGGGCGAGAAATACGGCATCACGCCCTACGGCACCGAGGCCATGCACGTGCTGCGCGCGGAGAAGGGCTACGTGATCGTCGGCCAGGAGACCGACGGCACGGTCACGCCCTACGACCTCGGCATGGGCTGGATCGTCAACGACAACAAGCCCGACTTCATCGGCAAGCGCGGCTTGAGGCGCGCCGATTTGCAGCGCCCCGACCGCAAGCAGCTCGTGGGGCTCAGGCTCGAGGCGGGCGAGCGCCGCAAGCTGCCCGAGGGGGCGCATCTGGTCGCCGACCGCGACGCCGTGCCGCCGATGCCGATGCTCGGCCACGTGACGTCGAGCTACTGGAGCGTGGCCCTCGATGCGCCGATCGCGCTCGCCATGATCAAGGGCGGCCGCGCGCGCATGGGCGAAACGGTCTATGCGCCGCTGCCCGACCGCGTGGCGGCGGCGACGGTGGTCGAACCCTGCTTCTGGGATCCGGAAGGGAAGCGCCTGCATGGCTGACGCGATTCCACGGCTGGGCGCGCTGGATCACCTGGGCCTCGCGGCCAGGGCCACGGCCGAACCCGGCGCCGCCGGCGTCTGGCTCGGCGAGCGGCGCTTCCTCGCCAAGATCAACCTGCGCGGCGACCCGCAGAACGCCGCGTTCATGCAGGCGGCCGGCGCGGCGCTGGACGGCGTGCAGCCGACCACGGCGCCGAACACCGCCGTGCGCGCCGCTGCGATCGACCTTCTGTGGCTCGGCCCCGACGAATGGCTGGTGGTCGCCGCCGCCGGCAGCGAGGCCGCGCTCGCCGCCAGGCTCGCCGCGGCGGTGGCGCCGCATGGCGGCACGGTCACCGACGTGACCGAGTCGCGCACGACCATCACCGTCTCCGGCCCGCGCGCCCGCGACGCGCTGGCCAAGGGCTGCCCGATCGACCTGCATCCGCGCCGGTTCCGCCCCGGCGACTGCGCCCAGAGCCTGTTGGCCCGCGTCGGCGTGATCCTGCTGCGCGCCGACGACGCCACCGGCCCCGTGCCGCGCTTCGAGCTGCACGTGCTGCGCTCGATGGCGGACTATCTCTGGCGCTTCCTCGAGGACGCCGGGCAGGAGTACGGCGTGGCGGTGGTCGAGTCAGAGGACAGAAGTCAGGGATCAGGGATCAGATGAAGGCAAACGGTCTTCGCTGATCCCTGATCCCTGTCATCTGTCCTCCGATTCACACGCGCTCGATCAGCGCTGCGATGCCCTGGCCGATGCCGATGCACATGGTGCACACCGCGCGCCTGCCGCCGGTCTTCTCCAGCTCCAGCGCCGCGGTCGTCGCCAGGCGCGCGCCGCTCATGCCGAGCGGATGGCCGAGCGCGATGGCGCCGCCGTTCGGGTTCACGTGGTCGGCATCGTCGGGCAGGCCGAGCTGGCGCGTGACGGCGAGCGCCTGGGCGGCGAAGGCCTCGTTCAGCTCGATCACGTCGATCTGGCTGATCTTCAGGCCCAGGCGCTCGAGCAGCTTCTGCGTCGCAGGGGCCGGGCCGATGCCCATGATGCGCGGCGGCACGCCTGCCGAGACGACCGAGACCACGCGGGCGCGCGGCGTCAGGCCGTGGCGCCGGGCGGCGGCTTCCGAGGCGATGATCAGCGCCGCGGCGCCGTCGTTGACGCCCGAGGCGTTGCCGGCGGTCACCGTGCCGTTCTTGCGGAACGGCGTCGCGAGCTTCGCGAGCGCCTCGAGCGACGTGTCGCGCGGATGCTCGTCGCGGTCGACCACGGTCTTCTCGCCCTTGCGGCCGGCGATCTCGACCGGGACGATCTCGTCCTTGAAGCGGCCGTCCTTGATCGCCTTCACCGCGCGCTGCTGGCTGCGCAGCGCGAACTTGTCCTGGTCGGCGCGGGCGATCTGGAACTCCTCGGCGACGTTCTCGGCCGTCTCCGGCATCGAGTCGGTGCCGAAGCGCTCCTTGAACGCCTTGTTGACGAAGCGCCAGCCGATCGTCGTGTCGTAGATCTCGGCGTTGCGCGAGAAGGCGACGTCGGCCTTGGGCATCACGAAGGGCGCGCGGCTCATGCTCTCGACGCCGCCGGCGATGCCGAGCTCCGCCTCGCCGGCGCGGATCGCGCGCGCGAGCGTGCCGACAGCGTCGAGGCCCGAGCCGCACAGCCGGTTGATCGTGGCGCCGGGCGTCGATTCCGGCAGGCCGGCCAGTAGCGCCGCGATGCGCGCGACGTTGCGGTTGTCCTCGCCGGCCTGGTTGGCGCAGCCGTAGATCACGTCGTCGAGCGCGGCCCAGTCGACCTTGGGGTTGCGCTGCATCAGCGCCCGGATCGGGATCGCAGCCAGATCGTCGGTCCTGACCGAAGAAAGCGCGCCGCCGAAGCGGCCGATGGGCGTGCGCACGGCATCGCAGATGAAGGCCTCGGGCATGGTCACTCTCCCTCGAAAGGTCTGGCGGCAGGATTAGACCGCGGCGCGGCGGCGGGCAAGGGCGAGCGAGTCCATCATCCTTCGAGGCTCGCTTCGCGAGCACCTCGGGACGACGCGATCTTATGAGCACCAGCCCAACGCGTCGTCCTGAGGAGCGCCCGAAGGGCGCGTCTCGAAGGATGATGGCCTCGGTCTTGCGCGACGCCCGCGGCCGTTTCTGCTATCACGCCTGCCTTCGACGGAGGGGACATGGAACAGGTTCGATTGGGCACGACCGGATTGAAGGTCTCGCGGCTGTGCCTGGGCTGCATGACGTTCGGCACGCCGACATGGCGGCCCTGGGTGCTGGACGAGCAGGCCAGCCGTCCGGTCATCGCCCGCGCGCTGGAGCTGGGAGTCACGTTCTTCGACACCGCCGACATGTATTCGCAAGGCCTGGGCGAGCAGGTGCTGGGACGCGCGCTGCGCGACTTCGCGCGGCGCAGCGACGTGGTGATCGCGACCAAGCTCTACTACCCGATGAGCGAGCGGCCGAACGACCGCGGCCTGTCGCGCGCGCATATCATGGATTCGATCGACCGCTCCTTGCGCAACCTCGGCACCGACCATGTCGACCTCTACCAGATCCACGCCTTCGATCCGGACACGCCGGTCGACGAGACGCTGCAGGCGCTCGACGACGTGGTGCGCGCGGGCAAGGCGCGCTATCTCGGCGCGTCCACCATGGCGGCGTGGCAGTTCGCCAAGCTGCTGTTCCGCGCCGGCGAGCGCGGCTGGACGCGGTTCGTGGCGATGCAGAACCACTACAACCTGGTCTACCGCGAGGAGGAGCGCGAGATGATCCCGCTCTGCCGCGACCAGGGCATCGGCGTGATCCCGTTCTCGCCGCTGGCGCGCGGCTTCCTCGCCGGCAACCGGCGGCGCGAGGGCGGCGCCAGGGGCGGCGACACGACGCGCGCGCGCACCGACCAGTTCGCGCAACAGGACTACTACGAGGACCTCGACTTCCGGATCGTTGAGCGCGTCGGCGCGATCGCGCGCGGGCGCGGCGTCAAGCCGGCGCAGGTGGCGCTCGCCTGGGTCGCCGGCCGGCCGGGCGTCACCGCGCCGATCCTCGGCGTCAGCCGGGTCGAGCAGCTCGAGGACGGCATCGCCGCGCTCGGCATTCGGCTGAGCGAGGAGGAGTGCCGTTCGCTCGAGGAGCCCTACATGGCGCGCACGCCGCGCGGCTGAAGTTGGCGCGCGACGGGCCGGTGTCGCCGGCCGGGCAGCGAAGGTCGCAATGGCGCATTGACCGGCCCGCGCCCAGCGCCTAGCATCCGTTCATAACCCCGCGCATTTCCTCGGAAATTCCAAAGCGGGGAGGGGCTTCGCCGCGCGCCGGGGCGATCGGGCGCGCAGAGCAAACAGGGTGGACTCGTTCGGGAATGCTGCGCTTCTTCGGCAAGCACGCGCTGTTCATGGTGGTCACGCTCGTGGCCGTGTCCTTCCTCGTCTTCGCGCTCAACGAGCTGTCGCCGGGCGACGTGGCGCGCAAGGAGCTGGGCGCCTATGCGACCCAGGAGCAGGTCGACCTCTTGCGCCAGCGGCTGGGGCTCGATCGCCCCGTGGTCGTGCGCTATGTCGAGTACCTGGGCAAGCTGTTCACGGGCGACCTCGGCTATTCGCAGCGCTTCAAGGTGCCGGTCGCGGACATCATCTTCGACCGGCTGAGGAACACGGGCCTGCTCGCCGCCGTCAGCTTCGCCGTCATCGTGCCGCTCTCGATGCTGCTCGGCGTCGTCGCCGGCATGCGCGAGGGCTCGGTGATCGACCGCGGCATCACGATGTTCGCGACGCTCGCCGCCTCGGTGCCCGAGTTCGCCATGGGCGTGTTCCTGGCCTCGGTGTTCGTCGTATGGCTGGGCGTGCTGCCGGGCACGGCGACCCTGCTGTCGCAGACCGGCGGCTGGTCGATCCCGGCGCAGCTGGTCCTGCCGGTCGCGGTGATCGTGCTCTACGACATGGGCTACGTCGTCAGCATGATCCGCGCCTCGATGGTCGAGGTGATGCAGCGGCCCTATATCCGCACCGCCGTGCTCAAGGGCATGAGCTTCCCGCGCGTGATCCTGGGCCATGCCGTGCGCAACGCCATGATCAACCCGGTGACCGTGATCATGCTGCAGATCAACTATCTGGTCGCTGGCGTGGTCGTGGTCGAGACGGTGTTCGCCTATCCCGGCTTCGGGCGCATGATGCTGGAGGCGGCGCTGTTCAAGGACATCGCGCTGATCGAGGCGGGCGCGCTGGTCGCGGTGTTCGTCTGCGTGCTGACGCAGATCCTGAGCGACCTCGCCTACATGGCGCTCGACCCCAGGATTCGTGCGTAATGGGGATGCGGGCTTGAGAGGGGACCGGCGATGACGCTGCAGACCACGATCGACCGCGTCGCCCCGCCGCGCCCGGCCCGGACGGGACCGGTCGCGGGCGCGCTCCGGCAGCTCATGCGGGTGGGCGAGAACTGGCCGGCGATGATCGGGCTCGCGATCGTCGTGTTCTGGGTGCTGGCGGCGATCCTGGCGCCGCTGGTCTCGCCCTATCCGCCCAACGCCAACGACATGAAGGCGCTCGCCTATCCCTTCCCCAGCCGCGCGCACTGGCTCGGCACCGACCATCTCGGCCGGGACATCCTGTCGCGCATCCTGTGGGGCGCGCGCACGGTCCTGCTGGTGGCGCCGATCGCGGTGCTGGGCGCGGCGGCGCTGGGCTCGCTGCTCGGGCTCATGGCCGGCTACTACCGCGGCTGGATCGACGGGCTGATCAGCCGCGTCGGCGACATCGTGCTGTCCTTCCCGGTGATCATCCTCTACATGATCATCCTCGCCAAGTTCGGCTCGTCGGCGCTCAACATCATCGTCGTCATCACGCTGACCAAGGCGCCCATCATCGCCCGCATCGTGCGCGGCATCACGCTCGAGCTGCGCGAGCGCGACTATGTGCTGGCGGCGAAGATGCGCGGCGAGTCCGCGCTCTACATCATGTTCTGCGAGATCCTGCCCAACGCGCGCGGGCCGCTGATCGTCGATTTCTGCCTGCGGCTCGGCTACACCACGATCATCATCGGCGTGCTGGGCTTCCTCGGCATCGGCCTGCCGCCGCCCGACCCGGACTGGGGCGGCATGGTCAAGGACACCTACGGCATGATGTCGGTCTGGCCGCACATGTCGCTGTTCCCCTGCGCCGCGGTGTCGTCGCTGGTGATCGGCTTCAACCTGCTGGCCATCGGCCTGCGCGAGATCTCGCTGCGTGACTGATTCCAGGGGCGCGACCGAGAACCGGGCCCGGGCGCCGCTGCTCGAGTTCCGCCAGGCGCGCATCTCGTTCATGCTGCGCGCCGGCGAGGCCAACGTCATCCCGGGCTTGAGCTTCTCGCTCGGCGCCGGCGAGGCGCTGGGCCTGGTCGGCGAGTCGGGCTGCGGCAAGTCGACCGTGGCGCTCGCGACCATGCGCTATCTCGGCCGCGCCGGACGCGTCACCTCGGGCAGCATCCTGTTCGAGGGGCAGGACATCGCCCGCATGAGCGAGGACGAGCTGCGCCGCATCCGCGGCCGGCGCATCGCCATGGTCTACCAGGACCCGATGTCGAGCCTGAACCCGGTCAAGACCATCGGCAAGCAGCTCATGGAAGTGCCGATGATCCACGAGGGCGCCGACGCCGCGGCGGCGCGCGCGCTGGCCGTGCGCATGCTGGAAGAGGTCAAGCTGCCCGACGCCGCCGGATTCATGGACCGCTATCCGCACCAGCTCTCGGGCGGCCAGCAGCAGCGCGTCGTCATCGCCATGGCGCTGATCGCGCGGCCGTCGCTGCTGATCATGGACGAGCCGACCACGGGCCTGGACGTCACGGTCGAGGCGGCGGTGCTCGACCTCGTGCGCGAGCTCCGGCAGCGGCACAACTCCGCCATCCTGTTCATCAGCCACAATCTCGGCACGGTGGTGCGCGTGTGCGACCGCATCGGCGTGATGTACGCCGGCGAGATGGTGGAGCAGGGCACGATCCGCCAGGTGTTCGCCAATCCGCGCCATCCCTACACGCGCGGCCTGCTCGACTGCCTGCCGACGCTCGGGCGCGACAAGCACGGCAGCCCGCTGGCGACGATCCCGGGCCAGGTCGGCTCGCCGCTCTCGCGGCCGCCCGGCTGCTCCTTCGCCCGGCGCTGCGGCTCCGCAGAGGAGGGGCGCTGCACGACGGCGCCGATCCCGATCCGGCCGGTCCCGGGCGAGGCCGGGCACGAGGCGCAGTGCGTGCGCATGGCGGAGCTCGAGGCCTGGCTGCGCAAGGACGGCCAGGCGGGTGCCGTGCCCGACGGCGCCGAGACGGCGCCGCTGGTCGAGATCGCGGGCCTGCGCAAGACCTATCGCCAGACGCACGGGCTGTTCGGCGACACCGGCAAGACCGTCAAGGCGCTGAACGACGTCGACATGTTCGCCGAGGCGGGGCGCACGCTGGCGATCGTCGGCGAGTCCGGCTGCGGCAAGTCGACGCTGGCGAAGATCATGAGCGGCCTGGTGACGGCGAGCGAGGGCACGGCGCGGATCGGGCCGGACCAGATCGCCGCGACCGCGATCGACCAGCGGCCGCAGGCGCTCAAGCGCAAGCTGCAGATGGTGTTCCAGAACCCCGACTCGACGCTCAATCCCAGCCACAGCGTCGGCTACGTGATCGGCCGCGCGCTGCGGCGCCTGAAGGGCCTGGGCAAGCGCTCGGCCGAGGACGAGACGCGCCGGCTGCTCGACGTGGTGAAGCTGTCGGGCGATTTCGCCGGCAGGAAGCCGCACCAGCTCTCGGGCGGGCAGAAGCAGCGCGTGGCGATCGCCCGGGCGCTCGCGGGCGATCCCGAGGTCATCATCGCCGACGAGCCGGTCTCGGCGCTCGATGTCTCGGTGCAGGCCGCGATCATCAACCTGCTGAACGAGCTGCAGGGCGAACGCGCCACCACGCTGCTGTTCATCTCGCACGACCTCGCCGTGGTGCGCTACATGGCCGACCACGTCGCCGTCATGTATCTCGGCAAGGTGGTCGAGTTCGGACGCGCCGCCGAGGTGTTCGAGCCGCCCTTCCATCCCTATACCGAGGCGCTGCTGTCGGCAGCACCCGTGCCCGATCCCGACCGGCAGGGCGAGCGCATCATCCTCGACGGCGCGCTGCCGAGCGCCACCGACCTGCCGCCCGGCTGCCCCTTCGCCAGCCGCTGCCCGCGCAAGGTGGGATCGATCTGCGATACGACGCCGCCGCCCGCGCAGCGCCTGGCCCATGGCCACCGCATCGCCTGCCACATCGAGGCGGACGAGCTGGTGTCCCTGCAGCAGGGCGGCGCGCCGGAACGCCAGAGGGAGAAGCATGTCCGACCGCACCGCGCAGAAGAGCACATTCGGTAGCGCCGCCTATGGCGGCGACAACTGGTCGCCGCGCGTCCTGCCGCACGCGGCCGAGATCGGGCCGATCTGGGCGCCCTATGGCGTCGGCAGCGAATGGAGCCGGCTTGTCGCCGTGCTGATGCATCGACCGGGCGCCGAGCTCGGCGCGTCGGCCGATCCCGACAAGGTGCAGATGCTGGCGCCGCTCGACCTCGCGCGCGCGCAAGGACAGCACGACGGCATCGCCGCCGCCTATCGCTCGGCCGGCGTGGCCGTGCACTACGTCGACCCGCCGCCAGATGATCCATCGGGGGCGCCGCCCAACCAGATGTTCTGCGCCGACCTGATGTTCATGACGCCCGGCGGCGTGATCCTGGCGCGGCCGGCCTCGACCGTGCGCGCGGGCGAGGAGCGCCACGTCGCGGCGCGGCTGGCTGCGCTCGGCGTGCCGATCCTGCGCACGCTGCAGGGCACCGCGACCTTCGAGGGCGCCGACGCGATGTGGCTGGATGCCCGCACCGTGATCGTCGGCCGCGGCCTGCGCACCAACGACGAGGCGATCCGGCAGGTGACGGCGTGCCTCGCCGACCAGGGCGTCGCCACGGTCGCCGTCGACATGCCGTTCGGGACGATGCACCTGATGGGCATGCTGCGCGTCGCCGACAGGGACCTGGCGGTCGCTTGGCCGCGCCGCACGCCGCATGCGGCGGTCATGGCGCTGCGCGAGCGCGGCTACCAGGTCGCCTTCCTGCCGGACCAGGAGGAGGCCCAGGCCAACCGTGCGCTCAACTTCGTGACGCTCGGGCCCCGGCGCATCCTGATGGTCGGCGGCAACCCGGCGACGCAGCGCTTCTACGCGGAGCTCGGCATCGAGGTCACCGCCGTGCCCGCCGACGAGCTCGCCAAGGCGGCGGGGGCGATCGGGTGCCTGACGGGCGTATTGGCGCGCGAGCAGGTGTGAGCGAGCGGTTCGTCCCCTGAGCTTGCCGAAGGGCGACAAGCTCGGCACGAAGGACTCATTTCTTTGTTGCCGGTTGCGCGGGCGTCTCGCGCCATGCCTGCACCAGCGTATAGACCACCGCCAGGAGGCTCGGGCCGACGAACAGGCCGAGGAAGCCGAAGCTGAGGAAGCCGCCGAACACGCCCAGGATCACCAGCGCCAGCGGCATCGTCACGCCGAAGCTGATCAGCCAGGGCCGCACGAAATTGTCGATCGTGCCGACGAACAGGCCCCAGATGACCATGAAAATCGCCCAGCCCATCGCGTCGGTGCTGAACAGCCACCAGGCGGCGCCGCCCCAGACCAGGATCAGGAGGGCGGCGCCGATCTGGCTGATCGCCAGCAGGAGGGTGACGAAGCCGAGCAATGCCGCCGTCGGCACGCCGGCGATCAGGAGGCCGATCGTCATCAGGAAGCCCTGCAGGGCGGCGGTGCCGACCACGCCGTAGGCGACGCCGCGCACCGAGCCCGCGACGACGTCCAGCGCCCGCGCGGCGGGCTCGCCGGCGAGGTGACGCAGGATGCCGTGGAGCCCCGCCGCCATCGTGTCGCCGCTGGCCCAGAACATCGTCGCGACGATCAGCGAGAGCAGGAGCTGCAGAACGCTGTCGGCCAGGGCCTGCGCCGCCTCGAGCACGAAGCCGCGGATCGGCTGGCCGTACGGCGCGAGCAGCGCTCGCACGTCGCCGTGGGCGTCGACGACGCGCTCCCAGAGGGCCGTCAGGTCCCGGCCGACCACGGGAATGCCGGCGAGGAAGTCCGGCGGCCGCGGCGACGTCGCCGCATAGTCCTGCGCCAACCTGATGCCCGTCGCCAATTGGCGCGACAGGCTGGGCAGCAGGGCCAGCACCGGCAGCAGGATCACGACCACGGCGGCGATCAGCAGCACGACCGCGGCCAGCCGGGGGCGGACCCCGTAGCGCAGCAGCAGCTCCCGCAACGGCCATGTCGCGATCGCCAGCGTGGCGCCGAACAGGATCGCCGTGACGAACGGCCGCAGGACCTGGGCGACACCCACCAGCAGGGCGGCCAGCAGAACGAGGATGACGGCGCGTTCGATGAGCAGCCTCGTCGTCGTGTCGTCGCGCGGCGGTGATGCTTCCAGAGCCATGTCGACCTCCCCGGCTTCGATGGCGCTCCGGCCTCGAGCGCCATTCAGCCTATCCCAGCCGCCTCCGGGGTCGAAACGTCCAGGTCGCCGTGGTCGGATAGCGTACCCGCGCGCGGCGTCGGCGCGGCGCGCCGCTTCGGCTACGCCGCCTCGCGCTTCGGCTGCAGCGCGTCCGGCCCGATGCCGAAGGCTTCGCCGAGCCCGTCCCAGCCCTTGTCCGTGACGCGCACGGCACGCGTGTCGCGCACGCGCTCGATCCAGCCGAGGTCGAGGCAGCGCTTGAGCAGCCCGGCGCCGAGGGCGCCCGCGAGGTGCGGGCGGCGCTCGCTCCAGTCGAGGCAGGGCTTGCAGAAGCATCGGCGCGTGCCGCGCGGGTTCGGCTCGATGCCGAAGCGCCGCAGGAGCTCGGCGCCGCTTTCGGTCGCCGCGCCGGCGTCTTCCGCCAGCACCACGTGGCCGCGGGCGACCAGCGCGTCCGCCAGCGCGACGCCGAGCCTGCCGGCCAGGTGGTCGTAGCAGGTGCGGCCCTGCTGCAGCGCCTCGTCGATGCGCGTCCTCGGCCGGTGGCGCGGCGGCAACTGCAGCGAGGCGACGACCTGCATGTTCTCCAGCATCTGCGCGACGAGCGGCGAGGCGAGGCGGAAATAGCGGTGGCGCCCCTGCGCCTTCACGGTCAGCAACCCGGCCTCGGTCAGCTTGGCGAGATGCCCGCTCGCGGTCTGCGCCGTGACGCGCGCGCACCAGGCGAGCTCGCCCGCGGTCAGCGCCTCGCCACCGATCAGCGCCAAGAGGATGTTCGCGCGCGCCGGATCGCCGATCAGCGCGCCGATCTCGGCGATGGAGAAGGGGGAGCCGGTCGGATTCATGGGCAAAGTGTAGCGCCGCCGCATCGCGGGGTCATGCGCCGATGCTACGGCCAGGGCCGAAGTCTCAGGGATCAGAAGCCGGGGATCAGGGATCAGACGGGACAAGGGCCATCCCGATCTGACCCCTGCCTCTGACTTCTGATACCCGGTCAATACCCGCCGCGATCCTCGGCTGCGGCGGCGGCGCCTGCGACGCGCGGGCCGGTGCGGCCGTAGCGGCGCTGCTTCAGGCGGTCGCTGCTCATCGTGCCGGGCTTGGTGTCGTAGCCGAGCAGCGCGATGTAGCGCGGCGTCCTTCCCTCGACGGGCGTGACGCGGTGGATCGAATAGCGGCCCTGGAACAGCGCGAGCGTGCCGGGCCTGGCGTCGAGCCGCACGATGCCCGAGCGGCCGCCGTCGAGCAGGCGCTTGACCCTGAGGTAGTTCTCTTCGTCCGGCGTGCGGATGTTCGGCACGTATTCGAAGTCGCCGCCGCGCTCGCATTCCTGCAGCAGGATCGACACGACGAAATCGGTCTGGTCGAAATGCCAGAGCAGGCTCTCGCCTTGCGTCATCACGGCTATGTTGAGCGCGCCGAGCGGGTCGGCGTAGCGGTAGAGCCGGCCCTTGCCGAGCGCGGCCTCGAGGAACGCGATCAGGGCGGGCGATTCGTAGAGCCGCCGCAACGGGGAGGCGGCCGGGATCAGGTCGTAGGCGATGGCGCCGACCGAGGTCGGCTGCAGGCGCCGGCGCGGATGGTCCTCCGCCACGCTCTCGTCCGGCGCGTCGAGATAGGCCGTGCCCCTGCTGTTGGGCGTGCGGTGCGCCAGGTGCTCGAGCCCGCGCGCCTCCGCCGCCATGGCGGCGACCGAAGCGGGCAGCAGGAAACCGTCGAGATTGCAGGCGCCCGTGTCGCCGAGCTGGCGGCGGCATTCCTCGACCAGGGCGCGGCCGGCGCCGTGCGGCTCGTGGATCGGGTAGCGCGCGAGATCGACCAGATCGGCGAAGTCGTTCGGGCGGGCTGCGACGGCGGTCATCTGCGGACGGTTCCCTGGAAGCGGAAAGGGGCCCCGCGGCGGAGCCCCTTCCTTTTCGGATCGCGGTCGCCGATCAGGCCTTGACCCACCACGTGTTGGCGTTCATGTAGCCCGTCGGGTGCATCTTGAAGCCCTGGATCTTCTTGTCCATGTAGGTGAACAGGGCGCGCCAGACCGGCTGCACGATCGGGCCTTCGTCCTGCATGATCGCCTGCAGCTTGGCCATGATCGCGCGGCGCTTCTCGACGTCGAGCGTGGCCTCGGCCTGGCTCAAGAGCTCGTCGAACTGCTTGTTCGACCAGTTGGCCTCGTTCCAAGGCACGCCGGTGCGGTAGGCCAGGGCCAGGCACATGACGCCGAGCGGGCGATGGGCCCAGGTCGTGAAGCCGAACGGCACCTTGGTCCAGACTTCCCAGTACTGGGTCGACGGCATCTGGTTGATCTTGACCCGGATGCCGGCTTCCTTCCACTGCTCGACCATGTTCTGCACGGCGATCAGCTCCCAGTCCGGCTGCGGCCGGCAGGCGATCTCGACGTCGATGCCGTTGGGATAGCCGGCGTCGGCCAACAGCTTCTTCGCCTTGGCGACGTCGCGCTCGACCGGCGGCAGCTTGGCGTATTCCGGGTGCACCGGCGAGACGTGGTGATGCTCGCCCGGCAGGCCCAGGCCCTTGTGGCTGACCTGCAGCGTCTGCTTGGCGTCGATCGCCCACCGCATCGCCTGGCGCACGCGCTTGTCGTCGAACGGCTTGACGCCGTGCATGCGCGCCACGGCCGTATACGCGGTGACCGTGTCGTAGAGCTGCACGTGCGGCAGGCCCTTCATCGCCTCGAGCATGGTGATCGAGCCGAGATAGAGCGCGTCGACCTGCTTCGACGCCATGGCCGAGATCGAGGCCGCGGCCTCGTCGCCCAGGTCGACGACCTCGAGCTGGTCGATGTGCGGGCCGCCGGCCCAGTAGCCGGGCCGCGCCTTGAACAGCTGGCGACGGCCGACCTCGTTCTCGACGAGCTGGAATGCGCCGGTGCCGTTCGAGCCGGCCTTGAACTCGCCGTTCTCGGCCGGGTCCAAGATCATCAGCGGGTAGTGGAAGAGGTGCTCGGGGATGGCGATCTGCGCCGACTTCCCGTTCAGCACGACGGTGAAGTCGTCCTTCTTCTCGATCGCCTGTGCGTCCCACAGCTCGGTGGACTTCTTCGGGTTGCCCTTGGCGTCCTTCTCGCCGGTTTCGACCTCCTTCAACAGGAATCCCTTCATCAGGCCGACGGTGGACGAGCCGACCTTGGCATCGAGCACGCGCTTGAGGTTCCAGATGGCGTCGTCGGCCGTGAACTGGCGCCCGTTATGCCACTTGACGTCCTTGCGAAGGCGCAGCGTCCAGGTCTTCAGGTCCGCGCTCGCCTCCCACTTCTCGCAGAGGGACGGGCGAGTGACGTTGTCGGTGCCGGTCTGCGTCAGGTAGTCGATCACCTGGCGGGCCGAGTTGCTGCTCTCCACCCAGCTGTAGGTATGGGGGCTCTTCAGGTCCTGGCAGCGCATGCCCATGCGGATCGTGCCGCCCTTGGCCGGCGTCTGCGCGCTGGCGGGCGCGGGCGCGGCGAGGCCTGCGAAGGCGTAGGCCGCGCTCGCCGACATGCCGAGCAGGCACGCGTAGCGCACGAATTCGCGGCGGTCGATCTTGTTCTCCGCGAGCTGGCGCTTCAGCTCGGGCAGCATGACGTGGTCCTTGTCCTCGGCCATCGTGAGAGTCTCCCTGCGGTTTGCGGTGGCGGCGTTGATTGGTCCGGCGTCCCCACGCCGAAGTGAATCCGATCAGGCTAGGAGTTCACGTCCGCTGGCGATCCTTGTCAAGCGACCGCGAGTTGGCTGGATGCGGCGTGCTTGCGCTGATGGGGCGCGCTTGCGACACTGGCCGAGAACAGGGGGAAGCGCCGAATGAACATCGCCCGGCTACTGTGGCGGGCGGCGCGGGTTTGCGGGCATCGTCCGGCCCTGGCCTTGGGCGAGCGGACGGTGGCGAGCTACGGCGAGTTCGCCGCCGCCGCCGCGGCCTTGGCCGGCGGCCTGGCCGGCATGGGCGCGCGGCCTGGCGACCGCGTCGCGATCGTGATGAAGAACGGCCCGGACTACATGCGGGCCCTCTACGCGTGCTGGCACGGCGGGCTCGTGGCCGTGCCGGTCAACGCCAAGCTGCATGCGCGCGAGATCGCCTACATCCTCGATCACGCCGGCGTGAGAGCGGCCCTGGCGACGCCCGACCTGGCCGAGACCACGGCCGCGGCCGCGCGCGCGGTGCCGCACCACCCGGCCGTGATCGTCACGGGCGACACGCATTGGCGGCGGCTCGCCGCCCACGATCCGCTCGACCCGGTCGAGCGGGCCGACGACGACGTCGCGTGGCTGTTCTACACCAGCGGCACGACCGGGCGGCCCAAGGGCGCGATGCTGACGCATCGCAACCTGTTCGCCATGACGCAGGGCTATCTCAGCGACGTCGACGCCGTGCCGGACGAGGCGACGATCCTGCACGCCGCGCCGATGTCGCACGGCTCGGGCCTCTACAACTTCATGTTCGTGCTGCGCGGCGCGCTGCAGGCGGTGCCCGAGAGCGGCGGCTTCCAGCCGGACGAGATGTTCCGGCTGTTCCGCCGGCACAAGCAGGTCGCGCTGTTCGCCGCGCCGACCATGGTGAGGCGCCTGGTCGATCACGCCGCGGCGACCGGCGCCGACCCGGCGGGCCTCAGGACCATCGTCTATGGCGGCGGGCCGATGTACGTGGCGGACTGCAAGGCGGCGCTCGCCGCGCTCGGCAATCGCCTGGTGCAGATCTACGGCCAGGGCGAGTCGCCGATGACCATCACGGTCCTGACGCGCGCGGTCCATGCCGACACCGCGCATCCGCGCTACGAGCAGCGCCTGGCCTCGGTCGGCGTCGCGCAGAGCGGCATCGCAATCAAGATCGCGGATGCGCGGGATCACCGTGTTCCGCAGGGCGAAATCGGCGAGGTGCTGGTGCGCGGCGACGCGGTGATGAAGGGCTACTGGAACGATGCCGCGGCGACGGCGCGGGCGCTGAAAGACGGCTGGCTGCACACGGGCGATCTGGGTAGCCTGGACGAGGACGGATTCCTGACGCTCAAGGATCGCTCCAAGGACATGATCATCAGCGGCGGCTCGAACATCTATCCGCGCGAGATCGAGGAGGTGCTGCTGACCCATGCCGAGGTCGCCGAAGCCGCGGTCGTCGGCCGCCCGCATCCCGAATGGGGCGAGGAGGTGATGGCCTTCGTCGTGCGCAGGCCCGGCGGCAAGGTCGGCGAGAACGAGCTCGACGCGCTCTGCCTCGCCCATATCGCGCGCTTCAAGCGGCCGAAGGTCTGGCGCTTCGTCGACGCGCTGCCGAAGAACAACTACGGCAAGGTGCTGAAGACGGAGCTGCGCAAGCTGGCGGCGGAACCTCGCGATGGCTGATCTTCCGGCGGCAGCGCCGACGATGATGCCGGAAGAGCTGCTGCACCGGCCCGCGATCGGGGTCGGCGGCATTCTGACGGCGGCTTCCGCGGTGCTGGCCGTGCTGCTGGTGCTGAACCAGCTGCTCAACCTGCAATTCTTCGTCGGCTTCGTGCTGATCGACCCGCGCTACCTCTACGCGCTGGCGACGCTCATCCTGCCCGTGACGTTCCTTGCCTTTCCCGCCGGCGCGGGTGCGCGGCCGGGCGGCGTGCCCTGGTACGACGCCATGCTGGCGTTCCTCACCTTCGCCGTCGGCGCGTGGCTTTCCTTCAGCGCGGCGCGGGCGCTGGAGGAGGGCTGGGAATACGCGGCGCCGAGCCATGCGATCTGGGCGAGCGCGGTGTTCATCGTCCTGATCCTCGAGGCGCTGCGCCGCGCCGGCGGCCTTCTCATCGCGCTGATCGTCCTGGCCGTCGCGCTCTACCCGGTGGTCGCGGCCCAGATGCCGGGGCCGATCCGCGGCCTGGCGCAGCCGCTGCCGGACGCGATCGCCTTCCACATCTTGAGCGCCGAGAGCGCCTTCGGCATCCCGATGCGCGCCTTCGGCGAGATCGTGGTCGGCTTCATCGTGTTCGGCGTCGCCTTGAACCATACCGGCGGCGGCAAGTTCTTCAACGACGTCGCCTTCGCGCTGGTCGGCCGCGTGCGCGGCGGCGCGGCGCAGGTCGGCGTGATCTCGAGCGCGCTCCAGGGCTCGATCAGCGGCAGCGTCATATCCAACGTGATCTCTTCGGGCGTGGTGACGATCCCGGCGATGAAGCGCACGGGCTTTTCGTCCGAGTATGCCGGCGCGGTCGAGGCGGTCGCCTCGACCGGCGCGGTGCTGATGCCGCCGGTGATGGGCTCGACCGCGTTCGTCATGGCCTCGTTCCTCGGCAAGCCCTATGCCGAGATCGCGCTCGCCGCGGCGGTCCCGGGCCTGCTGTTCTATTTCGGCCTGATGGTGCAGGTCGACGCCTACGCCGCGCGCCGCCGCCTCGCCGGCCTCGCGCGTCGGGAGCTGCCGCGCCTCGGCGCGACGCTGGCCGAGGGGTGGCAATACATCTTCGTCTTCGTCGTGCTGGTCTATTTCATGCTGAACGAGCGGCAGGAGGCGATCGCGCCCTTCATCGCCACGGGCCTGCTGCTCGCGATCAACCAGGCGGTGCCGCGCCATCGCATGGACCGGCAACGCTTCCTGGAGTTCCTGACCGCGCTCGGACGCGAGCTGGCCTCGCTGGTCGCCGTCCTGACCGGGATCGGCTTCATCGTCGGGTCGTTCGCCATGACCGGGCTCTCGGGCACGCTGGTGAACGACCTCGTCTATCTGGCGGGCGACCGGCCGGTCGTGCTGCTGGTCATGGGCGCGATCACCAGCTTCATCTTCGGCATGGGGATGACCGTAACCGCCTGCTACATCTTCCTCGCCATCGTGCTGGTGCCGCCGCTGGTGAAGGCGGGGCTCGATCCGCTCGCGGTCCACCTGTTCGTGATGTACTGGGGCATGATCTCGTTCATCACGCCGCCGGTGGCGCTGGCGGCCTTCGCCGCCGCGCCGATCGCCAAGACCGGGTTCTTCCGCATCGGGATGCAGTCGATGCGGCTCGGCACGATCATCTACATCGTCCCCTTCGTCTTCGTGCTCAATCCGGCGCTCGTGCTACACGGCACGTGGCAGGAGATCGTCCTGGCGCTGGCGCCCGCGTTCGCGGGCGTCTTTGCCGTCGCCTCGGCGTTGCAGGGCTACCTGATCGGTGCCGGGCCGATGCAGGCGACGCCCGCCGGCGTCCTGGCGCGGGCGCTGCTGCTCGCCGGCGGGCTGGTGCTGCTGTTCCCCACGGGCACGGAGGTGCTGGCGTGGTGGCCGCGCGATCCAGTCCTGCGCCATGCCGTCGACCTGGTCGGCGTGGTGCTGGGCGCCGTGAGCTTTGGGCTGTTGCGCCTGGATCGGTCGGCAGCCGTGTTATAGTCGTGCGCAATCAAACCGGATCGGGAGGAAATCTCACATGCATCGTCGTCATGCGCTCGCCCTGTTTGCCGCAGCCGGGCTGGCATCCGCCATCGCGCCCGCCACCTGGGCGCAGTCCGGTCCGATCAAGCTGCCGGAAACCATCGCCTGGACCGCGTACGACGTCGGGTCCGGCGGCTACAACCAGGCGGTCGCGATCGGCAACGCGCTCAAGAACAAGCTGGGCGTGAACCTGCGCGTCCTGCCGGGCAAGAACGACATCTCGCGCACGCTGCCGGTGCGCGAGGGCAAGGTGCAGTTCTCGGCCAACGGCGTGGGCGGCGCCTACCTGGCGCAGGAGGCGGTGTTCGAGTTCGGCGGCAAGGAATGGGGGCCGCAGCCGGTGCGCTCGCTGCTGCTCAACAACTCGGACGCGCTGCTGACGATCGTCACGGCCAAGGACGCCAACATCAAGACGATGGCGGACTTGAAGGGCAAGCGGGTCGCCTGGGTGGTCGGCGCGCCGTCGCTCAACCAGAACATCACCGCGCTGCTGGCCTTCGCCAACCTGACCTGGAAGGACGTGACCAAGGTCGAGTTCCCGGGCTTCGGGCCGGCGATGGACGGCATCATCGCGGGCCAGGTCGACGCCGCCTTCTCGTCGACGATATCGGGACAGGCCTACAAGATCGCCGCGTCGCCGCGCGGCATCCAGTATCCGACGGTGCCGCACAAGGACAAGGAAGGCTGGGCGCGGCTCAACAAGCTCGCGCCGTTCTTCATCCCGTTCATGGGCACGGAGGGCGCCGAGCTGTCGAAGGACAAGCCGGTCGAGGCGGCGACCTATCCCTATCCGGTGCTGATGGCCTACGCCAACATCGACGCGGACCTCGCTTACAACATGACCCGCGCGATGGTCGAGCTGTTCAACGACTACAAGGATGGCGCGCCGGGCAACAACGGCTGGGACATCAAGCGCCAGCGCTTCGACTGGGTCGTGCCGCTGCACGACGGCGCGATCAGGTATTTCCGCGAGATCAAGGTCTGGACGGACGCCTACCAGAAGCACAATGACGGCCTGGTCAAGCGGCAGCAGGTGCTGGCCGCCGCCTGGGCCGACACCAGCAAGGCCAGCCACGCCGACGCGGCCGCATTCGCCAAGGCCTGGCAGAAGAACCGCGCCGCGGCGCTCACCAAGGCGGGGATGGAGCCCGTGCTGACGGAGTGGTGAAGGGCGGCGTCGACGTCGCACCCACTACCGGATGACGCCTTGGTTCGGTCCCCCCCTCCTCTTGCGGGAGGGGGGACGGAAATCGAGACGTTGTCGGCATCCACCTTGATCGGCGTTGGCTGTCAGGCCGCAACGGACAGCCGAAGCCCGAGCGCACGCAGAACCTTGGCGACCGTCGCGAATTCCGGGTTGCCCTCGGGCGACAGCGCCTTGTAGAGGTTGGCGCGCCCGAGCCCGGCCGCCTGCGCGATCTCGCTCATGCCCTTGGCGCGGGCGACGTCGCCGAGCGCAGCCTTCAGCAGCTCGGGGTCGCCGTCCTCGAGCACCGCGTCCAGATAGGCCGCGATGTCTTCCTTGGTCTCGAGCGTGTCGGCCGCATCCCAGCGGCGCGTCTTCCTGCGAGCCATCTCGACCTCTCTAAACCTCTCGCGACAATGCGATGGCGCGTGCGATGTCGCGATCCTGGCCACGCTTGTCGCCGCCGCAGAGAAGGACGACCAGCGCGCTCCCGCGCCGAACGAAATAGACGCGATAGCCAGGACCATAGTCGATCCGCATCTCCGAGACGCCGTTTCCCACCGGTTTCACATCGCCAGGATTGCCGAGAGACAAACGGCGAATGCGGACGGTGATCCGTGCGCGCGCCTCGCGGTCGCGCAAGCCCGCAAACCAATCGGCGAAAACGTCGGTCTGGCGAACTTCCACTCGCAGCAGTGTCTCTTATAAAGGACATTCCGTCAAGCGTCGGCCGATGCAGGTTCCGGACGCACGGCGTCCGTCCTCGTCGGCTCGCTCGTCACACCTCGATCGTCGCCGGCTCGAGGCCGGCGACGGCGCGGTCCCACATCAGGCGATAGGCGCGCTCCAGGTTGCGCGCGAAGAGATCGGTGTCGAACAGCGGCGCCGTGAGGCGGTTGGCGGCCAGGCGTCGGCGCAGCGCGGCCAGGCGCGCACGGTCGTGCGCGAGCGCGGTCGCGAGGCGCCGGTAGCCGTCGACGTCGTCGGCGACCAGCTCGGGCAAGCCGATCGCCTGCAGCAGGCTGGCGCTGACGCGCGAGGCGAAATGCCGGCCGCGCACCGCCACGACCGGCAATCCGGCCCACAGGCAGTCGCTCGTCGTCGTATGGCCGTTGTAGACCAGCGTGTCGAGCGCCAGGTCCGCCAGGGCCAGGCGCTCGAGGTGAAGCGGCTTCGGCAGCGGCGGCGCGAACACCAGCCGCTCGCCCGCGACGCCGGCCGCCTCCGCCGCGCGGCGCAGATTGACCACCGCCCGGTCGTTCTGCTGCATCAGCCACAGCACGCTGCCGGGTACGGCGCCGAGGATCGAAGTCCAGGCGCGGAACGTCGCCTCGCCGATCTTGAACGGCTGGTTGAAGGAGGCGAAGACGAACGCGTCATCGGCCAGGCCCACGCTCGCGCGCGAGGCGCCGCTCGCGGCGATCGCCTGCGCGCGGTTGTTGACCTGGTAGGCATGCGGCAGGAAGACCAGCCGCTCGGTCCAGTGCGCCGCGTGCTCGGGCGGGACGACGACGCGATCGACGATGGCGTAGTCGAAGAACGGCGCGCCGGTCGTGCCGGGAAAGCCGAGGAACGTGGCCTGCACCGGCGCCGGCCGCGCCGCGCAGATCGCCAGGCGCTGGTTGGTGGTCCAGCCCATCAGGTCGACCGCGATGTCGATGCCGGCGGCGCGGATGGCGCGCGCCGCCTCGGCGTCGCCCATGGCCATCACGTCGGTGAAACGATCCGCGCCGGCGCGGATGGCGTCGCGGTAGCCGCCGCCATTGTCGCGCCCGTAGGAGAAGCAGTGCACCTCGACGGCGGCCCGGTCGTGCGCCCGGTACAGGCCGCAGGTCAGATGCCCGATCGCGTGGTCGCGGAAGTCGGCGGACAGATAGCCGATCTTCAGGCGCGGCTTCGCCGCCGGCGCGGAAGGCGCGGGCAGCCCGGCGGCCGAGCGCTGGGGCACGCGCGCCCAGTTGCGCGCCAGGAGCGCGTTGCGCGCCGGGTCGTCGCAGCGGCCGAGGTTGCTGAGCGGCGATTCCGCGACGGTCTCGCCCTTCGCGAGGGCCGCGTCGATGTCGCGATCGACCTCGGCCGCCATCCGCGCCTGTTGCGGCCAGTCGCACGCATGCTGGTATTGGTACAGCAGCTCGGCGCGCAGCTGCGGGTCGCCCGGGCGCAGCGCGAGCGCGCGCTCGTTGGCCCGGATCGCCTCGTCGAGGCGCCACAGCCGCTCGAGCGCCGCGGACAGGTCGCGCCAGGCGTCGGCGTCTTGCGGCGTCAGCACCGTGACCTTGCGGTAGGCCTCGGCGGCGGCGGCGGTCTCGCCCAGCACCATCAGGGCGTTGCCGAGGTTCGACAGCAGGTTCGCGTCGTTCGGCCGTGCGCCGAGGCCGCGCCGGCAGAGCTCGACCGCTTCCGCCGCCGCGCCGCGGCGCTGCAGCAGCGCCGCGAGGTTGCACAGAGCGTCGGGATCGTCCGGCTGCGCCACCGCGGCCTGGCGGAAGGCGCGCTCGGCCTCTTCCAGCCGCTCGAGCCGGAGCATCGCGTTGCCGAGATTGAAGGCGGCAATGGCATGGGTCGGCCGCAGCTTCAGCGCGCGGCCGGCCGCCTCGGCGGCCTCGACGTGCCGGCCCTGCTGGTTGAGGACCGCCGCGAGCAGCGCCGGCGTGTCCGCGTCGGCCGCATCGGCCTGCATCAGCTGCCGGCACAAGGCGGCCGCCTTGTCGAGCCGCCCCTGCTGCGCCAGGCGAACGGCTTCGCCGCGCATCAGCGCACGCGCGGGCGCGGCTGCCGCGCCCTGCCTGGCCATGCGCCGCCGGTCGCTACGGTTCATGGCGCGCGAGCATAGGCAAGCCGCGTTGCCGCGCCAAGGTCGCTCTCCTACGATGTAGAGAGCACATCGATTGACCGGTCTTTGTAGCACGTGATCTGTCCGGTTTTTGAATCGCTCCAGGTTGGTGGCGGGGATGAACCGGACAGAAGTGCTGCAAGGGCTAAGGACGATGAAATTTGAGGATGTTCTGGGA
>JAKLKW010000267.1 GCA_023150455.1 Alphaproteobacteria bacterium | reverse complement strand
CGTCCTGCGCCGCCAGCACGAGGCGCGGCGTCGCGCCGAACGAGCCGTGGTTGACCGTCCGGAAACCGGGATCGAGCAGGAATTCGCCGCGGATCGCGGCGCCCAGCGTCGCCGTGTCGGATGCCGGGGCCTTGGCCGACATCGGCGCGCTACAGCAGGTAGCGCACGGCGACGAAGCCGCCGACCAGCAGCACGACGAAGGCGGTGGTGACCAGGGTCAGCCGCTCCTCGACGAAGGCGCGGATCGGCGGCCCGAACTTCCACAAGAGCGCCGCGACCAGGAAGAAGCGCATGCCGCGCGAGATGACCGAGGCCACGGCGAAGCTCGCCAGCGGGAAGCTGGCGGCGCCGCTGGCGATCGTGATCAGCTTGTAGGGGATCGGCGTCATGCCCTTGATGACGATGATCCACCAGCCGTATTCCCGGAACATCGCCTGGAACGCCTCGAAGTTCTGCATCTGGCCGTAGAAGGCGAGCACCGGCCGGCCGATCGCCTCGAGCAGCCAGTAGCCGATGGCGTAGCCGAGGAACCCGCCGACGACCGAGGCGACGGTGCACACCGTCGCGATCAGGAAGGCGCGGCTCGGGCGCGCCAGGATCATCGGGATCAGCATGACGTCGGGCGGGATGGGAAAGACCGAGCTTTCCACGAAGCTGACGCCCGCCATCCACCACAGCGCCAGGCGGTGGCCCGCCAGGCGCATCATCCAGTCGTACAGCTTGCGGACCAACACCCGCCCCTTGAGGACTCGTTCGGCAAAACGGCGCGGGCGGGATGTAGCAGGCAGGCCCGCCCGCGGCAAATGCCGCGGGCGGGACGCCAGGATGGCTCAGAGCGCGTGCACCTCGCGCGCCGCGCGCAGCGGGACGGTCTCCAGGGTCTTCGGATCCTGGTACAGCACGACCACGCCGGTCGGCTCCTGCACGCGCGCCGCCGGTCCCTCGTTGGTCGGCAAAGCCGCCATGGCCGCCATCGCGGCGAACCAGATGCCGAACCCGGCCGCGATGACGCAGGCCGAGGGTATGGCGCACTCCATCGCTTTCTTCGTCATGGCCATTTTCTCCTCTGGCACCTCTTGTAGGTGCCGATGATGGCGATATGGGGGCGTTGTGCGCCGCAGCAAGGGCGGGGCAGCCATGCAGCCGCCTCATATTTTCGTGAAAACGCAAAGGCTTGGCTCACGCCGCCGTGATCGGCCGCCGCCGCCGCGGGTCAGGGGTTCAAGCGCCAGACGGCGAAGGTCAACACCGCGGCGAAGGCGACCCAGGCGGCCAGCGGCACGAGGCAGGCGGCCGCGACCGGGTCCACGCGGCGGCCCTGCCGGATGCAGGCGGCGATCGCCAGGAACTGCGGCACGATCTCGACCAGCGCCAGAAGCGGGCTCTTCAGCGCGAAGAACAGGAACGGCCAGCCGGCGTTGAGCGAAAGCTGCAAATGGAACAGGCCGAGCGCTGCCGCCCGGCCCGGTGTGCCGCGCGGCACCCCGAGCAGGCGCCAGGCCGCGCAGGCCATCAGCGCGTAGAGCGCGGTCCAGACCGGCGCGAACACCCAGTCCGGCGGGTTGAAGCCCGGCTTGACGAGGCCCTGGTACCAGGGCGCGAGGTTCGGCACGGTGGCGAGCTGCCCCAGCAGCGAGGCGGCGACGACCGGCAGGACCGCAAGCGCGGCGCGGGCGAGCGCGCCCATGGGCGGTTTCGTATTGTCGGCGCTGGCCATGATGGTGCCTCGGCAAGCCGGTGCACGCGGCGGCTTCTACGCCGTCCCGGCCGGCGCGGATGGCCCATGGCGCTCGGCGCCCGCCTCCGCTATTTTGCCCGCCGCTTGGGTGCCCCTGTGGCGGAATGGCAGACGCGGCAGACTCAAAATCTGTTGCCCGCAAGGGCGTGGGAGTTCAAGTCTCCCCGGGGGCACCACGCATTCGCCATTCGCCATCGCCTGCCCCGCCCTCGCGCGAGCCGCGCGGCCGCGCCGACCGCCATTGCCTCGCCACCAGCACAGCCTGTCGCCCGCATTGATCTGTTGCCGGCTGCACGTGAACGACAGCGGCCCGCCGCGTCCTTGCCCGCGCCGCTGCCGCCGCCGGAGCGCAGGTCGTTGCCGCCGGTCCCCGTGAAGATCGCCATGTCGTCCTCCCCCGTGCTCCCATGCGCAGTCGCATGCCTACGGGAGCGGTCGGCCGGCGCTTGTGAACGGGTTCTCTGATCCCGGCGGACGGAAGTGGTACCGCGGGCCGCGTTTTGTCACAGCTTCGGGGGATTGATCCGCCGGCAGCCCGCGCACAGTCTCGGGGCCGATCCCCTTCGATCGCCAGGCAGGCCCATGCTTCTCGACCGGCGGCCCTTCATCGACCGATTGCGCTGGGTACGCAGCTATCCGCCCTACCGCGAGGCGCCGGCCGCCTACGCGCTGCGCGTGCTGCGCTACACGCTCGCCGAGCAGCTGGCTTCGCCCGACCGGTTCGCGTTCACGAGCTGCGGCGGCAGCCTGTTCGATTCGCCGCGCAACAACTGGTCGTCGTTCATCGCCGGCGTGTTCGGCCAGCGCGACCTCAACGTGTTCCGCTTCTGGCAGCGGGCGCTCAAGGCCGGCGCGGTGTTCCTCGACGTCGGCGCCAATATCGGGCTCTACACGGTTCCGGCCTGCCGCATGGTCGGTCCGTCCGGGCGCGTCGTCGGCTTCGAGGCGCATCCCGGCACCTTCGCCTACCTCGCCCGCAACGTGGCGCGCAACTGCAACGGCATCGTGACGGCCGAGAACCTGGCGGTCGGCAGCGGCCCGGGCGAGATCCGCATCGCGTTCTGCGACCGCAATCCCGGGGAAACCCATGTCGCCGCCGCCGGCGAGACCGGCGAGTGCGTCGCCATGGTGTCGCTCGACGAATACTGCGAGCGCCACGCGATCCCGCGCATCGACTATCTGAAGATCGATGTCGAAGGCTACGAGTCGGAGGTGCTGCGCGGCGCCGAGCGCATGATCGCCGCGAGCCCGGACATCCTGATCCAGACGGAGTACGAGCCCCGCCATCTCCGGCGCTACGGCGATCCGCACGCGATGCCGGCGCTGCTGGCCGGCTGGGGCTTCGTGCCGCATCGCCTCGCCTGGGAAGACGGCAGCCCCAGCCCGATCGGCGCGCTCGACGGCTACGGCGGCGAGATCGTCTGGAGCCGGCGCGCGCTGGACGATCAGCCCATACGCCGGAACAATCCGGGATAGGCGACCACCAGCCCGTCCGCGTCGACCTCGATCTTGCGCGCGAAGTCGCTGTCCAGCGACTCGTAGCGATAGCGGCGGAGCCTCTCCAGGCACACGTAGCGCTGCGGGTCGGCGATCACCTGGAATTCCGG
>JAKLKW010000266.1 GCA_023150455.1 Alphaproteobacteria bacterium | reverse complement strand
GTCGGCCTCGGCCGCCAGCCGGTCGGCGAAGTCGCGCGGCCAGGCGGGCGCGCAGGCGGGCGCGGGCGCGCCGCCGGCCTGGACGGTGATGCAGCCGGCGAGCGCCAGCGGCATGGCGAAGACGAGAATGCGCGTCATCATCTTGCTCCTTTCAACGACTTTCCGAGATCCCGGGTCGGCGAGACGCGGGCGACCTGCCTGGTGTCGCTGCCCTGCATCTTGTCGAAGCTGCGCAGTGCGCCCATGCCGAGCAGGCCGAACACCAGCTCCCACAGATGCGCGTCGATCGCCGGCAGCGCGAAGCCGGGCTGCCAGATCGACACCACGGCCTGCAGCAGCGGTGCGGCGATGAAGCTGTAGGCGATGCCGAGGCCGCACACCCAGCCGATGAACGGCCGCCAGCCGGCGACGAAGATCGATGGATGCGCCGCCTCCTGCGCGTTCACGGCGAGCTGCGCCTGGTCGAACTTCGCGAGCTCGCCCAACAGCGCGTTGCGGATCTCCGCCTTCTTGTCCGGGTCGGGGAAGAAGCGGTCGAGCAGCGGGTCGATCGCGTCCAGTACCTTGCCGGCCAGCGGCAAGGCGGCGGCGACCGTCCCGACGATTCCGGCGGCGGCGACCATGGAAGACTCCTTGTCGGTGATCAGTGATCGGTGATCGGTAACCGGGGATCGGCGACCGGATGCCCCGACGTCGCACGCTCGCGCCGATCGCCGATCGCCGGCGGCCGGATTCTGTAGAAGACGTGGCGGCCGATCGCGACGAGCGGCGCCCGCCCCTGCGACCACGCCGGCACCAGGCCGGCGACGTGGTAGTGGTCGGCGCCGCCGGCGCCGTCGGCGTCGGTCGGATCGGCGATCGTGCCCTCGATCACGGCGTGCGCGGCGGCGAGGCAGTCGACGAAGGCGCGGTCGTCCGGCCCGACCCTCAGGCACTTGGCGGCATTCGGATCGTCGGCGTTCCAGCACGAGAACTGCGCCGGCTTCAGCAGCACCGCCTCGAGGTCGCGTCCCCACCAGCGCGGATGCTCCGCGCGGTTGCGCGCCACCCAGCCGACGGCGAGCTTGCCGCGGAAGCCCTCGCCGCGCGCCTCGCCCCAGATCGTGCGCGCCAGCCGGTCGCGCGCCGCGTCGCTGCAGGCGAGCGCCCGGCCGCGCGGCATCTCGATGCCCGAAACCGTCATCAGCGCCCCCGCGCCGGCGCGACCGCGCTCTCGACCCGGAGCAGCGTGTCCTGCAGCGCCCTGAGCCGCTCGTCGACCCGCGCGCCCAGCTTGTCGGCCTCGAGCTGGCGTCCCTCGATCGCGGCGAAGCGCTGCTGCGCCGAGGCGTCGGCCCTGGCCGTCCCGCTCTCGACCACCGCCAGGCGCGACTCCATGCGCGCCGCCCACCACCCGATGCTGAAGCTCTGCAGCAGCAGCGCGCCGATGATCGCGACCGGCACCCGCCGGTCCAGATGCCAGTGCTCCCGGTCGTCGTCGGCCATGACAGTCCTCGCTGGGAAAAAGAAGCGTCAAACGCGCCGCCGGCGCGTCGCGCGTGGACCACGGGATCAATCCTGGCTATGGTCGCGCCCGTTCCGAGCCCTACCGGACCCCAAGGTGATCGAGCGCATGCCGGGCCGCAGCCGCACGAACTGGATCGCGAACGTCCTGATCGTCCTGGCGCTGGCGGCGGTCGTCCATGTCCTGGCGCGGCTTCTGGAATTCACGCGCGACGCGTTCGATCCGTGGACCCCGGCGATCGCCGTCGGCTTCGCCGCCGCCGCCGTGCTCGCCTTCAGCCTGTTCATCCGCTTCGACGGCAAGATCAACTTCGCGATCCTGGCGGTCTCGAGCCTGGCGTCGATCTGGCTTGCCGACCTGGCGCTGTCCTACCTGGGCCGCAGCCTGATCAGCATCTACGAGACCAAGATCGTGCGCCGGCTGTGGAAGCCGGGCGAGCCGCAATCGCCCCCGCCGGCGGCGATCGACTTCTGGCAGTCGCCGCGACCGCCCTTGGCCCCCACGCCGCACCCGACCATCGACGCGCTGGCGCGCGACGGCGTGACGGCCTGGCAGGTCAATCCGCCCTATGCGCTGCTGCCGCTGATCGAGGAAGGCACGATCCCGGAGTTCCTGCCGCTCTCCAGCGTCGCGCTGCGGCTCAGCATGGGCTGCAGCGAGGGCGACCAGCGCGAGTTCCCGATCTGGCGCCTCGACCGCTACGGCTTCAACAACGACGACACCGTCTACATGCACCCCGAGCGCATCATGATCGTCGGCGACTCCTTCGCCGGCGGCTCGTGCGTGCACCAGGAGCAGTCCGTCGCCGGCCAGCTGCGGCGCGCCGGCTACCCCGCCGCGACCGCCGGCTACGGCGGCAACGGCCCGATCCTCGACCTCGCGGCGCTCGCGGAATACGGGACGCGGTTCAGGCCCAGGACCGTGCTTTGGCTCTACTTCGACGGCAACGACATCGACGACCTCAAGGAGAAGGAGCTGCGCAGCCGGCTGCTGCTGCGCTACCTCGCCGACGGGTTCAGCCAGAACCTGGTCGACCGCCAGCCCGAGATCGACGCCCTCTGGCTCGATCCGCAATGGGAGATCCATGCGCGCGCGTTCCGTTCCGACGCAAAGCGCCAGGCCGCCTGGCAGCGGAAGCTCGACGACAACCTCTCCCTCGTGCGCAAGGCGCTCGGCGACGACATCGGCTCGCTCGGCGCGCCCGCCGACCTGCTGCGCATCTTCGAGCGCGTGCTGGCGATCGCCAAGCGGCGCGTCGAATCCTGGGGCGGCCGCATCGTCTTCGTCATGATCCCGAACGTCGACGACTATCGCGGCCGCGTGCCGCCGTACCGGCGCCCCGTGCTCGACGCCGTCCGCCGCCTCGACCTGCCCGTCGTCGACGTCGACACGGCGCTGCGCGCCCACGGCGATCCGCTCGCCTTCTATCCCGTCCGCACGGAATGGGGGCACTTCAACGCCCAGGGCTACACGCTGATGACGCGCCAGATCATCGACGCGCTCGAGCGGCGCTGACCGCCGGCGCCGTGGCGTTCGCCCGGTCCCGGCGCCTTCTGCCCGGCATCGCCGCGGCGCTTGCCGCCGCCGCGGGCGCAGCGGCGCTGGCGCTGGAGCTCTGGCCCCTGCTGCCCTATCACGCGCTCGACTTCGTCTCGGCGCGCCTGCACCGGCACGCCGGCATCCGCGCCGAGCCCTATTTCGGCCTGCTGCATGTCCCGGCCCAGGGCGCCGGCCACGAGGAGCGCGGCCGGCGGCGCGTCGATTGCGGCGACGTGCCGCACGGGCCCCGCACCGCCGTGCTGCTGATCTTCGGCCAGTCCAATGCGGCCAATCACGGCGAGCGTCCCTTCGCGCCGCGCGACGGC
>JAKLKW010000059.1 GCA_023150455.1 Alphaproteobacteria bacterium | reverse complement strand
GCCGTCGGCGCGCTGATCGGCTGCTTCGTCTTCTTCGGCACGCTGGTGGTCGCGAAGGACGAACGCACCTACGAAGGCTCGGTGCCGCTGGTCACGTTCGGCGCGCTGACGGCGGCCATCATCGCCGTCTTCACCATCGCCTCGGGCGCCATCATCCTGGTGCCGACCTGGTTGTGGTCGCTCGGCCTCATCAGCCATATCGACCCGCTGATGTACAAGGTCGTGTGGTGGGCGATGGGCCATTCCTCGCAGCAGATCAACGTCTCGGCCCATGTCGCGGTGTGGTACGCGATCGCGGCGATCGTGCTCGGCGCCAAGCCGCTGTCCGAGAAGGTCAGCCGCACGGCGTTCCTGCTCTACATCGGCTTCCTGCAGCTCGCCTCGGCCCATCACCTGCTGGTCGAGCCGGGCATCAGCTCGGAATGGAAGATCTTCAACACCAGCTACGCGATGTATCTCGCGGTGCTGGGCAGCATGATCCACGGCATGACGGTGCCGGGCTCGATCGAGGCCGCGCAGCGGAGCAAGGGCTACACCAAGGGCATGTTCGAATGGCTGCGCAAGGCGCCCTGGGGCAATCCCGCCTTCGCCGGCATGTTCCTGTCGCTGGTGATGTTCGGCTTCATCGGCGGCATCTCCGGCGTGATCCTCGGCACCGAGCAGCTCAACATCCTCATGCACAACACGCTCTACGTGCCGGGCCACTTCCACGGCACCGTGGTCACCGGCACCACGCTGGCGTTCATGGCGATCACCTATCTCGTGATCCCGCTGATCTTCCGGCGCGAGCTGGTGCTGCCGAAGCTGGCGCAATGGCAGCCCTACCTGTTCGGCATCGGCGCGGCCGGCATCTCGGTCTTCATGATGGGCGCCGGCACGCTCGGCGTGGCGCGCCGGCACTGGGACATCACGTTCAGCGACGCGCCCCTGACCTTCGAGTACTCCGCCGGCGCCTTCCTGATGCTGGGGCTGAACGGCATCTTCGCGATCCTGGCCGCGCTCGGCGGAATCGCCTACGTCGTCGTCGTCGTCGGCTCCGTGCTGTTCGGCGCGCGCAAGGATGCGCCGGCCGCGAAGCCGGCACGCCCCGCCGCGCCGCCGCCGGCCGCCGTCGTCGCCAGCTATGGCGGCGCGGGCACCATCAAGCTGCCGGGCACCATCACGCTGGTGTCGGTCTTCTTCGTCGCCTTCGTCCTCTACTACTACGTCAACTGGAAGTACCTCGCCGCGGTATGGCCGCTGCGGTGAGTCCGGGTGACGACCGGGAGTGAACGTTCCATGCCCATCACCTTCGGTGAGGTCGTCAATGTCCTGAAGCTCCGGATCGGCGCGGCGATCGCATTGAGCGCCGTCGCCGGCGTGGCGATCTCGCCGGCGCCCATGCCGCAGGGCTGGCGGATCGTGGCGCTCGTGCTCGCCGTCCTGCTGTCATCGTCGGCCGCCGGCGCCTTCAACCAGTATTTCGAGCGCGACCTCGACGCGCGCATGAAGCGCACGCGGGGTCGCCCGTTCGTTTCGGGCAGGCTGACGGCCGGGCCGATCTGGCTCGCGATCATGGCGGCGATGCTGGTGGCCGGAACGGCGCTCGCCCTCTTCCTCGGCAAGGCCGTCGCGCTCCACGTATTCATGGGAGCCTTCATCTATGGCGTCGTCTATACGGTCTGGCTGAAGCGCCGTACGCCGTGGAACATCGTCGTCGGCGGCCTGGCCGGCAGCTTCGCCGTGCTCGCCGGCGCCGCCGTGGTCGAGCCCTATCCCTCGCCCGCGGCCATGGCGCTGGCCATGACGCTGTTCCTGTGGACGCCGCCGCACTTCTGGACCCTCGCGCTGGCGCGGCGCGAGGAGTATGCGGCCGCCGGCGTGCCCATGCTGCCGGTGATTCTCGATCCCAAGCCGGCGGCGCGCGTCATCCTGGCGCACACCATCGTCCTGGTAGCGGTTTCCCTGCTGCCGGCCGCGTTCGGCCTCGGCATTGCCTACCAGGCATGCACGGCCGTGGGCGGCGCGATCTTCATCGTGCTCTGCTGGCAGCTGGCGGTGCAGCCGACGTCGCAGAACGCCCGCATGGCGTTCTTCGGCTCGCTCATCCAGCTCCAGCTCGTCATCCTGGGCGTGCTGCTGGAGGCGCTGTGACCCTGTCCGCGGCGGCGCGCCTCGTCCTTGCAGCACAACTGGCGTGGCTGGCCGCGGCGGGCACGGCCGCTGCGGCCACGCGGCTCGACCCGGATCAGGCCATGGCGACGAGCGCGTCCGCGATCGGCCGCTCGGTCACCGACCACGCCTTCACGGACGAGCGCGGGCGCGCGGTCCGCCTGAGCGACTATCGCGGCAGGGCGCTGATCATCCCGATGGTGTACACGGGCTGCTACCACACCTGCCCGTTGATCGCCCATAGCCTGCTGCAAGCCGTCGCGACCGCGCGCCAGGTGCTTCCGCGCGACAGTTTCCAGGTCGCCGTGGTCGGCTTCGAGGCGGGCGTTGACACGCCCGAGCGCATGCGCGCCTTTGCCCGGCAGCAGGGCCTCGAGCAGCCCGGATGGGTGTTCCTGAGCGGCGACCAGGCGGCAATCGAGGCCCTGGCGCGCGACGTCGGCTTCACCTATGTGCGGTCGCCGCGCGGCTTCGACCACATCGCCCAGACCACCATCGTCGACCCGTCCGGAAGGGTCTACTGGCAGGTCTACGGCTCGGAGTTCCGCACCGCGGCCGTCATGGAGCCGCTCAAGCAGCTCGTCTATGGTCGCCCGGTTCGCTTCACCGAACCGTCGTCATGGTGGGACCGGCTGCGGCTGCTGTGCACGGTCTATGACCCGTCGCAGGACCGGTACCGATTCAGCTACGCGATCTTCATCGGCTTCTTCATCGGGCTCGCGTCGCTTGCGGGCACGGCATGGCTCCTGGTCCGGCTGTGGCGCCGCCCGCACGCGCAGGGCGCGTGACGCAAAGCCGATCCGCACGACAAGCCAGGTAGCCCGGCGTGCAGTCGATCAAGCGCCCCTTGCGACTCGCCTTTGCCGTCACGGAACGGGTCTTCGACCGCGCCTTCGGTCCCGCCTGGAATCCGCTGCACAATCTGGGCGCGCTCGGCTTCTTCTACTACTGGATCGTCGCCGTCAGCGGCATCTACCTCTACATCGGCTTCGATACGGGCGTCGAGCGCGTCTATGCCTCGATCGAGCGGCTGACCCATGCGCAGTGGTATCTCGGCGGCGTGATGCGCAGCCTGCACCGCTACGCGTCGGACGCGCTCGTCGCGATGGCGCTGCTCCACCTGCTGCGCGAGTTCTCCTTCGACCGCATGCGCGGAGTCCGCTGGTTCTCGTGGCTGACCGGCGTGCCGATTCTGTGGCTCGTCTATGCGTCGGGCGTCAGCGGATACTGGCTGGTCTGGGACGAGCTGGCGCAGTACATCGCCCTCACCACCTCCGAATGGCTCGACGCCCTGCCGTTCTTCGGCGAGCCGATCGCGCGCAACTTCCTGGCGCCCAACAGCCTGGACGATCGCTTCTTCACGCTGCTGATCTTCATGCACATCGCGATCCCGCTGATCCTGCTGTTCATCCTCTGGGTCCATCTCCAGCGCCTGTCCAAGCCGCGTATCAACCCGCCGCGCGGGCTCGCCATCGGCACCCTCGCCATGATGCTCGCGCTGTCGCTGGTCCACCCTGCCGTCAGCCAGCCCCCGGCCGACCTGGCGAAAGTGCCCGGCGACGTCGGCCTGGACTGGTTCTACCTGGCGGCCTATCCGCTGTTCGATCACCTTTCCTATGCCTGGGTATGGGGCCTGGCCGGAGTCCTGACGGTGGGCCTCGCGGCCTTGCCGTGGTTGCCGCCGTTGCGGCGGCCGCGGGCAGCCGTGGTCGATCTCGAGCACTGCAATGGCTGTGGCCGCTGCGTGCAGGACTGCCCCTATGCCGCCGTCGCGATGGTGCCGCGCAGCGATGGACAACCATTTGCGCAGCAGGCGGTCGTCGACGCGGCGCTGTGCGTGGGCTGTGGCATCTGCATGGCCGCATGTCCGCCGTCGATGCCGTTCCGCCGCATCGCCGAGCTTGCGACCGGCATCGATGTCCCGGACGCGTCCCTCAACGATCTGCGCGAGCGGACCCACGCGGCGGCCGAGCGGCTGAGCGTTTCGCCGCGCGTCCTGGTCTTCGGCTGCGACTGCTCCGTCGACATGGCCGCATTGGCCAATGAGAGCGTCGCCGGCGTCAGCCTGCCCTGCATCGGCGCGTTGCCGCCCTCTTTCGTCGACTATGTTCTCAGCCGCGGATTGGCGGACGGCGTGTTCCTGACCGGAGGCTCCGAGGGCGCCTGCGTCAACCGTCTCGGCATCCAATGGACCGAGCTGCGGATGGACGGCGAGCGCGACCCGCGTCTGCGCGACCGGGTGCCGCGGGAGCGCATGGCGCGCCGCTGGGCCGCGCGGCACGAGGCAACGAGCCTGGCCGGGGAAATCGCGGCGTTCCGCGCGCAGCTTGCGACGCTGCCGGCAATCCGCCCGCCCGCCCCGGCGCAACCGGCCGACATCCGGGAGACGGTGGCATGACCGGCGTATTCCGCTACGCCGGACAGGCGCTGGCCTATCTGGGCTTCGCCCTTCTCCTCGGCTACTTCGCGAGCGCGCCGGCCTACACCTACCGCCCGGCCGATCGCGCCGAGGTCAAGCTAAGCTTCTCCCATGGCGGCGAGCGCAAGGGCGGCTGCCGCCCGCTGACGCCGGCGGAGATCGCCAAGCTGCCGCCGAACATGCGGCGCAGCCAGGCGTGCCCCCGCGAACGCGTGCCCCTCGTCATCGAGATGGACGTGGGCGGACAATTGGCCCATCGTGAGGTCCTGCCCCCGAGCGGCCTGTCCGGCGACGGTCCGTCGCGCGCCTATCGCCGCTTCCAATTGCCGCCCGGGGAGCACCGGCTTGCCTTGCGCCTGCGCGACAGCGAGCGACGGGACGGCTTCGACTACGAAAGCTCCTTCACCGTCGCGCTGCGTCCGCGCCAGAACCTGGTGATCGACTTCCGCGCGGAGGCGGGCGGCTTCGTGATCCGCTGAAAGGAGAGAACGATGCCCCTCCTGGAATGGCGCGACGAATTCTCGATCGGCATCGACGGCGTCGACCACGAGCATCGCGCGCTGATCGACCTGATCAACCGCCTGCACCAGGAAATGGTCGAACAGAAGGGCCCGCCGCGCACCGGCGCCTTCCTCGGCGAGGTCCATGCCCAGATCGCCTCGCATTTCGCGCTCGAGGAGCAGATCATGCAGCAGCAGCACTACGCCGAGTACACTGTGCACAAGGTCGACCACGAGATCCTGCTCGACGAGATCCGCGACATCATGGACGCCTATGAGCGGGGCGACTACGCGGCCGGGCCGGATGCGCTGGGCCATAGGCTGGCGGATTGGTTCGGCCAGCATTTCCGCAGCCATGACGCCCGCTTCCATCGCGGCATCCACGCGGGGCAAAAGCCCGGCGCGACGGGAAGCCGCGAAGGTGGCGGTCCGGGCCGCGGCTAGGCCCCGCCATGACGCCGCCCTTGTCTCCGGTGCTGCTCTTGGGCCTGCCCTTGTCCTTCGTCCCGCGGGCATTGCTCGACATGCTTCTGGCGGACGTCATGCGTCACGCCGTGCAAGCCTACCCGCGCGTCTTCGAGCGCCTGGCGGGACTGACCGGGGCGCACGTCCTCATCGCGCCCAGCGACTTGCCGATCGGCTTCGAGCTTTGCTTCGCCGACGGCGCGACGACGCTGCGCATCGCCCCGCCCCGCGCGATCGAATCCCCCGCCAGCGCCGTGATTCGCGGCCCGCTGGTCGACCTGATCGCCCTGCTGCAAGGGCGGCTCGACGGCGATGCACTGTTCTTCTCGCGCCACCTGACGGTCGAAGGCGACACATCCGCCGTCGTCGCCTTGCGCAACGCCGTCGAGGGCGAGGAAGTGGACCTGCTGCGGCTCATCTCGGAGCGCGCCGGCCCCTTCCGCGCGCTGCTGCGCGCCGGGATGGCGCCGGCATGCCTCGCCTACCGCCTGCTCGAATCCGCGCTGCTGCACGCACAGCACGTCCTGGAGGCGCCGTTGCGCCGGGACATGGCGGCCTACGGGCACAGGCTGGACGACATCTCATCGCGGCTGGACTCGATCGAACGTGCGACCGCACGCCGGCGCAGCCGGACCGACGTGGGGGCGCCATGAAACCGCTTCTGGAGCTCGTATGCCCTGCCGGTACGTTGCCGGCGCTGAGAGCGGCCATCGATGCCGGCGCCGATGCCGTCTATCTCGGCTTTCGCGACCAGACCAACGCGCGCAATTTCCCCGGGCTGAACTTCAGCCGCGACGAACTGGCCGAAGGACTGCAATACGCGCACGGACGCCGCCGAAAGGTGTTTCTCGCGGTCAATACCTATCCGCCGGCCGGCGGCTTCGCCCCGTGGCAGGCCGCGGTCGACGATGCCGCGCGGCTTGGTGTCGATGCGGTCATCCTGGCCGATATCGGGCTGCTACAGTATTGCGCCGAGACCCATCCCGGCCTGCGCCGGCACCTGTCGGTGCAGGCCTCGGCGGCCAATCCCGACGCCATCGAGTTCTATCGTCGCGAATTCGGCGTCAGGCGTGTCGTCTTGCCGCGCGTGCTGAGCATCGGCGAAATCGCCGCGCTCAACGGCGAGGTAGCGGTCGAGACCGAGGTCTTCGCCTTCGGCGGCATGTGCGTGATGGCCGAAGGCCGGTGCGCGCTCTCGGGCTATGCCACCGGCCTGTCGCCGAACACGCACGGCGTCTGCTCGCCCGCCAGCCACGTCCGCTACGTCGCCCGCGACGACGCGCTCCTGGCGCGCCTTGGGGAATTCACCATCGACGCCTTCCGCCAGGGCGAGCCGGCGGGCTATCCGACGCTGTGCAAGGGACGCTTCGTTGCCCGCGGCCGGCCGTCGCACCTGTTCGAGGACCCGATCAGCCTGAACGCCGCGGCGATGCTGCCCGAGCTCGCGGCCGCCGGCGTCCGCGCGCTCAAGATCGAGGGGCGCCAGCGCGGGCGCGCCTATGTGCAGCAGGTGACCGCGGCGTTCCGTCGCGCCATCGACCTGGTCGCCGCGGGCGGCCGCGCCGACGCATCGGCGCTCGCCGGCATCGCCGAGGGCGGCAAGACCACGGGCGGCGCCTACACCCGGACCTGGCGATGACTTCCGGGACCGCTCTCACGCTGGGACCGGTGATGTTCAATTGGCCGGTCGAACGGTGGCGCGACTTCCATTTCGCCATCGCCGACGAGGCGCCGGTCGACACCGTCTGCGTCGGCGAGATCGTCTGCGCCAAGCGCGCGCCCTTCCTCGCGCCGGCGCTGCCCGCCGTCGTCGAACGGCTTGTCCGGGCCGGCAAGGAGGTCGTGCTCGCGTCGCCCATCCTGGTCGGCAGTGCGCGCGAGGTCGCCGATGCGCGCGCGCTCGCGGCGACCCCGGACTTCCTGGTCGAGGCCAACGACATGGGGATGGTCGGCTTGCTGGCCGGGCGGCCGCACTGCATCGGCCCGACCGTCAACGTCTACAACGAGCGCAGCCTGGCGTTGCTGGCGCGGCGCGGCGCCGTGCGCTGCACCCTGCCCTGGGAGCTGCCGCGGGCTTCCATCGCGCGTCTCGCCCGCGCCGAAACAGGTGCCCAGCTCGAGGTCGCGGTCTTCGGGCGCATGCCGCTGGCGATTTCCGCGCGCTGCTACCACGCGCGGGCGCACGGGCTGGCGAAGGACTCGTGCCGCTATGTCTGCGCCAATGATGCGGACGGCATGGAGGTGCAGACGCTGGACGGCGAGCCCTTCCTCGCGGTGAACGGGACGCAGACGCTGTCGTTTCGCTATCTCAACCTCGTCGGCGAACTGGCTGCGTTGCGGGCGATCGGGGTCGGCCGCTTCCGGCTTTCTCCGCACGCGCTCGACATGGTCGCCGTCGCGCGCATCTTTCGCGACGTCCTCGATGGCGCCTTGGAAGCGGGACAGGCGCAGGAGCGGTTGCGGACCGTCGCTCCCGCCGCCGTCTTCGCCGACGGCTTCTTCCGCGGGCGCCCCGGCGCGGATTGGGGTGCGGGCGGAGCCGATCCGCCTGGCGAATAGAAGCCTCGGTCAAGGCGGCCCGAGGAACGGGCACCGCTCGAGCTGGTCGCGCGTCCACAAGGACGCGCCGGCACGCCCGTCAATCGTCTCGATCTGCAGGACCGCATCGAAGTCGTCGAAGCCGATCCGTCCCGGCGTGCCGGCGCGCTCCAGCGCGCCGAGAATGGCGTCATCGAGAAAGCGCTCTTCCACCGGCGTGGACAAGCGCCCCTTGAACCCCCGCCGGTGCAGGCGAACGTGGAAGCGCCGGCCGGCAAGCTGCGGAACCCAGCGCGGAAGCAGCAAGCTCGATTGTGCCTCGAACTCGGCGGCCGTCGCGAAGTCGAACGTCGCTTGCGCCGGCACGACATGCGACACGAGATTCATGATTCCCGGCTCGCGCCCGACGGCCGCTTCGAACTGCGCCTGGAATTCCGAAGTGTCCGCGACCGTCATGGCGAGCACGTTGTAATAATGCGTCCGCCGGACCCGTCCCCACTTGCCGAGCAGGCGGCAGGCCTCGCGGAAGGTCCGCTCGGGCAGCGTCACCACGACGTTCCAGTCGGCGGCAGGCAGCCGGGCCGTCGACGTCTCGCGTCCGGGGCGGTCCGCATCGTTGGCGCCGACCATCGTGTTTCCCGACTTTGCCGAGTTGCCGCCGGACCATACGGGCGGACGCATGGGACCGCATTGATCCAGGTTAACAGGCGGCCTCCCTCGCGCCCGGCGTCGCTGGCGCGATTGACATGAATCAATGCCTTCCGCCGATCGTGGCCGGACACTTCGAGCTTGAAGAAGATAGCGGAGGGCGCGATGAAAGCTCGAACGAAGCGCAAGCCGGCGAAACCGCCGGCCAAGCGGCAGGCGGTCGCGGCACGTGCGGCCGCGAAGCGCTCCAAACCCCACCGGCGGACGGGCGGCGTGGCCAAAAGGAAAGCGGTCAAGCCGCGCCATCGCATGGCCGTGAAGGCGCTCCAGAGCGCGGCGGCGTCCTTGCCGGAAGACGACCTGATCGAGCTCGTTTCGCAGGTTCCCTGGGCAACGCGCGCCAAACTGCTGTCGAGCTATTTCGCCGATCAGCTGGACGCCGAAGCCGAAGCGGCGGCCTTGGCCGAAGCGGTCGAGGAGCTGGGCGCGCAGGTTGCGGCATTGCTGGAAATACTGGAGGCGGCGGAGCCGGACGACTATCTCCACGCGGTCACCTGCTGCTTGTCCGGCGATCCGGCTCACGTCGATGCAGGCCTGTCGTGGCTCGAGCGGCACACCGGTACCAGCGACATCGACATCGACGAATTGGCGGGACTGCCGGGCTACCTGGCGGTCATCGAGGCGCTCGAGCAGCTCGATCGCCAACTCGAGGACGAATGACCGTGCTGATCTGGCCGCTGGTGTTCCTCGTGGCGGCCGTTGTCAGCGGTGCTCTCGGATTCGGCCTGGCGGGTTTCTATCCGTCGGAGATATGGAAGATGGTCTTCTACGCGACGGGGACGATGTTCGTCGCGAGCTTCATCCTCGCCGTCGTGCGTACCACCCGCGTCCAGGGCGCCGACGAGGACGAAGACGCGCCCAAGAGCGACCGCGGCCTGCCCACCGACGAGACGTAGCGGCCGCCGATCGCGGGCGAACAAGCCGCATCGCGGCCAAGGCGCAATCCTTCCCGAAAGCCGCGCCAGCGGGGCTGCAGGATCATTTCTCGCTCATCCGCCACACCCCGTCCCAGCCGGGGCCCGGCGGATCGGCGCGCAGCGCGGCGACACGCTTCAGCATGACCGTGCTCGGGCCGTCGCCGGGCACGGTTTCAAGCGCCGCGCCGAAGGCCGCCTCGGCTGCGCTCCAGTCCTGCCGCCGATAGGCAGCCAGGCCCTCGGCGTACCGGGCGCCGAGCCTCGCCTGTGGGTCGGCGATCGCGCCCTTGCGACCCAGCAGCTCGAAGATGCGCTGCGGTTCGCTCTTGCCGACGACCAGGATTGAGTCGATCTCGCGCGTCTCGACGGCCCGTGCAGCCATCTCGGCGGTCGCCTCGCTGATCAGGACATGAGTGCCGTACTGCTTGTTGGCGCCCTCGATGCGCGAGGCGAAGTTCACGGTGTCGCCCATCACCGTGTAGCTCTTGGTCACATCCGAGCCGATGTTGCCCACCACCACCTCGCCGGTCGCGATGCCCACCCGCATGTCTACCTGCGGCAGGCCGCGCTTGATGCCCATGAGCTCGGGCAGGCGCGCGCGGAACGCGCCGAGCCGCTCGAGCTGATCGACTGCGGCGAAGCAGGCCAGCTTCGCCTGGTCCTGCTCGGCCGTGAACGGCATGCCCCAGAACGCCATGATGGCGTCGCCGATGTACTTGTCGATGATGCCGCTCTGCTCGCGGATCGGCGTCGACATCTCGGTCAGGTAGGCATTGATGACGTTGACCAGCGCGGTCGGCGTCAGCCCTTCCGACAGCGGCGTGAACCCCTTCATGTCGCAGAAGAAGATCGTCATCGTGCGCCGTTCGCCGGCGGCGGCGGCGAGCTCGGGCCGCTCGATCAGGCCCTGGACGATGCGGGGATCGATGTACTTGCCGAAGGTGTCGCGAATGCGCGCCTTGACGCGCAACTCCTCGACCATGCGGTTGAACGCCTGGGTCAGGCGGCCGATTTCGTCCCGGCTGGTCACCGGGACGACGGTGTCGAGGCTGCCCTTCTCCACTTCCTGCGTCGCCGACAGCAGCCGGCGCAGCGGCGCCACCATGCCCGACGAGATCACCGCCGCGACGATCAGGCCGAGCAGAAGGGCGACGAAGGTGACCGCGCTGCTGATGAGCAGGACCTGGTTCTGCTCCTTCTCCGTCTGCTCCGCCGCGAACCCGGCCAGGCGCAGCATTTCCTGCCGGGCCGCGTCGAGGCGTTCATTGAGCTCCGTTCGCAGGGGGTCGAGGCTCGCCAGCGCCGCACGCGCCGCATCGAGGTCGCCCGACTCCAGCGCCGGCAGGAACCGGCCGGTCACCACCGACTTGTACTTTGGGATGTCGTGAATGATCACGGCAATCCGCTCGTCGAGCCGCGCCAGGGCGACGATATCCTCGAAGCCGGTGGCGTCGCCGATGCGCCGGCCGAGCCGCGCCCGGGCGTCCGCCAGGTCGCGCTCGAAGGCCTCGCTCTTCTCGGCCAGGACGGCGCGATACCGCTTGGCCGCATCGAGGTCCGGCGGTTGCGACGAATAGGCGAGATAGAGGCGCCGTAGCGCCAGCCCCGCCTCGAGCGAGTCGGCGTCGGCGCTCGCGATTGCGCCATAAGCCGGCAGGTATTCGTGGGAGACGTGCTCGAGCTGCTTGCCGACGTCGCGGGCAAGGCGCGTGTTGATGAACGACGCAACCTGCATCAGCAACAGCAGGCCGAGGGCCGTCGCGAAGATCTTTGCCCGGATGTTGGCGCGCATTCCCCGCCCCTCGCCGCCTGCGTGGCGGCGCCCAGCGTCGGCAGGCTAGTATGCTAACCCTGCCTCGGCAATGCGACGCTGCCGCGTGGTGGACCGGTCCGGCCCGGCATGGCAGGTTGAGCCATGTCCACGGCATCGAAGAAGCCGGCGGCCACGGGCGCCCCGGCACCACAGCGTCCGATCGACCGCCTGATCGCGATCATGGCGCGGCTGCGCGATCCCAAGGGCGGCTGCCCCTGGGACCTGGAGCAGGATTTCACCACGATCGCGCCCTACACGATCGAGGAGGCCTACGAGGTGGCCGACGCGATCCAGCGCGGCGATATGACGGGCCTGCGCGAGGAGCTGGGCGACCTTCTCCTGCAGGTCGTCTATCACGCGCGCATGGCCGAGGAGGCCGGCAACTTCGCCTTCGACGACGTGGCAACGGCGATCGCCGACAAGATGGTGGCGCGCCATCCGCATGTCTTCGGCGGCGCCGAGATCGATTCCGCCGCCGCCCAGACCCGAATGTGGGAGGAGTTCAAGGCGCGCGAGCGCGCGGCCAAGGCGAGCGCGAGCCGCCAGGCGCCGTCGGTCCTTGACGACGTCCCGCTGGCGCTCCCCGCCCTGCTGCGGGCCGAGAAGCTGCAGAAGCGCGCCGCACGGGTCGGGTTCGACTGGCCGGAGGCGCGCCAGGTGCTCGACAAGATCGAGGAGGAAATCCGGGAAGTGCGCGCCGAGCTCGACCAGGGGGCGCCGGCTGGGCGAATCGGCGACGAGATCGGCGACCTGCTGTTCGCTCTCGCCAACCTGGCGCGGCACCTGAAGATCGACCCGGAAACGGCGCTGCGCGGATGCAACGCCAAGTTCGAGCGGCGATTTCGTTCGATCGAACAAGAGCTTGCAAAAGAAGGAAAAACGCCGACCGATGCCTCGCTCGACGAGATGGAAGCGCTGTGGGTGAAGGCCAAGCGCGGCGAGCAGATCGGCGACTAGCGCGGCGGCCCGCGCCGGATGCGGCAGGTGATTTGAACTGACATCGCTCCTGCCCCACTATGTCTGGTTTCCCGACCAGGGACGCCGGTTCGCTAATGCTCCTGCTCGAAATCGCGGTGGTCGCGCTGCTGATCGTTGTGAACGGTCTGCTTGCCCTGTCCGAGCTGGCGATCGTTTCGTCGCGGCCGGCGCGCCTGAACGTGCTGATCGAGAGGAACGTCAAGGGGGCGCGCCGCGCGCTTGCCCTCGCTTCCGACCCGGGGCGCTTCCTGTCGACCGTACAGATCGGCATCACCCTGGTCGGCATCCTGTCCGGCGCGTTCTCCGGCACAACGCTGGGCGCGCGGCTGGCGGGCTGGCTCGAGGGGCTGGGCATGTCCAATGGCTGGGCCAACGCGCTCGGCTTCGGGGCGATGGTCGTCATCATCACCTATGCGTCGCTGATCGTCGGCGAGCTCGTCCCGAAGCAGATCGCACTGCGTGCGCCGGAATCCGTCGCCGTGCGCATCGCGCCGGCGATGACCCTCCTCGCCACGGCGGCCTCGCCGCTGGTCTGGCTGCTGGACGCTTCGGGCCGCACGGCGCTGCACCTGCTCGGCCAGCGCGGCGAGTCCAAGGCGCGGGTGACGGAAGAGGAGATCAAGACGCTGATCGCCGAAGCCGAAACCGCCGGGGTTCTCGAGCCCGGCGAGCGGCAGATGATCGCCGCCGTGCTGCGCCTGGGCGACCGCCCCGCGCGCGCCGTGATGACCCCGCGCGGGGACGTCGACATGGTCGACCTTGCCGACGACCCCGCCACCATCCGCCAGACGATCATCAAGAGCGTGCATTCGCGCCTCCCGGTCTGCGACGGCTCGGCCGACCACGTGATCGGCATCGTGCAAGCCAAGGACATGCTCGACGCCAGCATGAGGGGAGAGGACCTGTCGCCGCGGCGGTTCATCCGGCCCGCGCCGATCATTCCGGAAACCGCCGACATTCTCGACGTGCTGAAGACGCTGAAGAACTCGCCGGTCCATATCGGGCTGGTGCACGACGAATACGGCCTGTTCGAGGGGGTGGTCACGACGGCCGACATCCTTGAATCGATCGTCGGCACGTTCCGCACCGAGGAAGGCCATCCCGAGCCCGCCCTGATCCAGCTCGAGGACGGCTCGTACCTGGTCGCCGGCAGCATGCCGGCCGACGAGTTTGCCGACGCCATGCGCATCCGCCTGCCGGAGGAGCGCAGCTACCATACCGTGGCCGGGTTCGTGCTCGACAAGTTTGGCCATGTTCCCGGCACGGGCGCGGCCTTCACCGCGCAGGGCTGGCGCTTCGAGGTGGTCGACCTCGACGGCCGCCGCATCGACAAGATCCGGGCGCGCCGCCTGACCCCCGCCCGGCGCGCCTCGACCGGGTAGGAATTCCTGGACCGGCGGCCCTGCGGCCCCCGGCCGGTTGCTTGACCCGCCGGCCCGCGCCGGGTTTGATGGCGCAGCTTCTTCCGGGGGGAACTGCATGGCGGTAGCGATGAGAACGGGCGCGCCGAGCCTCCGCGGGCGCGTCGGCGAGGCCGAATGGCGGATGCGCGTGGACCTGGCGGCCTTCTACCGCCTGGTGGCGCACTACGACATGGCGGACCGGACCGCGACGCACATTTCGGCCGCCGTGCCGGACGAGCCGGGCGCCTTCCTGATCAATCCGCACGGGATGCTGTTCCATGAGGTCACCGCCTCGGCGCTGGTCAAGATCGATCTCGACGGCAACGTGCTGCTGGACACCGGCTGGCCGGTCAATCGCGCCGGGTTCGTGATCCACTCCGCGGTACATGCCGCGCGGCACGACGTCGCCTGCGTCGCGCATACGCACACGCGCGCCGGCATGGCGGTCTCGGCCATGGCCTGCGGCCTGCTGCCGATCAACCAGCATGCGCTGCGCTTCTACGACCGCATCGGCTATCACGACTATGAGGGCCTCGCCGTCGACACGGCCGAGCGCGCGCGCCTGGTGCGCGACCTGGGTCCGCACAAGGCGATGATCCTGCGCAACCACGGGCTGCTGGCGGCGGGGGCGACCGTCGCCGAGGCGTTCAGCGTCCTCGTCTATCTTGAGCGCTGCTGCCAGGCCCAGGTGGACGTGATGGCCGCGCGCACCGAGCTGGTCACGCCGCCGGCCGAGGTCTGCGAGCGCACGGCGCGGCAGTACGAGGCGGAGCTCGTGCCCGAGCGCGACTGGACGGCGCATCTGCGCCTGCTCGACGGGCTCGACGCGGGCTACGCCAGTTGATCCGGCGCCTCTTCGCCGGCGCGCTTTGCCTGATGATGCCGGCCGGCGCGGCGCTGGCCGACGGCATCGAGGAGCGCGCCGATCTCGCCAAGGTCTTCGCGCAGCAGGACGTGCGCGGGACCTTCGTGCTGCTGGATGCGTCCGGCGGCCGCGCGATCGGGGTTGACGCCGAGCGCGCCGAGCGCGGCTTCGTCCCCGCCTCCACCTTCAAGATCGCCAACACGCTGATTGCGCTGGAGACCGGCACCGTCGCCGACGAGAACGAGGTCGTCCCCTATGGCGGACTCCGGCAGAAGGTGCGGGCCTGGGAGCAGGACATGAGCCTGCGCGACGCGCTCAAGGCGTCCAACGTCGCCGTCTACCGGGAGGTCGCCCGGCGCGTCGGCGTCGAGCGGATGCAGGCGATGCTCGACCGGCTCGACTACGGCAACCGCACGCTCGGCGACGTGGTCGACCGGTTCTGGCTCGACGGGCCGCTGGAGATCAGCGCGGTCGAGCAGGCGCGCTTCGTCGCGCGCCTCGCCCTCGGCAAGCTGCCCGTGTCGGAGCGCAGCCAGGCGATCACGCGCGACCTGCTGCGCCTGGAGAAAAGGGGCGACGCCGCGCTCTACGGCAAGACCGGCCGCGCGGCGCAGCTCGGCTGGTGGGTCGGCTGGGTCGAGCGCGGCGACGCCGTGCACGCCTTCGCGCTCAACCTCGACGTCGGGTCGGACAAGGACGTGCCGAAGCGCGAGACGCTCGGCCGCGCGCTGCTGGCGCGGCTCGGCGTCTACTGAGCGGGGCCGCTCAATCCTTCATCAGCAGATGGATCAGGCTCGACGTGTCCCAGCGGTTGCCGCCGCGCGCCTGGACCTGGGCGTAGAACTGGTCGATCAGCGCGGTCGCCGGCAGGCGCGCCCTGTTGCGCTTGGCCTCGGCCAAGCAGATGCCCAGGTCCTTGCGCATCCAGTCGACGGCGAAGCCGAAGTCGAACTTGCCCTGGGCCATGGTCTTCCAGCGGTTCTCCATCTGCCAGGACTGCGCCGCGCCCTTGGAGATCGTCGCCAGCACCTTGTCGGTGTCGAGTCCCGCCTTCATCGCGAAGTTGACCGCCTCGCTCAGGCCCTGCACCAGGCCGGCGATGCAGATCTGATTGACCATCTTGGTGAGCTGGCCCGCGCCGGCAGGGCCCATGTGGGTGCAGGCCTTGGCATAGACCTTCATCGCCGGCTCCGCGCTCGCATAGGTGGCGGCATCGCCGCCGACCATGATCGTGAGCTGGCCGTTCTCGGCGCCCGCCTGGCCGCCGGAGACCGGCGCGTCGAGGAAACCCAGGCCTTTCCTCTTCGCCTCGGCCTCGAGCTCGCGTGCGACCTCGGCCGAGGCCGTCGTATGGTCGACCAGGATGGCGCCCTTCCGCATGCCGGCGAAGGCCCCGTCGGAGCCCAGCACCACCGAGCGCAGGTCGTCGTCGTTGCCGACGCAGGAGAAGACGATATCGCAGCCCGCAACCGCCTTGGCCGGCGTCGGCTGCGCCGTTCCGCCATGCTTCTTCACCCAGTCCTGCGCCTTGGCGGGCGTCCGGTTGTAGACCGTGACCTTGTGACCGGCCTTGGCCAGGTGGCCCGCCATCGGAAAGCCCATGACCCCAAGGCCCAGGAAGGCAGCCGTCTTGCCCGTCATCGTGCGTATCCCCTCATCGAAGCATGCGGCGTTAAGCAAAGGGCGCGGATCATACAGGGCGCGCCGGCCGGCCGGCAACGCGGCCACGGGCCGTGCCGCCCGCCCCGCGCGCGTCGCCCGGCGGCGGAACCCGGTGCGCGATGCCCGGTTGATAATCCTGCGGATTTTGCCGCAACGTGGTTAACATATTAACTATATTTATTAGGAATTTGCGATAACCGATTGATTTACCCATAATTATTTGACGAATACCCTCGTGTTTCGTTAACTTGGACGGCCAACCAGAGCTGCCAGGACGGCGAGAGACCAGCGCGATGAAACCCGGCCCGCTTGCAGCGACCTCGACCAGCATCGTGACGGTGCGCGGCACGGCGGCGCGCGCCGAGCGCGTGCGGCGGGTGGAAGAGACGTCGCATCGCTTCCGCACCGAGGTCGAGCCGCGTCATGGCGCGTATGGCCGGTTCGAGGCGCGCTGGTCGCAACCCCTCGTCGACGATCCCCGCACCATGGCGCAGCTGACGCAGCCGCGCGGCGCGTTCCTCGCCCAACTGATCGCGCAAGAGGAACTCGGCCCCGGATTGACGCTGGACGACGCCGCGGCCCCGCTGCGCGCCTATCGTCGCGCCGCCCGCAAGCCGGTCGAGATCCGCGCCGGCGCTACGGTCGACCTCGCGGCCTGACCGGCTCACGCCGCGCCGGCATCGGCGCGGATCATGTCGGCCGCCTTTTCCGCGATCATGATCACCGGCGCGTTGGTGTTGCCCGAGGTCAGCGTCGGCATGATCGACGCGTCGACCACTCGCAGCCCCCGGATTCCATGCACGCGCAGCCGCGCGTCGACGACCGCCATCGGATCGCTCCCCATCTTGCAGGTGCCCACGGGATGATAGATCGTCGCCCCGGTGTTGCGCGCGTCGTCGAGCAGCTGCGCATCGGTTCTGGCGTCGGGTCCCGGCCGGATCTCCTCGGCGATATAGGGGCGCAGCGCCGCGGTTGCGGCCAGCCGGCGCGACAGTCTCATGCCGGCCAGCAGCGTCTGCTCGTCGCCCGGCGTGGCGAGGTAGTTCGGGTGGATCGCCGGATGGGCCGCCGGATCGGGCGACCTCGGGAGGATGCGGCCGCGGCTCTCGGGCCGGAGCTGGCAGACCGACGCGGTGAAGGCCGAGAACCGATGCAGCCCCAGGCCGGGATGGTCGGCGCTCAGCGGCTGGATGTGGAACTGCACGTCCGGCGTCTCCACTTCGCGGCGCGTGCGGGCGAAGATGGCGAGCTGGCTCGCGCCCATGCTCATCGGCCCGGTCCGGTGCAGCATGTATTCGATGCCGATCCGCAGCTTGCGCCACCACGCGTTCACCTCGTCGTTCAGCGTCGGCACGGTCGAGCGATAGATCGCGCGCGCCTGCAGATGGTCCTGCAGGTTCTCGCCCACGCCCGGCAGCGCGTGCGCGACCGGGATGCCCAGGCGCTGCAGCACCGGAGCGCGCCCGATGCCGGACAGCTCCAGCAGATGCGGCGAGGAGATCGCGCCGGCGGCCAGGATCACCTCGCGCCGGGCCGCGGCGCTCGCCTTGCGTCCCGCGACCGCATAGTCGATGCCGGTCGCGCGGCGCCCGTCCAGCCGCACCCGCTCGGCCAGGGCGCGCGTCACGATGCGCAGATTGGGCCGCCGGCGCACGGGCTTGAGAAACGCGGTGGCCGTGCTGCAACGCAGGCCGTTGCGCGCGGTGAGCTGGAAATACCCCGCCCCTTCCTGCTCTTCCCCGTTGAAGTCGTCGCGCGCCGGAATGCCCAGCTCCGCCGCGGCGCGGATATAGGCGTCGCAGACATCGCGGCGCACGCGCATGTTGCTGACGGCAAGCTCGCCGCCGACGCCGTGGACCGCGTCGGCGCCGCGCTCCTGGTCCTCGGACCGCATGAAGTACGGCAGCACGTCCTCCCACGACCAGCCGGCATTGCCGAGCTGGCGCCAGTGATCGTAGTCCTGTTTCTGCCCGCGCACGTAGAGCAGCCCGTTGATGGCGCTGCAGCCGCCCAGCACCTTGCCGCGCGGCCAGGCGATCGAGCGCCCGTTCAGGCCCGGATCCGGCTCGGTCTTGAAGCACCAATCCGTCATCGGATTGTGCATGGTCTTGAAGTAGCCGACCGGGATGTGGATCCACGGATACCAATCGCGCCCTCCCGCCTCGAGCAGCAGCACGCGCGTCCCCGGATCGGCGGACAGCCGGTTGGCCAGCACGCAACCGGCCGACCCCGCGCCGACGACGATGTAGTCGTAGATGTCGGCGGCGGCGATGCTCACGCGGCACCGTCCGGCGCCAGCCGCTCGCGCAGCAGGGGCCCGATCTCGCCCGGCGTGGCGGCGACGCGCACGCCGGCGGCCTCCAATGCGCGCCGCTTCGACTCGTAGGTGCCGCGCTCGCCCATGACGATCGCCCCGGCGTGGCCCATGCGCCTGCCCGGCGGCGCAGCGCGCCCGGCGACGAAGGCGACGACGGGCTTGTTCATCGATCGTGCATACGCCGCCGCTTCCTCCTCCATCGTCCCGCCGATTTCGCCGACCAGCACCACGCCGCGCGTCCGCGCGTCGCCGTCGAGCATCTCCAGCGCCTCGCGCGACGAGGTGCCGGGCAGCGGGTCGCCGCCGACGCCGAGGAAGGCGGACTGGCCGAACCCCGCGCAGACGACATTGAGGCAGACCAGCGTGCCGAGGCTGCCCGAGCGCGAGATCACGCCGATCGAGCCGGGCCGGAACACGTTGGTATTGAAGCCGGGCATGATGCCGATGAAGCCTTCGCCCGGGGTCACCAGCCCGGCGGTGTTGGGCCCGAAGATGCGCGTGCCGTGCCGTCGCGCCGCCGCGTGGATCAGCATCACGTCCTGCTGCGGGATGTGCTCGGTCAGGACCACCACCATTTTCGCGCCCGCCTCGATGGCGTCGACGGCGGAGTCCCTGGCGCCCATCGGCGGCACGAACATCACGGCGATGTCGAAGCCGGCCTTCGCCGCCGCCTGCTTCGCCGACGCGAACACCGGCACGCCGTCCTGCTCGCTTCCCGCCTTCTTCGGGTTGACGCCACCGGTCACGACCGTGCCGCAGGCGCGCATCTTCTCGGTCCAGAACCGGCCCTGCTTGCCGGTGATGCCGAGGACCAGGACGCGATGCTCCTTGCGCGGGATCACGTCGACGCGCCGACGGCGGCGGCGACCGCGTCCTCCATGCGGTCGAAGGGCTCGATGCCCAACTCGCGCCGGACCAGCGCGACCGCCTCCTCCTCGCCCGTCCCGTGAATCGAGAAGAACACCGGGATCGCCGGCCTCAACACCTTCCAGGCCTTGACCACGCCGTCGGCCATCACGTCGGTGCGGGCAAAAGCGCCGCAGAAATTCACGACCAGGCTGCGGACGCGCGGGTTGGACAGCACCAGCTCCAGCGCCGGCTGCGCCTGGGTGTAGGCGTCGCCCCCGATCTCCAGGAAGTTCGCCGCCCCGCCGCCGGCATGGGCGATCGCGTCCATCGTGGTCATGGTCAACCCGGCGCCGTTGGCCAACAGGCCGACCGGCCCCTCCAGCTCGATGTAGCGCAGGCCGAGCGCGCGGCCGCGTCGTTCCAGCTCGGTCAGCTTCTCCGGCGTGCCGAGCTTGGCGAGATCGGGACGCCGCGGCAGGGCGGCATCGTCGATCACCAGCTTGCAGTCGAGCGCCATGACATGCCCATCGCCCGTGATCACCAGCGGATTGATCTCGAGCAGCTCGGCGTCGCAGTCGCGATAAAGGCGATAGAGCGCGACCAGGGTCGCGGCGACGGCGGCCGAGGCGTTGCCCATCCCCGCGGCCAAGCCCTGCGCCCGGGCCGGTTCCATGCCGGCTTCGATATCGATCGGCAGGCGCTGCAGCGAGTCCGGGCGCGTGGCTGCTATCTCCTCGATGTCCATGCCGCCGTCGGCCGAGAACAGCAGCAGCGGCCCCCTGCTGGCCGGGTCGTTGATCACCGCGGCATAGAGCTCGCGCGCGATCGGCACCTGCTGCTCGACCAGCACGCGGTTCACCGCGTGGCCGCCGATCTCCAGGCCGAGGATCGACGCGGCGGCGATGCGCGCCTCCTCGGGCGTCGCGGCAAGCCTGATCCCGCCCGCCTTGCCGCGCTTGCCCGCCGGCACCTGCGCCTTGACCACGCACGGTCCGAGCCACGCCGCCGCCCGGGCGGCCGCGTCCGCGTCGCCGCAGACCGCGCCTTTCGGGACCGCGATCCCGGCTTCCGCCAGCAGGGGCTTGGCGGCATGTTCTTCCAGGTTCATGTCGCGTCTACTTGCCGTATTTGGCCCACAGCCCGCCGAACAGGTCTTCCTCGCTCGGCCGGTCTTCCGGGATGGTCGTCGAAAGATGCGTGATGTTGATGAAGTGGCGCCAGTTCAGGTTCTCGCTGATGCTGTTGCGCGCCCAGGTGCCGCAGCCCATCGACAGCGTGAAGTTCAGGCCGTTGTCGAAGCTGCCCCCGTTGCCGAAAGTGTGCGCCTGGTTCACCAGCACGCGCACGACATCGAGCGTCTCCGCCAGCATCCGCGCATGCGTCATCTCCGCGGTGTGGATGCCGCAGGAATGGCCCATGCCCTGATAGGCGAGGATCTCGGCCACGCGGTCGCGTGCGGCGGTGAAATCCCGCGCGCGGTAGACCGTCAGGACCAGGGCCAGCTTCTCGCCCGAGAACGGAAACTCGTGTCCGACGCCGGCTTCCTCGACCATGAGAAAGCGCGACTTGCGCGCCGCCTCCGGCAGGCCGGCGGCCGCGGCGATGATCGCCGCGTCCCTGGCGATGAGCTTGCGGTTGAGCTTCCCGTCGACCCAGAGCGCGTCCTGCAGGCGGTGCTTCTCGGCCTCGTCGCAGCGAAAGCCGCCCTCGGCCTCGAGCGCGCCGAGGGCCTGGTCGTAGACCTTGTCGAGGATGACGACCGCGTTCTCCGACGAGCAGGAGGTGGCGTTGTCGAAGCACTTGGAGAGTCGGATCTTGCGCGCGGCATCCGCCAGGTCCGCGCTGACGTCGACAATCACCGGCACGTTGCCCGCGCCGACGCCGATCGCCGGCGTTCCGCTGCGATAGGCGCGGCGCACGTTGTCCTGCGAGCCGGTGCACACGACCAGGTCGCTGAGCTCCATCAGCGCCTGCGTGCCCTCCTTGGTGATGGGCAACTTCAGGCACTGCACCAGGTTCGCCGGCAGGCCGATGCGGTGCAGCGCCTCGCGCATCAGGTCGACCGTGCGCGCCGTGGTCTCCGCGCCGGCGGGCGACGGCGCGATGACGACCGCGTTGCCGCCCTTCAGCGCCATCATCGCCTTGTTGACCGGCGTCGCGGCGGGATTGGTCGAGGGGCAGATCGCGCCGACCACGCCGACCGGCTTGGCGTACTTGATGATCCCGCGCGCGAGGTCCTCCTCGATGATGCCGACGGTCCTGACGCGCATGAGGTCGCGCAGCGTGCCGAAGGTCTTGCGCTGGTTCTTCACCACCTTGTCCGCGACGTTGCCGAGGCCGGTATCCGCGACCGCCAGCTCGGCGAGCGCGCGCGCGCTCTCGGGCTTGTAGACGGACCAGGCCAGGGCCGTGACCGCCTCGTCGATCCGCGCCTGGTCGGCCCCTTTGAGCGCCTGCATCGCCACCCGACCGCGGGCGATCAGCGTCGCGACGACCTCGCGATCCGGCGAGGCGGCGGCGGGGTGGCGGGTGATGGTCGCGGACATCGGATCGCTCCCTAGGTGTTCAAGCGGGCGCACGCCGCCACAAGCGCGTCATCCTGGGCCACATGGCCCAGGCCAGGAACGCCAGCGCCATGGCCAGGATCGTGGCACTGATCGGCCGGGTCACAAAGACCGAAACGCGGTCGTCGTGGTTGGCAAGCGATGTGAGGAAATACCGCTCCGCGAGCGGTCCCAGGATGACGCCGAGCACGAGCGGCGCGGACGGAAAGTCGAACCGTTTCATCACCAGCCCGGCCACGCCGAAGGCAAGGCAAACATGGATGTCGAAGATATTGTTGCGCACGCCGAACGCGCCGATGACGCTGAGCACGACGATGAAGGCGCCGAGCACCGCGGGCGGGATGCGCATCAGCTGCGCGAATCCGCGCGCAACAGCCACGCCTGCCACGATCATCAGCAGGTTGGCGACGATCATGCTGACGAAGACCGTGTAGACCAGCCGCGGGTCGGTCGCGAACAGCAAGGGGCCGGGATTGATCCCGTGGATCAGCAGCGCCGCCAGCATGATGGCGGTGGCCGCGCTGCCGGGGATGCCGAGCGTGAGGAGCGGGATCATGGCAGCCCCGGTGGTGGCGTTCTTCGCGGATTCGGGCGCGGCCAGTCCGGCATCGACACCGGTGCCGAACCGGTCGCCCTGGCCCGAGGCCTGCTTCTCGACGCCGTAGGCGATGACCGCCCCCACGGTCGCGCCGGCACCCGGGATGACGCCGATCATGCATCCGATGCCGGTGCCGCGGGCGATCGAGCCCTTGACCGACCAGAGGTCCGCCAGGCCGGCGCGCCGCCCGCCGTCGCGCCGCCGCCCGAGCGCCGATTGGTCTTGCCGCTGGCAGATCAGGTCCAGCACCTCGCCGATCGCGAACAGCCCGATCATGACGACGACGAAGTTGACGCCGCTCTCCAGCGCCGGCACGCCGAACGAGAACCGCGCCACGCCATAGAGCGGGTCGATGCCGACGGTCGCCACCGCCAGCCCCATGAACAGCGACAGGAAGCTGCGCCAGGCGTCCTCCTTCGCGATCGCCACGACGCTGACGATACCGAGGATCGTGGCGGCGAAGAACTCCGGCTGGTCGAAGGTGAGCGCGATGCGCGCGAAAGGCGGCGCGCCGAAGGTCAGCAGCAGGGCGCTCATGAGCCCGCCGACGGCCGACGCCGTGATCGCGATGGCCAATGCCCTGCCCGACTCGCCCCGGCGGGACATCGGATACCCGTCCCAGCAGCTCGGCAGGCTGGCGGGCGTTCCGGGGATGTTGATGAGGATGGCCGATATGGATCCGCCGAACACGCCGCCGACATAGATGCCGCCGAGGAACGTCATCGCCGCGACCGGCGGCATCAGGTACGTGAAGGGCAGCGCCATGGCCATCGCGTTGACGAAGGAGATCCCCGGAAGCGCGCCGGCGACCACGCCGACAATCAGCCCGATCACCATGACCGCGAAATTGTACGGCGCGAACGTCCCCGCGATGCCCTGGGTCAGCAGCGATACGAGATCCATGCCGCCGCCGTGCCTAGTAGATCCGCAAGAGCCTGTACACGGCGACGGTCGCGCCCTCGAAGGCGCCCTTGCCGAGATCCAGCGGCATCAGCGCGATGCCGGCGAAGAACCACAGCACGCCGGCCACGCCCAGCAGGGCCACGGCCGCCACGCCGAGCGGGCGGCGGTAGCCGCCCAGCAGCATCCAGCCGACGACGAACAGAAGCGTGGCGAACCCGAAGCCGATGACGGGGATCGCGGCGCCATAGGCAAGCGCCAGCCCGACCCCGACGATGGCGCGCAACGTGTCGTAGCGCGGCGCCTGCGGGTCGGCGTCCGTGGCTCTCCCTGACGGCCACAGCAGGGCAACGACGTTCATGGCGAGCCAGCCGGCGGCGCAGAACGCGACGCCGGCCAGCATCAACATGGGCCAGAAGCCCGGTCCGAACAGGCCGCGCGAAGCACGCAGGCTGGCGGGGTCGACGGCGACATGACCGCGCAGCCAAAGCGCCGCCGCCAGGATCAGCAGCGGCGGGAGCAGCCCCGCCGCAGCGCGCCGTGCCGGCACGGCCATGTCGGCGCCTCTCGTCGCCCGCCGCCTAGTTCGTCCCCTTCTTCATGTCGGGAAAACGCTTCTGGTAGCTCTGCACCGTCTCGTAGAACGCCTTGACCCTGGCTTTCGCCTGCTCGGGCGTCAGCTTCTGGGTGCAGGTGTAGGTATCCTCGCAGTATTTCTTCCATTCGGGCGAGTCGAGCACCTTGTCGAAGGCGGCCGCCAGCACCTTCACCCGGTCGGCCGGCGTCGCCGCCGGCACGGCCAGCGTGCGGAAGTTGGGAAGATCGCTGATCTGCATGCCGAGCTCCTTCGAGGACGGCACGTCCCTGAAGGCGAAGTGCCGCTCGTCGTTGAAGGTGACCAGCGCGCGCATCTGCCCTGCCTTGACGAACTGGGCGACGTCGCCCGGCTCCTCGTAGATCGCATCGACATGGCCGCCGATCGGCGCGGCATAGCGTTCGGCCGGCCGGGCGAACGGCACGTTGGTCGTCTTGTAGCCGAGCTTCTCGAGGTAGATCAGCGTGATGTCGTCCTGCGTGCCGTAGCCCGAGGTCGCGACCTTGAGCTTGCCCGGGTTGGCCTTGGCGTGCTCGAGGAAGGCCTTGATGTCCTTGTGCGGGCTGTTGGTGGGCACGAACAGCATCGACGGCGAATCCTGCGTCATCGCCACGATGGTGAAGTCGTCGGGCTTCTGCGTGCTGATGTTCGACGCCCAGGCGGAGACCGAGAGCGCGATCAGCGTCGCCACCGTATAGCCGTCCGGAGAGTTGGTCAGGAGCCGGGTGAGGCCGGCGGTGCCGGACGCGCCGGCCACGTTGGACACGGGCAGCGCCACCCCGAGGATCGGTTCGGCCAGGCGCGACATCTGCCGCGCCATCAGGTCGGCGCCCCCGCCGGCGCCGAAGGTCGCGATGACCTGGATCGGCCGCGACGGGAACTTCTCCTGCGCCATCGCGGACCCCGCCGCGAGGCCGGCGCACACGGCGCCCACCAGAGCCTTGGCGGACACGACCGAGACGAGACGAGACGAGACTGCCATCGTTTCCTCCTCAAGTGTGCCGCCCGGGGCCGGTCGTTCCATGCCGGCCCCTGGATCGGCTGGTTCGGGGATCAGCTCACGGTGTAGGCCTTGTACTTGTCGAGCAGGCGCACCGGCTTTTTCAGGGCATCGCGGCGGAACGGGTCGCCCAGCTCCTGCGTCAGCATCAGCTCGAGCACGGTCGGCCGGCCCGAGCCGATCGCCTGCTTCAGCGCGTCGCCGACCTGGTCGGGATGCGCGACCGTGATCCCGTCGGCGCCCATCGCCTTGGCGATGCCGGCGAAGCTGGGGTTCTCGAGGTTGGTGCCGATGTAGCGGTCGGCGTAATAGTCGATCTGGTTCTTCTTCTCCGCGCCCCACTGGCCGTTGTTGAACACCACGGCGATCGCGGGGATGTTCTCGCGCACGCAGGTCAGAATCTCGTTCAGGCTCATGCCCCAGGCGCCGTCGCCGACATAGGCGACGGCCGGCCGGTCGGGCGCCGCCACCTTCGCGCCCATGGCGGTCGGGAAGGCGTAGCCGCAATTGCCGAAGCTCATCGCCGCCATGAAGCTCGGCGCCTGCTCGAAGCGCAGGTACGAGTTCGACACCGAGCAGACGTTGCCGATGTCGGTCGACACGACCGCGTTCTTCGGCATCGCCTTCTCCAGCTCGCGCAGCGCGCGGCGCGGCGCGATCGGGCTGCCGCCGGCCGACGACATCGCGTTCAGCTCGTCCTCCCAGGCCTTCTGCTGCTTCTTGACCTCGGTCATGCGCTGGTCGCGGTTCCCGTGCGCGGCGATCTTGATGTTGCTGGTCTTGATGCGGTTGAGGATGTCGGCGGCGGCCAGCTTGGCGTCGCCGATCACCGCGACCGAGACCGGCTTCACCAGGCCCAGGACCTTGTGGTCGGTGTCGACCTGGATGATCTTGGCGTTCTTCGGCCAGTAGTCGATGCCGTATTGCGGCAGGGTGCCGAACGGCCCCAGCCGCGTGCCGAGCGCCAGCACGACGTCGGCCTGCGCGATGATCTTCATCGCCGCCTTCGAGCCCTGGTAGCCGAGCGGGCCGCACATCAGCGGATGGCCGGCCGGGAAGCTGTCGTTGTGCAGGTAGCTGGTGACGACCGGCGCCTGAAGGTGCTCGGCGAGCGCGACGGCCTCGGCGCGGCCGTCCGACATGATCACGCCGCCGCCGGCGACGATCACCGGGAACTTCGCCCCGGCCAGCGCCTTGGCCGCCTCCTCCAGGCTGCCGGCGCCGCCGGCCGCGCGCTCGAGCTTCTGCGGCGTCGGGATCGCGTACTCGAAGTCGCCGTAGAAATAGTCGCGCGGAATGTTGAGCTGCGACGGCCCGCGCTCGACCATCGCCATGACGAAGGCGCGGTGCGTCAGCTCG
>JAKLKW010000058.1 GCA_023150455.1 Alphaproteobacteria bacterium | reverse complement strand
CGGCGAGCGTCCGGCGCGCGCGCTGGTCGTGGCCAGCCCCGGCCGCGACGCCGAGCGCTTCTTCGCCGCGGTCGACGCCGCGGGCAGAAGCGGCAATCCCGGCCCCGTGGAAGTCGCGGCGATGGCTGCGCGCCATGGCCTGACGCTGCTGCCGATGGCGGCGGAATAGGCGCCGGCGACGCGGACGTGATCCGCGGCCGGCGCCGGCCTCGCTTGATTCACATGGCCGCACCGCTAGAGTGAGGCCATGCATGCGTACCCATGGACCAAAGCCGCGCGCCGGATCGGCGGCGCGGCCCTGCTCGGATGCCTCGTCTGGCTGCCGGCGCCGCAGGCGTCGGCCGCCGACACGTTCACGATCAACGTGGCGACCGACCAATTCGCCTCCGTACATCTGCAGGTGCGCGTCACCGCGGCGCACCGCGCCGGCTACCTGCAGGAAGGCTCGCAGTACCTGCCCTCGCCCGAGTGGCAGTACGTCGACTCGCTGCTGTGCGGCCAGACCACGCGCGAGATCGAGGTCTGGGCCGACCCGCGTGCCGCGCGCACCGGCACGCCGGAAGCGCCGGCCGGCCGGCTCTACGCCGCCTTCGCGGTGATGCAGGGCCAGCAGGTGATCGGCCAGGGCCGCGTCGAGCGCGACATCTCGGGCGGCGGCAACGTGCGCGGCTTCACGCACCTGGTCGGCCAGGACTTCGTGCTGGTCATCAACCGCGAGTGCAAGTAGCCGCGTCCGCATGGCGGACGGAATCCCGCGGGAGCGATCACGGAGAAATTTCTTCATGCGGAGTCGGGGTGCGCGCTACGCATGCGCCCCCGGGCCACAGGTTCGGATTTGCACGAAGGAGACGATGCATGACCTCGAAGGCCGACGCCGCCCCAAGCAAGCGCGAGCTGGTGCTGACCCGCATCATCGACGCGCCGCGCGAGAAGCTCTATCGCTGCTGGACCGATCCCGAGCTCGTGAAGCAGTGGTTCGCGCCCAGGCCCTGGACCACGCCGCGTGCCGAGCTCGATGTCCGTCCGGGCGGCACATGCCTGGTCGTCATGTGCAGCCCCGAAGGCCAGGACATGGCGAACCCCGGCGTCTACCTCGAGGTGGTCAGGAACGAGCGCCTGGTCTTCACCGACGCCTACACCGAGGCGTGGCAGCCGGCCGAGAAGCCGTTCTTCACCTGCATCCTCACCTTCGAGGACCTCGGCCAGGGCAAGACTCGCTACACCGCCCGCGCGCGGCACTGGACCGAGGCCGACCGCGAGGCGCACGAGAAGATGGGCTTCCACCAGGGCTGGGGCATCTGCGCCGACCAGCTCGCCGCGCTGGCGAAGACGATCTGAGAGCCGGGGCAATTTGGCCCCACGCTTTCAGGATGGCTGGCAGAGCCATTTCAAGTGCAGGCCATTGATTTAGGCCAGCAGCCGTTAGCGAACCGATTTTCGACGGAGCGAAACCTTCTTCAGCCGAATCAAGGCTTCATATACCAATATACTGGCTTATGGGCAGGCTGGCCGATCAATCCAGTCCGCTGTGCAGGGGGCATCTTGGCTATTACTAGCTGACTTAGATCAGACAAAATGGATCGATGAGTTAACATGTAAGAATGATTCGTAGCAAATAGGTCGCTCGAGATATCGCTTACATCGACGCTATCCACTCCTTCCGTCGCAAATACCTGTTCCCCTCCTTGCCCCACTCTCTGACTTAAGTGCGCGCCCTTGGACACGATGAGCGCCCTGTCGTTCGACGATGTATATACAGTTATTCGGCCACACGAACTCAAACACCCCCGAATCTGGTTCTTGAATATATCCAAGCTAATATCAGCCGCTCCCAGGACCAAATTCTCTATGCGGCTTCCGTGTATCCTCTTAGCGTTCAGCCAGCGCATTACAATGCGACAGCCGATGCTGTGACATACCAGATTGATTTTGACTCCATGATCGAGAGCCATCAGTTCATCCATAAAGGCAGAGAAATTACTTTCAGTCCATTCCGCCGATTCCTCATCGTAGGCATATGATGAGACAAGCCCATCAGACGGCCACGTATAAGCGATTATTGGCGACGGAATTTTTGCAGTTTCACTTAAGTAAGCCGAGGACATTACCGCATCAACAAATCTGTTACGGTAGCCGTGTACATAGACAGAGAACTCCTTATTCTGTTCCGTACCGCCATACTCGCTCAATACATCGCTTAATTTATTTAAAGGAAAGGTTTCAATATTATCTAGTTTAGTACGGCCAACCGTGCCGGGTGGTAACTGCAGCCCCGTCTTGACCGTCGCGTGCCCGATCTGCGCGCCGGACTCTCGCCTTCCACCACCAAATCTCTTGGCTACATCTGTAGAAGGTCCCGCATCGTCCCGGTCTGTAACAAATACAACTGGAACAGATTCGACCATGAACACCTGATCCCAAGTCGGCTCAAAAAGAAGCTGCTTTACACTGCTGCGATAAGAATTCAATAGTTCCGACATGGCACTGACAAGGCCAATTCTCCTTGAGACCAAGTCGGGGCGAGACTCAAGGGGGGGATTTGCAGCTGCCTGAACCCATATTTCCTTCGAGCTATCCGAAAGAGCCCGAACGAACTCCGCATTCATGGGTTTGATACCAAGCCCTTTTTGCTTGGCTAGGCTAAGCAACGACGCTTTTGAAAGATCGAAGGAATGTTCAAGCGCGCGGCCGATTCGCGATACTGATTCCACAAAAAAGAGCTGCTCCTTGAATGTCAATTTCCGCCAAGCTCGCGCATTGTAAACAACAACGCCTGTAGAAACAGAAAAGCTACTCTCTGTCATCGCCAAGTCTTTATTGGAAATCTTCTCAAAAGATTCTCTAGTATACTTCGAAAGAGCGAACTGCGTACCGTATATTGACGCCACCCCTACAGGAAACTCTAGCTCTCCTCGCGCCAAGGTCTTTACACCGATGGTTTCCATAACCGTTGTTATGGTTTTGTCTCGATATACAGAGATCGTCTTTCCTTTAATATCTGCAATAGAATTAAAATCATTTCGCACAACGAGCAGAGATTCGTCTAGATTCCAGAAAGCAATGCCCTGTAGACCAATATCTAAAAATGACCCTAGGACAATATCTCCGATTGCGCTGTGCTGTATTTCTACCAACTCACGCCTGTTGTGAAATATAAATGGGTAGTCAAATATTTGCGCAATGCCAACAACTTGATCCGACAACGCCTTCGTGTAAACGAGGGCACAGTCAATCTCACCAGACCGAACCTGTCTTATTGCGGCTTCATCGATTTTTATCGAAGTATCTACACTTAGGCGGTATGGGGCTTGTTGCGACAGCGAAAGCCACGACCGAACGGCTTCATTGGTCCTGGGGTTTGCCAGCATCGCAGAAGGAACGGCGCAATTAACTTCCGCAGTTGTTGCGCCTGCGGATGCCACCCCAAAACTGAGAGCCACCGTGACAACAGCGGCCAATGTGAGCAATTGCAGGTGAAGAGGGCGGTGCACCTCAACCTCATAGGTTAGACTGCACTAGCTTTCGGTGCATGAATCCAAGCGCAAATCTCAAGAATGCGCCAGCTATTTTTGCTGCACGTTCGGGCTACTCGCGACGACTTGCTTCCAGGCCGGCTGTGACGGCCTAGGGTCGCAAATTTTCACCTTCGAGGATCTGGGCCAGGGCAAGACCCGCTACACCGCGCGCGCCCGCCACTGGACCAAGGAGGACAAGGAAGCACACGAGAAGATGGGCTTCCACGAAGGCTGGGGCATCTGCACCGACCAGTTGGCCGCACTGGCGAAGACGATCTGAGGCGTCAGCATCCCTGGCAGCGGGGACAGCAATAGCCGGTGCGGCCGCCCAGCTTGAAAATCTTCAGCGGCGACCGGCAGCTTGGGCAGATTCCGCCCTTCCGGCGTTCGGGCAGGAGCGAGCCCTTGGGCGTGCGCTCGGCAAACCGCTCCGAGCCGGCGCCATGGGCGCTCGCCGCCTTCAGGACCGCGCGGGCCTTCAGGAACAGGCGCTTGCGCTGGCCGGGCGCGAGCTTGTCGATCCGCTCGGCCGGGTCGATGCGCGCCTGGAACAGTATCTCATCGGAATAGATGTTCCCGATCCCGGCCATGATCGCCTGGTCCATGAGGACCGCCTTCACGTCGCGCTTGCTGCGGGACACGGCGGCGTCGAACGCGGCGAAGTCGAACCGCTTGTCGAGCGCGTCCGGTCCCAGCCCCTCGGCCGTGATGAAATCGGCCGCGTCCTCGACCAGCCCGACGCGCCCGATCATCCTCTTGTTGGTGTAGGCGAGGCCGCCGTCGCCGGCGAAATCCAGGCGCACCCGGGTGAACGCCGGTTCTTCGCCGGAGGCTGGAACGAATTGAAGCGCGCCGGTCAGGCCGAAATGCAAGGTGAGCCAGCCGCCGCGATCGATCTTCGCCATCAGGTGCTTGCCATGGCGGCGGGCGGCGACGAGCCTGGCGCCTTGAAGGCGGGCGGCGAAGGTCCGCGCGGAGAGCTTGCCGAGGATGCGCGCGTCGCGCACCACGACCCGCACGATCGCCTTGCGCAGCCCGTTCTTCGCGAGCACGCGCCTGAACCCTTCGACATCGGGCAGTTCGGGCATTCCAGACCTTTCTCGTCGACGGTTCGAAGACGCCGGCAAACCCGGCCGAGTCCGCCTACGCCATGCTCATGCTGACCGGCCTGCGCTTCGCTCCCCAAGTGCCGGGTGCGGGCTGGAACACGCCGGCGCAGGCCGCGCCGCAATCCTGGCACTTGCCGTCGCCGGTCAGATGCCAGGCCGTGATCGCGTACCCGTCGCGGCCGACGAGCAGCGCCCGGCACTGGTGGCAGCAGGTCGCCTGGCCGGCCGGATCGCGGACGTTGCCGGTGAAGGCGTAGCGCACGCCGTTCTTCATCGCGATGGCGCGGGCGCGCGACAAGGTTGCCGCCGGAGTCCCCGGGACGTCCCGCATCCGCCAGTCCGGGTGGAACGCCGTGAAATGCCACGGCACGTCGGGGCCGAGGTTCTCCACCACCCACGCGGTCATCCGTTCGAGCTCCGCCTCCGAGTCGTTGAGGCCGGGGATCAGCAGCGTGGTGATCTCGAGCCAGACCCGGGTTTCGCGCTTCACGTAGACCAGGGTATCGAGCACCGGCTGCAGATGGACGTAGCAGACCTTGCGATAGAACTCCTCGGTGAAGCCCTTGAGGTCGATGTTGGCGGCGTCCATGTGCCGGTAGAACTCGGCCCGCGGCTCGGGGCGGACGTAGCCGGCGGTGACCGCGATGCTTTTGATGCCGCGCGCGCGGCACGCGATCGCCGTGTCGACGGCATATTCGTGGAAGATCGTCGGGTCGTTGTAGGTGAAGGCGACGCTCGGACAGGAAAGCCGGGCCGCCGTGCGCGCGATGTCCTCGGGATCGGCGCGCTCGCCGAGGACGTCGAATTCGCGCGCCTTGCTGATCTCCCAGTTCTGGCAGAACTTGCAGCCCAGGTTGCAACCGCTCGTCCCGAACGAGAGCGCCGCCGTTCCCGGCAGGAAGTGGTTGAGCCCCTTCTTCTCGACGGGATCGATGCAGAAGCCGCTGGAGCGGCCGTAGGTCGTCAGCACGATCCGGTCGCCCTGGCGCGCCCGCACGAAGCAGAAGGCGCGCTGCCCGTCGTGCAACCGGCAGAAGCGCGGGCACAGGTCGCATTGGATGCGCCCGTCGTCCAGCTTGTGCCAGTACCGCGCCGGATGGGAGTCGAACAGCGTCGTCATGGCGTCGCTCCCTGTTGCCCACCGGTCAGGAACCTAGCAGCGCGGCCGCGAACGAGGTTTGATCCAGGTCAATGGCCGGCGCGAGGACCCTTCCCGCCAGGGGAGGCGATCCAGGATTTTCAGCCCTTCGCGGGCGCCCCCGCCGCTGCCGCGGGCCGCTCCTTCTTCTCCGTCGGGAAGCCCTTCTCGCGCCAGGCGCTGTAGCCGCCGTCGATATGGGCGACGGGCTTGAGCCCCATGTCCTGGGCGGTGGCGGCCGACAGCGCCGAGCGCCAGCCGCCGGCGCAGAAGAAGACGAAGGTCCTGTCCTCGGCGAAGACCGGCTTGTGATACGGGCTCGCCGGGTCGATCCAGAACTCCAGCATGCCGCGCGGGCAGTGGAAGGCGCCGGGGATGGCGCCCTCGCGCTCGACCTCGCGCGGGTCGCGCAGGTCGACGAACGTCACGTCCGGCCGGCCGAGCAGCTCCTTCGCCTCCTCCGGCTTCAGCGTCCTGACCTTGGCCAGCGCCGCGTCGAGCAGCTGGCGGAATCCCTTCGTGATCGTCTGCGCCATGGCGTCCCTCGCTCTTGCCGGCTCGCATGCTAGACTGCCGGCAGCAGCCGGACAAACGGGGTTCCCTCGCCTTCCATGACGTCCAACTCCTATGACGTGCTGATCGTCGGCGGCGCGGTGGTCGGCAGCGCCGCGGCCTATTTCCTGGCCGGGCCCATGGGCATGGACCCGAAGCGCATCGCCGTGGTCGAGCGCGACCCGACCTATGGCGAGGCGGCGACGCCGCGATCGCTCGGCGGCATCCGCCAGCAGTTCTCGACCAAAGAGAACATCGAGATGTCGCGCTTCGGCATGCAGTTCGTGAAGTCGATCGGCGAGCACCTGTCGGTCGACGGCGAGGCGCCCGACGTGAACCTGCGCGAGCAGGGCTACCTGTTCCTCGCCACGCAAGAAGGCGTGCCCGTGCTCGAGGCCAACCACAGGACGCAGCGCGCGCTCGGCGCCGACGTCGAGCTCCTGGACGCGGCGGCCCTGAAGGCGCGCTTCCCCTGGCTCAACACCGAGGGCCTCGCCGCCGGCAGCTTCGGCCGCTCGGGCGAGGGCTGGATCGATCCCTACGCCCTGCTGCAGGCCTTCCGCCGCAAGGCGCGCGCGCTCGGCGTCGCGTACCTGCACGACGAGGTGACGGGGCTCGAGCGGAGCGGCGGCCGCATCCGGGCGGCGACGCTCAAGAGCGGCCGGCGCATCGCCTGCGGCACGCTGGTCAACGCGGCGGGCACGCGCGCGCACCTGCTGGCGGCGATGGCCGGGCTCGACATCCCGATCCGGCCGCGCAAGCGCTTCGTCTACGTGTTCGACTGCCGCGAGCCGCCGCCCAAGGCGCCGCTCCTGATCGACGCGACCGGCGTCTATTTCCGCCCCGAGGGCGCCGGCTTCGTCTGCGGCGTGTCGCCGCCCGAGGACGCCGACCCCGACTGCCTCGACTTCGAGCTCGACTACCGGCCGTGGGAAGACGTCGTGTGGCCGACGCTCGCGCACCGCGTGCCGGCCTTCGAGGCGATCAAGCTGGTGCGCGCCTGGGCCGGGCAGTACGACTACAACACGCTGGACCAGAACCTGATCATCGGGCCGCACGAGGACTGCGCCAACTTCCTGCTCGCCAACGGCTTCAGCGGCCACGGGCTGCAGCAGTCGCCCGCCGCCGGCCGCGCGCTGGCCGAGCTCGTCGCCACGGGCGGCTTCCGTACGATCGACCTCTCGTCCTTCTCGCACGCGCGCGTCAGGCAGAACCGGCCGATCCGCGAGCTGAACGTGGTGTAGCGGACGCTCCGCAGTTGCCGCGCCCCTACTGCCGGATCCGCTCGGCCCAACGTGGCAGTCGGCCGTAGCGCGCGACATATTCGACGTGCGAGCGGCTGAGCCCGATATCGGCCAGCTGGCGATCGTCGAGCGCCGCGAGCGCGTCGACCGCGCGGCGAATCCGGAGCTCGCGCCTGACCCACGCGATCAACGATGGGACGACGCCTGCGATACCCCGCAGCGGGAACGCTCGCAGTCCGACGGTTGTGTGCTTCATGCTCCGTCCTCCTCCTGACTTTGCCCGCCCGCGGCGGGACGGCACGACTGTCGTCAGAAGGTGTTACGGGCGGATTGCAGGCCGGCTTGAGTCCGGTGACTTCGGCGGCCCGTACCCCTCCGGGTGCTTCTCGTGCCAGCGCCACGCGGTCTCGACGATCGCGCGCAGGCCCGGGTAATGCGGCGTCCAGCCCAGCTCGCGCCTGATCGCGGCCGGGTCGGCCACCAGCGTGGCGGTGTCGCCGGGGCGCCGGGGCCCGAGCTCGACCGGCACCTTGCGGCCGCCGACCTCCTCCACCGCGCGGATCACCTCGCGCACGCTGTGGCCCGACCCGGTGCCCAGGTTGTAGCGCACGCTGCGGTGCCGGAGCGGGTCGAGCACGGCGATGTGCGCGTCGGCCAGGTCCATCACGTGCACGTAGTCGCGCACGCAGGTGCCGTCCGGCGTCGCGTAGTCGCTGCCGAACACCGTCACCGCCTTGCGCTTGCCGAGCGCGGCCTCGATCACGATCGGGATCAGGTGCGTCTCGGGCCGATGGTCCTCGCCGATATGGCCGACCGGATGCGCGCCGGCGGCGTTGAAATAGCGCAGGCACGCCGAGCGGATGCCCAGAATCCGGTCGGCCCAGTAGAGGATGCGCTCGACCATGAACTTGGAATCGCCGTAGGGGCTCTGCGGCTCGACCGGCGCCTGCTCGTCGATCGGCCGGTCGCCGGCCGGATCGAACAAGGCCGCGGTCGAGGACAGAACGAACCGGCCGACCCTGGCCTCGTGCGCGGCGCGCAGCAGCCGGACGGCGTTGCCGGTGTTGTCGCCGATCCAGCGCAGCGGATCCTTCATCGATTCGCCGACCAGCGACAGGGCGGCGAAATGCATGATCGCATCGAAGCGATGCGCGCGGAACAGGCCCTGCAGGCCCTCCTGGTCGGCAAGGTCGAGCCGGACGAAGCGCGCCGCGGGCGGGACGGCGGCGCGATGGCCTGTGGACAGATCGTCGGCGACCACGACTTCGTAGCCCCGTTCGACCAGCAGCGCCGCCGCGTGGCTTCCCACATAGCCCGCCCCGCCCGTCACCAACACCGTCTCGGCCATGAAAATCCCCAGTATTTGCCGGCCGATACGCCCTTTCGGCCGCGTGCCGGTGTAGGGCGAAGTGGGCCCCGAACGCCAGTGACATTGCGGGACGCCATTTAGCGATTGCTTAAAGGTCGTCGCATATCGTGCAGCCGCTATCAATCGGATTGCGGCGGATCATGCCCAACTCGACGGAGCGACTCCTCGCGTTCTCCTTCGCCAACGCCGACATCCTGCTGGAGGTCGATGGCGGATCGAGCGTGCGCTACGTGTGCGGCGCGACGCGGAGCCTGCTCCACCGCGAGGACTCGCAGCTGAACGGCCGCCCGCTGGGCGAGCTGATCGCGCCCAGCGACCGCGGCATGGTCCAGGCGCTGCTGCAGACCCTGCCCAACAACACGAGGCTCAATCCGGTGATCGTCCGCCTCTCCGGCGGGGACGGCAAGGCGGGCAGCGCCTTGCTGTCCGGCTACCGGCTCGACGGCGATGCGGCGCATTTCTACCTGACGCTGTCGCGCGTCCGCCCGAGCACGATCGACCTGCGCCGCGGCGAGAACGTCGACGTCGAGACCGGACTGCTGCCGGCCGACGGCTTCGCCCAGTCCATCAACGAGCGGCTCGGCGCAACGCACGCGCACCAGCCCGACGCCAAGCTGACCCTGCTGCGGCTCGACCAGTTCGACGAGCTGAAGAAGCGCCTGGGCGACGACAACATCCAGCACATGATGCAGGAGATCGGCGGCCTGCTGCGCGCCATGTCGGTCGACGGCGGCACGGCCGGCCGGCTGGGCGACGACCGCTTCGGCCTGATGCACACGCCGTCGGTCAACCCGGCGGAGCTCGAGCGCGGCGTGGCGCGGATCAGCCAGGCGAACGACCCGACGGGCGCGGGCGCCGCCGTCTCGGGCACCACGCTGGACCTGGCGTCGGAGACCCTGAGCGCCGAGGACCGCCAGCGCGTCATCCTCTACACGGTGCGCAAGTTCTCGCAATCCACCGGCGCGTTCGAGATCGCCTCGCTCGGCGACGCGATGAAGGAGATCCTGGCCGACACGGTCAAGCGCGTGCGCAGCGTCAAGCAGACCTTGACCGGCAACAGGCTCAAGGTCGCGCTGCAGCCGATCGTCGCCTTGAGCGACCGCGAGATCCACCACTACGAGGCGCTGGCGCGGCCGACCGACGGCCAGGCGCCGGCCGGGCTGATCGGCTTCGCCGAGGAGATCGGCCTGTCGGAGGATTTCGACCTACTGGTCTGCCAGAAGGTGGTCGACATCCTGACCGACAGCGCCGGCAGCGGCGACGTGCCGTCGATCGCGCTCAACATCTCGGCCGCGTCGCTCGAGAGCGAGCTGTTCGTCGACGCCTTCCGCGCCCTGCTGGCCTCGGACCGCACCCTGCGCGAACGGCTGCTGATCGAGGTCACCGAGTCGATGCGCATCCGCGACCTCGAGGCGACCAACGCCGTGCTGAAGCAGCTGCGCGCCGACGGGCACAAGATATGCCTGGACGATTTCGGCGCCGGCGCGTCGTCGTTTCCCTACATCCAGGCGCTCGAGGTCGACTGCGTGAAGATCGACGGCGCCTACGTGAAGCGCATCGAGACCGGCCAGCGCGACCGCGCCATCCTGAAGGCGATGGTGACGCTGTGCACCGATCTCGAGGTCTCCATCGTCGCCGAGATGATCGAGACCGAGGCGCAGGCGAAGATCCTGGCCGGGCTCGGCGTGCAGTACGGCCAGGGCTACCTGTTCGGCAAGCCGTCGCTCGACGTCGCCTTCCTGCCGCCGGCGCGCGCGCCGGCGGCGAAGCCGGCGGACGCGCAGGCCCAATCCGTCGTCGCCGCGACGGCGCGCGCGAAGATGCATCTGCGCCGGCGCGGCGCGCGCGACACCTGGGGTTGAGCGGGACCGCGGCCGGCGAATCGCCCTCCGCCCAAACGCGCCGCCGGGCGCGCAGCATCGCCGCGGAACGCCCCGCGGCGCCTGGCGTTTGCACCCGGGCCGCGCCGTCCCGCACGGCGGCGGCTATAGTGGCCCGCCGAGCATTCCCATGGGTGCGCCATGACGTTCCTGCTGCAGATGCTGTCCGCCCTGATGGAGCCGATCGGCGTGCTCGGCTACGTGCTGTGCGGCCTGTTCCTGCCGCGCCTGTGGCTGGCGCTGCCCGCCGCCGTCGCCTGGGCCGGCGTGATGCAGGTCTGGGAATCCGCCCAGGCCAAGGCGCAACAGGGCCTGTCGGGCCTCGAGCTGATGTTCCCGCGCATCGCCCTCGCCCTGCTGCTCTCGCTCGCCGCCTTCCTCGCGCTCAAGGCCTGGCGCGACGCGAGGGCCGAACGCCGCTTCGACCGGCCGGCAACGCGGCACTAGCGAGGCTGCGCCCGCCAGCCGGCGGTGGCGAGCCGACCGGCGGAATCGCCGCCTGCGTGGATTGAAGAAGCGCCCGTCCTAGGCTGTTTGCGAGGCTGTTGCGTCAGCCCTTCCGCCGCCGCCGCGCCCCGGTCCGGGCTTTCTTCCTGCCGGCCGCCTTCTTCTTGACGGCTTTCTTCTTGACGACCTTCTTCCTGGTCGGCTTCTTCGGGGCCGCCTTCTTCAGGGTCTTCTTCTTCGCCCCGGCGCCGCCGGTCTTCTTCGGCGCGGCGGGGCGGTCGCCGGCGTTCTGGACCCAGCTCCGCGGCGGCGTCGCGAAGAACATCACGCGCCGGCGCGCCTTGAAGCCGGATCCGAAATAGCCCTTGGTCCAGCCGTCGGTCTCGTCGAGAAAGGCGCCCTTCGCCTCGCCGCCGCCGTCGCGCGCCGCCAGCTCGTTGGCGATGTTGCGGAAATGGAAGTGGCGGAAGATGCGGTCGAACTCGGTCATGTAGATGTCGGCGACGCGCGTGTCGCCGCGGATCAGCAGCATGTTCTCATCGTTCTGCAGCAGCGAGTTCGACGAGAAGTTCGCCGATCCCGAGCACACCAGCGGATCGTCCGACAGCGGGTCGATCAGCAGGAACTTGGTGTGCACGAAGAACACGAACCCTTCGTTCTTCGGCCGGAAGTGCTCCTCCTCGAGGAACCACTTGTCGAGCTCGAACTCCTCGATCGGCTTGCGCGCCACCGGCTTGCCGTCCTTGAAGCGGTAGAGCTCGCCGAGCGGGACGCCGTAGGACAGGACGATGCCGCGGTCCTTGTCGAACACCGCCTTGAGCGCGTCGGTCGCCGGCTTCTCCATCAGCACGAAGCGCAGCATGTCGCGTTTCCTGGCGATCGCCGGGACCAGCTGCTGCGCCACGCCGAAGGCGGCGGTGAACATCAGCGCGCCGGTCGCGTCCTCCATCCGGTCGGCGTACCAGGCAAGCAGATCCGCCTTCGCGCGCGGCGAGAACACGCGCACGATCGATTTCGGCGCGATCAGCGCGTCGGGATCGGGGGTCAGCTTCAGCGCCTCGGCGCGGGCTTCGTCGCGGTCGGGATCGGTCTTCAGCACCTCCCAATAGGCGAGATACTGCCCGGCCGTGGCCTTGTCGCCCACGCGATGGCCGACATTGGTCTGGCCGAGGAACCCGGACGGCGTGAAGTTGGTCGACCCGGTCCACACCTCGACGGGATCGCGCCCGCCGGCGAGGCGGACGATGAACTTGTTGTGCGGGATCTTCGTCTTGGAGCGCCGGAAGGTGATCCTCTGGTCGTCGAGCGGCAGTCCGGCCTTCGCCATCGCCGTCTCGTTCGGCTCGTCGGTCTCCGCGGTCGAATCGTGGTAGACGATCCGGACGTCGACGCCGCGGTCGAGCGCCGCCTTGAGCGCGTTCAGGACCGGCGCATAGGTGAACTCGTAGGCCGCCACGCGCAGCCCGTCGCCGGGCGGCGTCCCGTCGATGAAGCCCAGGCACGCCTCGAGCAGGCCGCGCGACAGCCACTGGACCTCGCGGTCCTTCGGGTTCTCGATGTCGCCCGGCGGCTTGTTGCCGAACTCCTCGGCGAATTTCTGCCCGGCGATGGCACCGCGGTTGAACCAAACGCCGTGGCCCTGGTCGAATTCCTTTTCCGTGCGGATGGTGAAGCCGATCTCGCCGCGGGGTTCGAGCGCGCCCGGCCTGCCGTACATCGGCAGGATCGTGAAGACGTACTCGGTATCGGGCCGCGCCGCGTAGTCGCCCCACAGGAAGCTCTGGATCGGATGGTCCGAGGTGTAGAACCGCTTCCGCTTGTCGGGATCCCCGGGATCGCGCGCGTTCCTCGGGTCGGGCTCGATCGACCTGAACACCTTCTGCGAGCGCAGCCATCGCGCCGGCTGCCCGGTGTCCTTGACCTGCCGCTTGAACGCGAATCCGAGCAGGCCGTGCCGACGCTCCGGCGCGCAATCCAGCGCGATCAGGACCGTATGCGTTCCTGCGATGGCCTTGACGCGGAAATCGCCCGCCGACGCCGTGACGCGCATGGCTGATCTCCCCCGAGCGGAACCGCCCGGCGGACGAGTGTGCGGCACCTGCCGCGACGTGTCTACGGCAACTTTTGATGACGAAACTGTCTACGGCATTCGTGAAAAGTGGTCGCGCCGGTCCGGCGGATGCTACTTCCCCGTCCTGACGCGCAGATGGAAGCTCTTCGGCCGCGTCAGGTGCTCGTAGCCGACCTTGCTCAAGGTGCAACCGCGGCCGGATTCCTTGACCCCGGTCCAGGCGAGCGCGGGGTCGAGGTAGTCGCAGCGGTTCATGAACACCGTGCCGGTGTCGAGGCTTTGGCCGATGCGCTCGGCCGCCGCCGCGTCCTCGGTCCACACCGCCGCGGTCAGGCCGAAATCGCTGTCGTTCATCAGCTTGACCGCCTGCTCGTCGTCCGTGACCGGCATGATGCCGATCACCGGGCCGAAGCTCTCCTCGCGCATGACCGCCATGGCGTGATCGACCTCGGTCAGCACCTGCGGCGCCAGGTAGCAGGTGCCGGGCGCGGAGCGCGGGAAGCGCTTCTCGTCGATCAGCGCCTTGGCGCCGCGCCTGGTCGCCTCGGCGACGTGCCGGCGCACCGTCTCGGCGCCCGAGGCGCGCGCCATCGGGCCCAGGTTCGTCGCCGGGTCGATCGGGTTGTCGAGCCTGTACTTGAGCGTCAGGTCGACGAAGCCGTCGACGAACTTCTTGTAGAGGCTCTGGTGCACGTAGACGCGCTCGATGCCGCAGCAGGACTGGCCGCTGTTGAAGAAGGCGCCGTCGACCAGGTTCTCGACCGCGTGGTCGAGGTTGGCGTCCTGGCGCACATAGGCCGGGTCCTTGCCGCCGAGCTCGAGGCCGAAACCGGGGAACGCCTTCGATTCGCCGACCGCGCGCTGCACGGCGCGCCCGCCCTCGACCGAGCCGGTGAAGGCGATGAAGTCCATCAGCCCGGCGCGGATCGCCGCCTCGGTGTCGGCGTGCGTCGTGTGCAGCACCTGGAACAGGCCGTCCGGCAGGCCGCCGGCCTTCAGCGCCGCGCCGATGCGCTCGGCGCAGAGCGGCGTCTGGCCGCTATGCTTCAGGACGACCGCGTTGCCGGCCAGCAGCGCCGGGATCACCGAGTTGACGGCGATCAGGTAGGGATAGTTCCAGGCGGCGATCGTGAACACGACGCCGAGCGGCTCGCGCCGGATGAAGCGCTTGAAGCCGGGCTTGGGTCCCGCGTCGATGTCGGCCAGCGCCGCGGGCGCGATCTCGATCATGTAGCGCGCGCGCTCGGCGAAGCCGCGCACCTCGCCGGGCGCCTGCGCGACCGGCCGGCCCATCTGCCAGCTCAGCTCCGTCGCGATCTCGTCGCCCTTGGCGACGAAGGCGTCGACCGCGCGCGTGCAGATCGCCTGCCGCTCGGCGACCGGCGTCGAGCGCCAGTCGCGCTGCGCCGTTCGCGCGCGGGCGAAGGCGCGGTCGACATCGGCGGCGGTCGCCAGCGCGACCGTGGCACAGACGCTGCCGTCGACCGGGCTCTTGACCTCGAGGACGCCTGGCTTGCTCATGTCCGGGTTCCTTGTTGCGTGGAAGGCGGGGAAGGTAATCTTGCGCCGGCAACAGGGTCAAACGACCGGGCGACGCGGAGGGGACGATGGACGCGGCAACCATAGGGCTCGCGGCGGATTGGATCGCCGAGGCGCGGATCGGCGGGCGGTCGGTCGGCGAGCTGCCGCGGGAGCTGCGTCCCGCCACGGAGGACGAGGGCTATGCCATCCAGCGCCTGGTGCGCGCGCGCCTGGGGGCGCGCGGGCTCGGCAGGCCGATCGGCTGGAAGGTCGGCGCCACGACGGCGCCGATGCAGAAGCTCCTGAACCTGGCCGGGCCGGCCGCCGGCGCGGTGCTCGCCTCGGCCGAGAAGCATTCGCCGGCCGCCTTGCGCTTCGCCGACTACCGCAGGATCGGCATCGAGTGCGAGGTCTGCGTGAAGCTGAAGTCGCCGCTGCCCGCGGGCGGCGCAAAGGTCGACCGCGCGGCCGCCGCCGCCGCGGTCGGCGCGGTGCTGCCGGCGATGGAGATCGTCGACAACCGCTACGGCGACTTCGCCGCCATCGGCGCGCCCACCATCATCGCCGACGACGTGTTCCACGCCGCGATCGTGCTCGGCGCCGAGGCCGGGGACTGGCGGACGCTCGACCTCGCCGCCTGCGAGGGCACCACGTCGGCCAACGGCGAGGTGAAGCTCGAGGGCAAGGGCGCCGACGTGCTCGGCCACCCCTTCGAGTCGCTCGCCTGGCTCGCCAACCTGCTGGCATCGCGCGGCGAGCGCATCGAGGCCGGCCAGCTCGTCATGACCGGCAGCCTGCCCCTGCCCTACTGGGCCAACCCGGGCGAGACGGTGGAGATCAACATCACCGGGCTCGGATCGGTGACGGCGAGGCTGGGCTAGCCCGCGCCACTGAACCGCGCGTTCTCCACAGCCGCCGGCCGTCTCCATATACCCCGCTCGCTTCTCACTTTCGTGCAGCAGATGGCCACCCGGACCTGGCGGCGTAGACGCGGCCGCCAGATTGGCATATGCTGCGGCATATGCCAGTGGTGAGTTGATCCCATGCAGGAAAGGCACGTGAAGCTGTTCAAGAACGGCCGCAATCAGGCCGTCCGCATTCCCCGCGAATTCGAGCTGCCGGGCGAGGATGCGGTCATGCGCAAGGAAGGCGACCGCCTGATCATCGAGCCCGCTGCGCCGAAATCGCTGTTGGCGCTCCTGGCGACCCTTCCGGCGATCGAAGACGAGTTTCCCCCGATCGACGAGCTGCCGGTCGACACCGTCGAGCTCTGATGCGCTATCTGCTCGACACCAACATCGTCTCCGACCTCGTGCGCAACCCGCAGGGCCGCGTCACGAGCCGAATTCGCCAGGTAGGCGAGGCGAATGTCTGCACCAGCGTCATCGTCGCCGCGGAACTCCGTTACGGTGCGACGAAGCGAGCCTCGCCCCGGCTCGCTTCCCAACTCGAAGCGGTCCTCGCCGCGATCGAGGTGCTTCCGTTCGAGACGCCGGACGACGTCACGTACGGCAGGCTGCGTTGGCAACTCGAAGCAGACGGTAGGCCGATCGGCGGCAACGATCTGCTGATCGCCGCCCAGGCGCTGACGCACGCCTACACCATCGTCAGCGACAACGAACGCGAATTCGCCCGGATCGAAGGGCTTCGTCTCGAGAACTGGTTGCGTGCGCCTTAGCCGATTTTCACGCCGCCGGCCCTAGGCCGATCGGGCAGAGTTCAGCGCATCAGCGTCGACGCGCCGACCGGGCCGACTTCTCCTCCTTCCCCTCCTCCGGCACCGTCGGGCGGCAGTCGCGCAGCGGGTCGCGGCACAGCTCCTCGACCAGCCAGTCGCGGAAGGCGGTGATCTTGGGCTGCTGCGCGTTGGGCTCGGGGCAGACGAAATAGTGCGACTTGCCCGAGTCGATCTCGAGCGTGAAGGGCCGCACCAGCCGGCCTGACTTGATCTCGTCCTTGAAGAAGTCCGGCATCACCAGCGCCACGCCGGCGCCGCTCAGGGCCGCCTGCACCGCCATCTGGCTCGAGTCGAACGCGCCGCCCGAGCGGTGCTCGAACTCGGTGACGCCGGCCGCGGCGAACCAGGACTTCCAGTCCTCGGTGATGAAGGGGCTGTCGCGCAGCAGCGGGTATTTGAGGATGTCGCGCGGCTCGTTGACCGGCGGCCCCTTCTCCAGCAGCTCGCGGCTCAGGAGCGGCGTCAGCACCTCGCTGAACAGCCGGACGGCGTAGATGCCTTCCCAGCCGCCGCGGCCGTAGCGGATCGCCGCGTCGACGCCCTCGCGGTGGAAGTCGACCGCGCGCTGCGAGGCCTCGAGCCTGAGGTCGATCTCGGGGTACTTCGCCTGGAAGCGGTAGAGCCGCGGCACCAGCCAGCTCCAGGCGAAGGTCTGCGTCGAGCTGACGGTGAGCGGCCCGCTGTGCCCGCCCGCCGTCACGCGCTCGACCGCGACCGCCAGGCGCGCGAAGGCGTCCTTGGCATCGGCCAGCAGCACCTGGCCGGCATCGGTCAGCAGCAGCTGGCGCGGCAGGCGGCGGAACAGCTTCACGCCCAGCGTGTCCTCGAGCAGACGGATCTGGTGGCTGATCGCGGTCGGCGTCACCGCCAGCTCGTCGCCGGCCTTGGTGAAGCTCAGATGCCTTCCGGCGGATTCGAAGGCGCGCAACGCGTTGAGCGGCGGCAGCTTGGCCATGGCGTCCCGCGAATAGCTGAGATTTTCTCATCGACTCTATGCGGAGCGATCGTTTGCCGCAAGGGCGTCGCTGATCCTAAATGGTCGCCATGAAGGCCACCGGCGCGACGCTGGCCCGGCGGCTCGGATGAGGAAAATTGGAGGCCGACATGCTGCACCCCCTGCTCTCCCTGGGCCCCGCACCCGTGCCGGTCGCGCGGACGCCCTCCCGCCGGCCGGGGTCGCTCGCCGTGCGCTTCTTCGATACGCTGTTCGACTGGATGGACCGCTACCGGTCGCGCCGGGCGCTCTTCGGCATGACCGACGCCCAGCTCAACGACGTCGGGCTGACCCGCGCGGACATCCATGCCGAGGCCGGGAAGCCGTTCTGGCGGCAGTAGACGACCAAGGAGACCGGATGTCGGGAGCGATCAGGAATGGCGGCTGCCTGTGCGGCGCGGTGCGCTTCGCGGCGCGCGGGCAGCCCAAGCACGTCAATCTCTGCCACTGCGAGATGTGCCGCAAGGCGGGCGGCGCGCCGGTCGTCGCCTGGGCGACCTATCCGGACGATGCGGTCCGCTGGACCGGCACGCCGAAATGGCGCCGCTCGTCCGACCGCGCCGAGCGCGCCTTCTGCGGCGAGTGCGGCTCGGCGCTGGTCTGGCGCGCGCTCGCCGAGCCGGGGCTGATCGACCTGACGGTCGGCTGCTTCGACGAGCCGGACGACCTCGGGCCCGCCGATCATCTGTGGACGGACTCGCGCGTCCGCTGGCTCAAGATCGACGACCGCCTGCCCAAGCACACGCAGGAGCGCAAGGGCCCGCTGGTGACGGAATAGGCGCATGACGCTGCCGGATCCCCTCGGCTTCGCGCTCTTCCTCCTGGCCGCGCTGGTCATCGCGCTGACGCCCGGCCCCGGCATCTTCTACGTCGCCGCGCGCACGCTCGCCGGCGGGCGCGCCGAGGGCTCGGCCGCCGTCCTGTGCGGCCTCGGGATCTCGCTGGCCTTGGCGCGGAGGCCGTCCTAGCCGTCGGCGCCGCTCGCCTCCGCCTTCTCCACCAGCAGCCGCAGCGGCGCGGTGAGCCGGTCGTAGAGCGCGGGATCGTTCTCCAGCGCCGACAGCGCCAGCGCCGCCGCCTCCAGCGTCGACAGGCTGTCGCGGCGCGGCTCGCGCCTGAGCCTGCCGTAGGCCGAGGGACGCGACGGCGCCAGCACCAGGCGGCGGCACTTCAGCAGCCACGGGTTGCGCCACCACAGCGTCTTGGCCTGGCTCCAGGTGCCGTCGATCACGATGACGCCCTTGAGCGCCTCCAGCGCCGCCTCCTGATGCTCGTCGGGCTTGCCCTTGCGGTCGACGGCGACGACGGGGGTAGCGCCACGCTGCGGCCGGTCGGTCTTCGGGCCCTGGTAGAGCACGCCCCATTCATGCGGGTTGGCGTCGCGGCCGAGCGCGGCCTTGAGGTTGCGCCAGGACAGGCCGGTGACGATGCGGCTGCCGGGCACCTGCAGCTCGATCATCCGCGCCGTACCGAGCACGCGGTCCTTCTCCTGCGGATGGCGCAGCACCAGCACCTTGACGCCGCCGCGATGCTCCGCGAGCGCCGCGCAGACGCACAGCGCCTGCGGCTTCAGGCAGCGCGGGCAGGCGGGTCGGGATCCTGCGGCGACTTCGAGTCCTTCATCCTTCGCGACGGACCTTCGGCCCTCCTCAGGATGACGCGATTTGCTTGCGCCAACCATCCGCGTCACCCTGAGGAGCGAGCGCAGCGAGCGTCTCGAAGGATGATTGGCGCTGCTGCCGCAATCCGATCCATTCTCACAGCCTCCTTGACCCTCGGGCCGAACGCCCGGACTATGCCCCGCTTCGCGCGGCGGGGGAACGGCGCTGGAACGGTTCTCGGTCTTTGGCCTGGTGCGCCACGGCTTCGGCGGGCACGAGCGCTGGCGGCGCCACTGGCGCGCCGCTGCGCCGAAGCGCCGCTACGACGTCGTGATCGTCGGCGGCGGCGGGCACGGGCTCGCGACCGCCTGGTACCTGGCCAGGAACCACGGCATACGCGACGTCGCGGTGCTGGAGAAGGGCTGGCTCGGCGGCGGCAACACCGGGCGCAACACGATGACCGTGCGCTCGAACTACCTGCTGGGCGACAACGCGCGCTTCTACGAGTTCTCGCTCCGGCTGTGGGAAGGCCTGGCGCGGGAGCTCAACTTCAACGTCATGTTCGGCCGGCGCGGCGTCTTGAACCTGTGCCACGACGACCACCAGATGGATGCGGCGGCCGAGCGCGGCAACGCGATGCGGCTGTCGGGCATCGATTCCGAATTGCTGACGCTCGACGAGCTCCGGCGCGAGCTGCCGCTGCTCGATCTGTCTTCCGGCCAGCGCTACCCGGTGATGGGCGGCCTGATCCAGCGCCGCGCCGGCATCGTGCGCCACGACGCGGTCGCCTGGGGCTTCGCGCGCGCGGCCTCGGAGCTGGGCGTCGACATCGTGGAGAGCTGCGAGGTGACGGCGATCCGGCGCGAAGGCCAGCGCGTCGTCGGCGTCGACACGACGCTCGGGCGCATCGACTGCGGCGCGCTTGCCTTCGCCGTCGCCGGCAACAGCGGGCGGCTCGCCGCGCTGGCCGGCATCCGCCTGCCGATCGAGAGCCACGTGCTGCAGGCCTTCGTCACCGAGCCGGTCAAGCCGATGCTCGAGCCGGTCGTCACCTATGGCGGCTCGCACATGTACATCTGCCAGTCCGACAAGGGCGGGCTGGTGCTGGGCGGCGACCTCGACGGCTACAACTCCTACGCCCAGGCCGGCAACCTGCCGCTGGTCGAGCATTGCCTGACCGCCGCCATGCAGGTCTTCCCCAGCCTCGCGCGCCTGCGCATCCTCAGGGCCTGGGGCGGGCTCGCCGACATGACCATGGACGGCAGCCCGATCATGGGGCGCATCGGGTTCGACAATCTCTATGCGACCGGCGGCTGGTGCTACGGCGGGTTCAAGGCGACGCCGGCCTCGGGCTGGACCCTCGCCGAGACCATCGCCGGCGGCCGCGAGCCCGAGCTGATCCGCCCCTTCGCGCTCGATCGGTTCATCCAGGGCCGCCTGCTGGACGAAAGCGGCACCGGGCCGTTCCCGAACCGGCACTGAAGCGGCGGAAACCGGCATGAAGCCGTCCAAGGACCGGACGGCGAGACAGGTCTTCGGCCGCGATGTAATAAGTGATCATGAAGATCTGCATCGTCGGCGCCGGGGCGGTCGGCGGGTTCCTCGCGGGCCATCTGGCGCGCGGCGGCCACGACGTGTCGGTCGTCGCGCGCGGCGCGCAGCTCGCCGCCATCGGCGCGAACGGGCTGACCGTGCGCAAGGACGGCGGCCATTTCACGGTGCGCTGCCGCGCGGCGGACGATCCCGCCGCGTTCGGGCCGCAGGACATCGTCTTCATCACGCTCAAGGCGCACGACATCGCGGCCATGCTGCCGCGGATCGGGCCGCTCTTCGCCGACCGGACGGTGCTGGTGCCGGCGATCAACGGCATCCCGTGGTGGTACTTCCACAAGGAGGGCGGGAAGCTCGACGGCGCGCCGGTGCGCTGCCTCGACCCGGACGGCAGGCTGCTGGCGGCGGTCGATCCGGCGCGCGTCCTCGGCGGCGTCGTGCAGGTCGCGGTGCACGTGCCCGAGCCGGGCGTCGCCGAGCAGACCTCGGCCACGGCGGCGTTCATCCTGGGCGAGCCGGACGGCAGCCAGTCGGCGCGCGTGACGGCGGTGTCGCGCGCCATGAGCGACGCCGGCCTGAAGACCGACGTGACGCCGAAGATCCGCGATGCGATCTGGACCAAGCTGCTCGGCAACATCGCCTTCAACCCGATGTCCGCGCTGGTCGTGGCCGATCTCGCCGACATGTTCGCGCAGAAGCCCCTGGTCGATCTTGCCGCCCGGGTCGTGCGCGAGACCATGGAAGTCGCCGGATCCTACGGCATCCGGTTCGCCGTCACGGTGGAGCAGCGGCTGGAGGTGGCGCGCAAGCTCGGCAAGTACAAGCCGTCGATGCTGCAGGACGTCGAGCGCGGCCGCCCGATGGAAGTCGAGGCGATCGTCGGCACCGTCGTCGAGCTGGGCGAGCGCGCCGGCGTCGCGACGCCGGTAGTCGACACGATCTACGCGCTGCTGAAGGCGCGCGACCGCGCCCTGCGCGCCGCCGATCCTTGAGGCCGCCGCCGAGATCGTTTCATTCTCAATGAATTCCGGCTTGCCTCTGGAAACGGGGTCGGCCGCCGTGCTGCTCCTTGCGGCAGCAAGAGCCGGCAGCAATGGTCGGCCGGCATCGCCTTCCGGATCTTCTGCTTCGGCATGTCGCGCTACGGCGCCCGGCTGGAACGGCGCCTTTCCGTGCGGCGCGACGCGGCCTGACGCCCGTTGCCGCCCCTGACCCGGTCGAGCAGCCGCACCAGCATGCGGTTCAGCCGCTCGTGCTCGGCCGTCGAGAAACCGTCGACGAGCCATTGCTGCCAGGCGCGCGCGGTCTCGGTCAGCTTGCGATAGGCGCGCCTGCCCTTGGGCGTGAACGCCAGCACCAGCAGGCGCCGGTCGCGCGGGTCGGGCGTGCGCGTCACCAGGCCCTGGTGGATCAGCCGCACGATCGCGCGGCTGACGGTGGCCTTGTCCATGCTGGTGTGATGCACGACCGCGTTGGACGACACCGGGCCGTAGCAGCCCAGCACCGTCATCACCCGCGCCTCGGGCAGCTGCAGGCCGACGGAATGCTGGTATTCGACGGAAAGGCGGCCGGCGACCTTGGCCGCCAGCAGCGAGAGGTTGTAGAGCAGGAAGCGCTCGAGCTCGAGCGGCGCCCCGCCTTGGCCGTTCGCGCGTCCGGCCGCGCGCGCGCGGCGCCTGCGCGCGCCGTTCGCCTTGACAATCGTTTCATTTAAAACGATCATTTTCCTACCCTGCACCAATGCCGACGCCCGATCAAGAGTACCGTGAACCGGCACCGGGGAGGAAAACCGCGCCATGGCATTGCGCAAAGCCGCCCCACGCACGAACATCCGCCAATTGCCGCGCCGCCGCCCGGGCCCGCGCGCGGCGTCCGCGGAATGGCAGACGCGCGTCGACCTCGCGGCATGCTATCGACTGGTAGCCCATTACGGCTGGACCGACCAGATCTACTATCTGGAACGGGCCTGCGAGGCGCAGATCGACGCGCTGGCCGGCGGCGGCCGGCTCAACATGCCGTCGCCCGAGGCCTGCGAGAAGACCGCGCGCCTGTTCGAGCGGCCGAACCGCCCTGCGATCACGCGCGACTGGCCGGCGCTGCTCAGGATGCTCGACCGCCGCGACGATTCCTACCGGTCATAGACAATCAGGAAGCACCATGACGCCCTCGATCGACGTCCATACCCACATGCTCAATCGCGACTGGCTCGAACTGCTGCGCCAGCACGGCAAGCCGCGCTTCGAGCTGCGCAAGAGCCTGGACGCGCCCGAGGGCATCATGATGGACGGCGCGCCGTTCATGACGCCGATGGCCGGCCATTTCGACTACGAGTACCGCATCAAGCGCATGGACGAGGCCAAGGTCGACCTGGCGATCGTGTCGCTGACCTGTCCCAACGTCTATTTCGGCGGCCCGGACATCAGCCTGAGGGCCGCCCAGATCGTCAACGATTCGATGGCCGAGGCGCAGAAGGTCTACCCGTCGCGCATCCGCTTTCTCTGCTCGCTGCCCTGGGAATACCCCGACCTCGCGGTCAGGGAGCTGGCGCGCGCCTCGGACCGCGGCGCGGTCGGCGTGATGGTGCTGGCGAATGTCGGCAACAAGTCGCTGACCGACCCGCTGTTCGGCCCCGTCTGGAAGGCGATCGACCAGCGCGCGCTGCCGGTGCTGGTGCATCCGACCGCGCCGGCCGGCACGCCGGTCATGGACATGCGCCAGTACAACCTGATCGCCTCGATCGGCTTCATGTTCGATACCAGCCTGTGCTTCGCGCGCATGTTCTTCGACGGGTTCCTCGACCTCTATCCCAACCTGAAGCTGATCGCGTCGCATGCCGGCGGCACGCTGCCGTTCCTGGTCGGCCGCCTCGACCAGTGCTTCGACAACATGAACGCCTGCCGTACCAAGACCCGGACCCGGCCGAGCGACTATCTCAGGCGCATCTGGTACGACGCCGTGACCTACCGGCCCGAGGCGCTGAAGCTGGCGATCGAGGTCGGCGGCGCCGACAAGGTGATGTACGGCTCGGACTACCCGCACAACATCGGCGACATGGTGGGCTGCCTGAAGCGGGTGGACGACCTGCCCCCGGACCAGCGCGACGCCGTGCGCGGCGGCAACGCGCGGCGGATCTTCAAGCTCTGAGCCGCGCCTGGACACCGAGCCTGCATCCCCTGAGCGTGTCGAAGGGTCGAAGGGCGCCTTCCGGGTGTCGCCCCGGGCAAATCCATGTCGCATTTCGGGCTTTTCACGCCGCCCGGGATGATTAGACTGCGGCCGTCTCTGTCCCGAGGCCCGCTTGAGCCGCTATTCCGTCGCATCGCTGCTCCGCCATTCGCTGCGCGGCCACCGCGGCTGGGCGCGCGCCTGGCGCGACCCCGAGCCGAAAAAGCACTACGACGTCGTCATCATCGGCGGCGGCGGGCACGGGCTGGCCTCGGCCTACTACCTCGCCCGGCTGCACGGCATCAGGAACGTGGCTGTGGTCGAAAAGGGCTGGCTCGGCGGCGGCAATACCGGGCGCAACACGACCATCGTGCGCTCGAACTACCTGATCGAGCCGAACGCGCATTTCTACGAGCACTCGCTGAAGCTGTGGGAAGGCTTGAGCCAGGAGCTGAACTACAACGTCATGTTCAGCCAGCGCGGCGTGCTGAACCTGGCGCATTCCGACGCGCAGATGGACGCGGCGGCCAGGCGCGGCAACGCGATGCGGCTGAACGGCATCGACGCCGAGCTGCTGACGGCCGAGGACGTCGAGCGCATGGTGCCGCATCTCGACTTCTCCGGCCACGCGCGCTTCCCGATCCATGGCGGGCTCTTGCAGCCGCGCGGCGGCACGGCGCGCCACGACGCGGTCGCCTGGGGCTTCGCGCGCGCCGCCTCGGCGCTCGGCGTCGACCTGATCCAGAACTGCGAGGTGACGGGCATCCGCCGCCAGGCCAACCGCGTGCTGGGCGTCGAGACCGAGCGCGGCTTCATCGGCTGCGGCCGGCTCGGCATGGCGGTCGCCGGCAACTCGGGCCACGTCGCCGCCATGGCGGGCCTCAGGCTGCCGATCGAGAGCCACGTGCTGCAGGCCTTCGTGACCGAGGGCCTGAAGCCGCTGATCGACACCGTCGTCACCTACGGCGCCGGGCATTTCTACATCAGCCAGTCCGACAAGGGCGGGCTGGTGCTGGGCGGCGACATCGACGGCTACAATTCCTACGCCCAGAAGGGCAACATGCCGCTGATCGAGCATTGCCTGGCGGCCGGCATGCAGGTCTTCCCCTGCCTGTCGCGCCTGCGCATCCTCAGGCACTGGGGCGGCGTGATGGACATGTCGATGGACGGCAGCCCGATCATCGGCAAGACGCCGCTCGACAACTTCTACATCAACGGCGGCTGGTGCTATGGCGGCTTCAAGGCCACGCCCGGCTCGGGCTGGGTGTTCGCGCACACGATCGCGCACGACCGGCCGCATGCGCTCAACGCCGCGTTCACGCTCGACCGCTTCGAACGCGGCCTCGCCATCGACGAGAGGGGCGGGGGGCCGACACCGAATGTGCACTGAGGGCCGAATGTCTATCGACTCGCTCTTGAGTCCCCCCTTCCCCCCGCGGGAGGGGGGACCGGAAATGGAAAAACACCCGTGCTGATCCGCTGTCCCTGGTGCGGCGAGCGCGACCTGTCCGAGTTCTATTACGGCGGCGACGCGACCTTGAAGCGTCCGGCCGAAGACGCCGACCTCAAGGCGTGGCACGACTACGTCTACCTGCGCGACAACCCGAAAGGGCCGCACAAAGAGCTGTGGCAGCACAGCGCCGGCTGCCGCGAGTTCCTGGTGGTGACGCGCGACACGCTGACGCACGCCATCAGCGACGTGCGCCCGGTGAAAGGCATATGACCGCCGCGCGCCTCCCTGCCGGCGGCGACATCGATCGCGCCCGGCCGCTCGCCTTCACCTTCGACGGGCGCGCCTATGGCGGCTTCGCCGGCGACACGCTCGCCTCGGCGCTGATCGCCGGCGGCGTGCGCCTGGTCGGGCGCAGCTTCAAGTACCACCGCCCGCGCGGCGTCTACAGCGCCGGGCCGGAGGAGCCGAACGCGCTGGTGCGGCTGCGCCAGGGCGGGCGCGCCGAGCCGAACACGCGCGCGACCATGGTCGAGCTTTACGACGGGCTCGTGGCCGAGAGCCAGAACCGCTGGCCGTCGCTCAAGTTCGATGTCAGCGCGGTCAACGACCTCGTCTCGCCGTTCATTCCCGCCGGCTTCTACTACAAGACCTTCATGGGCCCGGGCCGCGGCGCCTGGATGCTGTACGAGAAGCACATCCGCCGCGCCGCGGGCCTCGGCGTCGCCGCGACCGAAGCCGATCCCGACCGCTACGAGAAGCGAGCCTCATGGTGCGACGTGCTGGTGGTCGGCGGCGGCCCGGCCGGCTTGGCCGCGGCCCTTGCTGCGGCGGACACCGGCGCGCGCGTGGTGCTGGCGGACGAGCGCGCCGCCTTCGGCGGCACGCTGCGGCGCGAGCGCCGCACGATCGCCGCCAAGCCGGGAACGGACTGGGTCGCGGAGACCGTCGCCGCGCTGTCAGGCAACGCGAACGTCACGCTGCTGCCGCGCACGACCGTGTTCGGCTACTACGACCACAACGGCCTCGCCGCGGTCGAGCGCGTGCAGGACCATGTCGCCGTGCCCGGCGACTTCCTGCCGCGCCAGCGCCTGTGGAACATCCGCGCCCGGCGCGTCGTGCTGGCGACCGGCGCCATCGAGCAGCCGCTGGTGTTCGCCGGCAACGACCGGCCCGGCGTGATGCTGGCCGCCGCCGCGCGCGCCTATGTCAACCAGTACGCCGTCAGGCCCGGCCGCCGCGCCGTGGTCGCGACCGGCAGCGACGACGCCTATCGCACCGCGCTCGACCTGGCGATGGCCGGCGTCGAGATCGCCGCCGTGGTCGACCACCGGCCGATCGCCGACGGGCCGCTGGTGCGCGCGGCCCGCGCGCGCGGCATCGACGTGCTGGCCGGCCATGCCGTCGCCGCCGCCACCGGCATGCTCGGCGTCGACGGCGTCGAGGTCGTGCGCGTCGACGACGAGGGCCGCGCCGTCGGCAACGGCGTGCACCGCCTGGACTGCGACCTGGTCTGCGTCTCCGGCGGCTGGCAGCCCTCGGTCCACCTGCACAGCCAGTCCGGCGCCAGGCCGGTCTACGACGAGCGCCTCGGGGCCTTCGTGCCCGGCGCGTCGAAGCAGGCCGAGACCTCGGTCGGCGCCGCGCGCGGCAGCTAC
>JAKLKW010000057.1 GCA_023150455.1 Alphaproteobacteria bacterium | reverse complement strand
CGCTGGTCGCCATCCGTGACGATGCGGCGATTCGAACAAGTCGCAAGTCGGAACCTTCGCGCCGCGCGGCCGCAGCCGCGACTCCGACGCGGGCGCTGCGGCGTGTCGGTCGTGACGTGGCCCAGGTCGTCGCCGGCCGGCAGCTTCATGCGGCCGGCGCGATTCGCTCCGTCGACGACGAGACGAGGTTCCACTCGATGGTGCGTTCGATCATGACGCCTGCCGGTCCCGGACATCTCCTTACCCGCATGGATGCAGGACAAGCGCTTCCCGACCTCGCGGCGGTGATCTAGACTTTCGGCGAGACGCGCATCGTTCGCGCCGATGCGCTCGGCGCGGCCGAAGCTCCATTGCAGGGAGGTTCCCATGTCGCTGCGCATCAATTCCGAGGCGCCCGACTTCACCGCCGAGACCACGCAGGGGAAGATCGACTTCCACCAGTGGATCGGCAACGGCTGGGCGATCCTGTTCTCGCATCCCAAGGACTTCACGCCGGTCTGCACCACCGAGCTCGGCTACATGGCGCGGCTGCAGCCCGAGTTCGAGAAGCGCAACACCAAGATCCTGGGCCTGAGCGTCGACCCGGTGACCAACCACGCGAAATGGGCCAAGGACATCGAGGAGACGCAAGGGGCGGCGGTCAAGTACCCGATGATCGGCGATCCCGAGCTCAAGGTGGCCAAGCTCTACGACATGCTGCCGGAGGCCGCGGGCGCGACGTCGGAGGGACGCACGCCCGCCGACAACGCCACGGTGCGCTCGGTCTTCATCATCGGGCCGGACAAGAAAATCAAGGCGATGCTGACCTACCCGATGACCAGCGGGCGCAACTTCGACGAGGTCCTAAGGCTGCTCGATTCGATCCAGCTCACGGCCAGGCACCAGGTCGCCACGCCGGTCAACTGGAAGCCGGGCGAGGACGTGATCATCGCCGGCTCGGTCACCGACGAGCAGGCCAAGCAGAAATACCCGCAGGGCTGGAAGGCGCCGAAACCCTATCTGCGCATCGTGCCGCAGCCGAAATAGGCGTCGCTACCGCCGGCCGTCGTAGACCAGCTTGCCGTTCTCCCGGCGCGTCCAGCCTGGAAGCGGCAGGGCGCGCTTGCCTTCCTCGATGTCGAGGAACTCGTCGATCCGCCGGGCGATCAGGTCGTAGCCGCGCTCGCTGAAATGGCCGCCGCAGACGGTCATGCCGAGCAGGTGCTTCGCGCCGACTTCCCTGGCCGCCGCAAGGAAGTCGGGCTGGAAGTCGATGACGACGTCGGCCTCGGCCTCGCCGGCGGCCAGGACGGCGTCGCGCCCGGGGTAGTCGCGGCCGAGGCAGAGCCGCGTCCAGGCGGGAATCGACAGGAACACGAAGCGGCCGCCGAAGGCGCGCGTCTCCGCCGCCGCCTGCGCCAGGACACGGCGGAAGACCCGGGTCAGGTCGCCCGGCGGCGTCTCGGCGGCGAGGGCCGGCGCCGGCCAGGGTGCGAGCGAAGCCGCCAGGCCCTTCGGCAGCAGCGCGCGGATGCGCGGTGCCGTCAGGAACACGAGCACGCGGTTCGCCACCGTGTCGTCCTTCAGGCGATGGGCGATCCAGTCGTCCGATTGCCGTTTCAGCCGCGCGTTGATCGCGGCCTGATGCGCGCGCAGGTTCTGCGTGAAGCCGGGGTCGTCGAGATAGCGCGCGAGGATCGGGTGCTTGATCTCGTAGTCCAGGTCCGGCGGCTGGCCGGGGGCGATCGAGTAGACGTCGTTGTTCTCGTCGTAGAACCAGAACACGTAGCCGGGCTTCAGCGGCGCGGCGTATTCGCGCAGGATCGCCAGCTCGAGCAGCGGCCCGTTGCCGCCATGCGCGAGGTTGACCGTGCCCGGTACGCGCCGGCGCAGCTTCGCCACGAAGTGGTCGCGCTGGTCGAGGCAGGCGCCGTAGGTGAAGGAGTCGCCCAGCAGCGCGATGCGCGTGTCCCGCCAGGCTGAGTCCGGGTTGTTGAAGCCCCAGGAATCGGAATCGTAGATCGCGTAGGGCCGGTCGCCCTCCTGGCACATCAGCGTGCGCGCGTTGGCGACCTCGCTCAGCGGCAGCACCTTGCCGCCGCCGGGCAGGTCGAGCGACGCGCCGTTCCACACGAAGTTGGTCGGCGAGTACTGGATCGCCGGGTTGGGCACGCTCGCGACCAGCCGGCGCAGCTCGCGCGTGAAGCGCCATTGCCCCGCCGCGTCCGACCGCCAGGTCAGCGCGGCCTCGTAGAGATAGGCGGCGCCGAGCGCCGGCAGCACGCAGGCGGTCGCGACCGCGAGCCGGCGCGGCCAGAGCTGCGCCAGCGCCAGCGCGACCGCGAGACCGGCCAGCACGGACAACGCCAGGCGGTCGACCGGCGCGGGCGGCGGCGTGCCGTAGAGCACGCGCAGACAGGCAAAGGCGGCCAGGCCGGCCGGCAGCACGAGGAACGCGCCAAAGACGAGCGCGGCCGGAAGCCGCCTGCGCCGGCGCCTCAGCATGCCCACGCCCCGGCGCGCGCCGGCCAGGCCGGCGGATGCGTGCCGAACGGCGCGGACGGGCGCTCCCAGCGCGCCGGCGTCGCCGACAGGCGCGCCGCGTGCGGCACGGCGCCGAGAAGCCCATAGGTGGACGGCCCGACCTCCAGCGCATCCGCCGGATCGCCTGCTTGCGGAGCGGGCGCCTCGAGGCCGCGCTCCAGCCGGCCGAGGCCGCGCAGCCAGTGCGCGGTGCGCGCGAGCGACACGTCGACGCGCCAGCTGCCGCCCTCGGCGGCGCGCCGGTCGAGGGAAGCGAGCACGCCGAGCGCCAGCAGGTAGCCCGAGGCGTGGTCGAGCGCCTGGCAGGGCAGCGGCTTCGGCCCGTCGACGCCGGCGGCCTCGCCTTCGGCGTGGTTGAAGCCCATCGCGGTCTGCACCAAGCTGTCGAAGCCGCGCTTGCCGCCCCAAGGACCGTCGGCGCCATAGGCCGAGAGCGACGCGTAGACGATGCCGGGCCTCAGCGCCGCGACCGCGTCGGACCCGAAGCCGCGCGCTTGCAGCGCCCCGGGCCGGTAGGACTGCACGACGACATCGGCCGCGCGCATCAAGCCGCGCATCGCTTCCCGGCCCGCGTCGCTGCCGAGATCGACCATGGCCGACAGCTTGCCGCGGCCGCTGTCGATGTCGAGCGCCGCGATGGTCGGCACGTCCGGGCCGATCGCGCGCAGCACGTCGGCGCCGTGCGCCGCCAGCGCGCGGCCGCACACGGGCCCGGCGATGATGCGGGTCAGGTCGAGCACGCGCAGGCCGCCGAGCGGACGGGCGGCCGGCGGCAGCGTCTCCGGCGGCGCCGGGCCGATGCGCCGGACCGCGACCAGGGGCGCTGCCGCGATCGCGGCGGCGTGGGCATGCGCGTCCCACTCGGCGAAGCGGCGCATCATGGCGACGACCATGCCGGCCTCGGTCGCGGCGGTCTCGAACGCCTCGGCCTGCCGCGATGCGAGCGCCTTGGCGACCGCATCGCGGTCGTTGGCGCATCCAAGCAGGCGCAGCACGCCGTCGCGGTGGTGCGCGAAGTTCGTGTGCAGCCTGACCCAGCGCCCGTCGCCGCAGCGATAGGCGCCGGCGATCCTGTCCCACAAATCGCGCGGGGCCGCGCCGTCGACGCGCACGAGGCGCTCGCTCAGGAACTCGGCGGCGGCGGCGCGCAGGCCGACGGCGATGTCCTGCGCGGCGCCGTCGCGCCGGCGCCAGGCCAGCGCCGCCGCGGCCGCGACCGCCGCGATCGTCGCTTGCGCCGCGGCGTCGACGCGGAAGCTCGAGGGCAGCACCGGCTCGCTTCCGGCCAGCGCGACGCGGTCGAGCGCGGCGGCGGGGAGATCCAGGGACCGCCAGAGCCCGGCCAGGATGTCCCGCGGCGCGGTCACGGATTCCACGCGTCCTTGGCGACGTGGTCGAACGGCTGGTGCCGGAGGCCGGCGAGCAATCCCAACGGCAGCAACGGCAGCAGCCAGGCGGCATAGGCGAGGATCGCGGCGCGGCGCAGCCAGCGCTCGAGCTGGAACGCCCATCCCGGCTGCGGCGCGGCGGGCGTCGGCGCCGCCGCTCCGCCGGCGGGCGCGGCGCCGACCGGCTCGGTGAAGTCGACCGGCCCGGCTGACGTGCGGATGAAGCGATGGCCGTTGCCGCAATGCGCGCCCTCGTCGGTGAAGGTGACCGGCGCGCGGCACACGGTGCAGCACGCGACCGGCGCGGCGGCGGCGGGAACCGCCATGCCGGGCTTCAGCAGACGGAACTTCACCCGGTCGCATACCAGGAGGCCGAGGCCCGGCACCGCGCGCAGCGGCTCGAGGCAGCGGCCGAGCCAGGGCATCCACGCCGCCGGCGCGACATAGGTCTGGAACTCGATGGCGGCGGCGTCGAAGACCTGCCGCTCGACGACGAAGCCGGCGCGCGCGAACTCGCGCCGCCAGAAGCCGGGCGTCCGCGTGTGGTCGGCGCCGACCGGCGCGCCGCGCCGGCCCATCAGGCGCGCGAGGCGCTGGCGCAGGTGCTCGGACCACAGGCTGGCGCCGTTCGGCGTCGCGATCACGGCGACGCCGCCGGGCTTGAGCACGCGGAAGAGCTCCGCGAGCACGACGGCCGGGTCCTCGACGTGCTCGACCACCTCGTGCGAGGCGATCGCGTCGAAGCTCGCGTCGGCGAAGGGGATCGCCTCGAGCGCCGCCTGGTGCACGCTCAAGGGCCGCGGCGACGGGCGCTGCAGCGCCTGGCCCAGCAGCACCGAGGAGACGTCGACGCCGTAGAGCGCCATGCCGGGCGCGAGCCGGCCCAGGTTGATCAGGTCGACGCCCGAGCCGCAGCCGGCGTCCAGCAGGCTGCCGCGCCGCTCGCCGCCGTCGGGCGCGAAGTCGAACAGTCGGTAGAAGTCGTCGCGGATGAGGCTGTTGTAGCCGCATGCGCTGAACATCACGAGGTTGTCGTAGTTGCGCTGGTGCACCGTGGTGTCGCGGTGCAGCGCCTCGCTCCTGTCGCGGTACTGCGCGCCCGATGCGCGATCAGGGGGCGCGGTGGGTCCGGCCATCTCTTGGTGCGTTCCCCGGCCTTGCCGGCGTCGGTTGCTGGAGCGCCGAAGCTAGTGGAGCGCCGGCGCCATGGCCAGCCTCGACTTCCCGCGGCCGCCCTCGTCCACTGTCGCGACCGTTGTACCAGATACAGCATCGCGCTACCGTAAATGGAGGCATGCGGTTTCTGCATGGAGTCGAATGCTCGGACATGAAGTTGAATCTTCAGGCCGGACTCCGGACAGTCGCCAAGAACCATGATTGCGTGACGCTTCGGCGGGGAGGGGAGGTGGGCGATCGGTAGCAGGGGAGACCGCGTCGCGTCGCGTCGCGTCAAGTCCTGGCTGGCGGCGACGGTCGTGGCCGGCTCGGGGGTCGCTCTCGCCGCGGCGACCTACTGGCGTTCCGTCGAAGCCGACCGGGACCGCGCCCGCACCGCGCTCGAACTGCGCGCCGAATGGCGTGCCTACGATCTGCAGCACAAGATCCTGGCCGCCCTGCACCCGGTCGAAGCGGCAGCGGTCTATGTCGCGAGCGAGCCGCGGCTCTCCCCCGAGCGCTTCGCGCGCTTCGCTTCCGGCGCGCGCCGCGGCAAAGAGCCGATCCGCGTGATGATGTGGGCGCCGGCTGTGCCCGCCGCCGAGCGCGAGGCGTTCGAGCACGGCCTGCGGGAAAGCGGCGTCTCCGGCTTCCGCATCCTCGAGCGGCGCACCGCCGGGCTGTCGGCCGCCGAACCGCGCGAGGAATACCTGCCCGTGCTGATGGCCTACGCATACACACCGCCGGCCTTCCAGGCTCTCGGCGTGGACCTGCTGAGCGAGCCGAACCGACGCGCCGCGGCCCTGCGCGCGCGCGACGAGGGCCGGCCGGTCGCCACGCGGCCGGTAGCCGCGATGCTGCAGCCGAGCGTGCCGACCCTGCTGGCTGTCTTCGTGCCCGTGTATGACTCGCGAGACACGCCCGCCGATCCCGTCGCCCGGCGCGCCGCCTGGCGCGGCAACGTCGCCGCATCGTTCGAGTTCGCCCGGCTGCTGTCCGCCGCCATGGAGAACACGCCCGAGCCGGTCGCGCATCTGCGCGTTGCGGTCACCGACGAGCGCAACCCGTCGCCGGTCGACGTGGCGCATGCATTCTACGATCCAGTCGTGCGCGGTTTTGCGTCCGCCGGCGCTTCCGGCGTGGCCATCGGGACGTCAGCGCCGGACAGCGGCCATCGCACGACGCGCAGCTTCGCCGCGCTAGGACTCCGCTGGACCATCGTCTTCGATTTTCCGCGAGCCGTCCTGCGGCAGAACATGTCGGACCGGAGCTGGCTCTGGCCCGCCCTGGTCCTGGCCATGACGGGATTGCTGCTCGCCTACCTGGCGCGGGCGCAGAGCTACACGCGCGACGTCGAGTTGGCGGTACACGAACGGACGGCGGGACTCGAGGACGCGAACCGCCGCCTCGCCGCGGAGGCCGAGCAACGCGAGCGCGCCGCGGCCGCCGCGCGCGAGGTGAGCGAGATGCTGAAGGCCACGATCGACGCCGCGCCCAGCGCGATCGTCAGCATGGACGCCGCACGCCGCATCGTGCTGTGGAACCGGGCGGCTACCCGCATCTTCGGCTACGGCGCCGAGGAAGTGCAGGGCCGGCCCTACAAGATCCTGGTGCCGCCCGGGCTGGAGCCGGACCACGAGGGGTATTTCCGCAGGATCTCCACGCATGGGCAGCTGAACAACATCGTTACCAAGCGTCGGCGCAAGGATGGCACCGATATTGCCGTGCGCGTCTCGGGCGGCGGGCTGTTTGCCGAGGACGGCGCGTTCCTGGGCGCCGTGTTCGCGCTGGACGACGTGACGCGCGAGCAGCTCATCGAACAGCAGCTGCGCCAGGCGCAGAAGATGGAGGCGATCGGCAACCTAACCGGCGGCATCGCACACGACTTCAACAATATGCTCGGCGTGATCGTAGGCAATCTGGATCTGATGGAGGAAAGCCTGCCGCGCGACGGCGAGGCGACGCGCTTCGCGCGACAGGCGCTCGAGGGCGCGCTACGCGGGGCCGAGCTGGTTCGCCGCCTTCTGGCCTTCTCGCGCCGGCAGGCGTTGACGCCGGCGGCGATCGACGTCCGCCCGGCGATCGAGGGCATCGCGCCGTTGCTGCGCCGGACGTTGGGCGAGAACATGCTCATCGAGCTGGCGATCGATCCCGACGCGGGTACGATCGAGGCGGACAAGAACCAGCTCGAGAACGCTCTGCTCAACCTCGCCATCAACGCGCGCGATGCGATGCCGCAAGGCGGCAGGATCTGGATCGCCGCGAGGCGGCAGACCGTGGACGGCGACAACGCGCCGATGTACCCCGAGCTGAGCCCGGGCGACTACGTCGCCATCTCGGTCACCGACAGCGGCCAGGGCATCCCGCCCGAGGTGCTGCCGCGGGTGTTCGAGCCCTTCTTCACCACGAAGCAGGAAGGCAAGGGCACCGGGCTCGGGCTTGCGATGATCTACGGGTTCATGCGCCAGTCCGGCGGCACCGCCAAGATCTACAGCGAGGTCGGCCAGGGCACGACGGTGCGGCTGTATTTTCCGGCGGTCTCCTCGGGCGCGGCCGCGGCGGCCGAACCGGCCGACGCGGCAATCCCGCAGGGCAGCGGCGAGCGCGTGCTGGTGGTCGAGGACCGCGACGACATGCGCTCGGTCGCGATCAATACGCTCGAGCGCCTCGGCTATCGCACGGTGGGCTGCGCCTCGGGCGACGCGGCCCTGGCGCTCCTGTCCGACGGCGAGAGGTTCGACCTGGTCTTCAGCGACATCGTGATGCCGGGCGCCGTGTCGGGGCTGGACCTGGCGCAGGAGATCCGGAAGCGGGCCCTCGATTGCGCAGTCCTGCTGACTTCCGGCTATGCCAGCCCGAAGGCCGTGTCGCTCAAGGCCGAGCAGCTCGGCCTGCAGGTGATCTCGAAGCCGTACCGCGCGGCCAACCTCGCCCGGGCGATGCGCGCCGCGCTCGACCGTCGCGCGAAGGGGGGAGACTCGTGAACCTGCTCATCGTGGACGACGATCCGCAATTCGCGGAGTTCGCGGCGAATGTGGCCGGCGGCGCCGGCTGGAAGGTCGCGCATGCCGCCGGCGCCGACGCCTTCCGCGAGCGGTTCCGGTCGGAGCGGCCGCAGGCGGTGGCGCTCGACCTCAAGCTCGGCCAAGCCGACGGCGTCGAGCTCCTGCGCTGGTTGCGCGGCGAGGGCTACGACGGCCCCATCCTGCTGATCAGCGGTTTCGATGCGCGCGTGCTGGCCGCGGCCGCGACGCTCGGCGGCACGCTCGGCCTCAAGATCGCCGGCACGGTGCAGAAGCCGGTGCGCGCGGCGGAGCTGCGGCGCATCCTCGAGGAGATGCACGGCACTTCCGCTCCGCTGACCGTCGCGATGCTGGAGGAGGCCATGGCGCGCGACGAGGTCGAGATGCACCTGCAGCCGGTCTTCGACAGCGGCACGCTCGCGCTGCACAAGGCCGAGGCGCTGGCGCGCTGGCGCCACCCCGCGCGCGGGCTGTTGCCGCCGTCGCTGTTCATCCCGCTCCTGGAGGCGTCGCCGCCGGCGATGGATCGCTTCACCATGTGGGCGATCCGCAAGATCGCGGACAACGCCGGCGTGCTCGGCGTCGCCGATCCGCCGATCAAGGTGTCCGCCAATCTTTCGGCGGTGAATCTCGGCGACCTGACCCTGCCCGACCGCATTGCCGCCATCCTCGACCAAACGCGGCTGCCGCCGTCGCGGCTCGTCCTCGAGATCACCGAGTCGGCCGCGACATCGGATCCGACGGCGACGATGGACATCCTGACCCGGCTCAGGCTCAAGGGATTCGGCCTGTCACTCGATGATTTCGGCACGGGCTATTCCTCGCTCGTGGCGCTGCACCGCCTTCCCTTCACCGAGATCAAGATCGACCGCGGCTTCGTCGCCGAGATGGACAGCTCGCACGAGGCGCCGACGATCATCAAGACGGTGGCCGATCTGGCGCAGAATCTGAAATTGACCAGCGTGGCGGAAGGGGTGGAGACGCGCGAAGCGGGGCGTCGCCTGCGTGAACTCGGAGTCGCGCAGCTCCAGGGCTATGCCTTCGGTGCTCCGGTTCCGATGGCCACGTTCGCCGAACGCTTCGCTCCCATGGCCGAACGGCGGGAACGCGACCGGACCTAGTGGCGATAGTCGGGTTCGTCGCGCTCGAGCTGCGCGATATAGGCCGGCCATTCCCGCGAGAAATCGTCCTCGTCCCAGCAGCGCGCGGTCGCTTCGCAGACCGCCGCTGGCGGCAGGTGCAGCCTCGCGTTGCCGCCCGACGTCGCGTTGATCGCCAGGAGCTGCGCCTGGCACGACTTCTCCAGGTAGTACATGCGCACGAAGGCCTGGCCGACCGTGGCGCCGGCGGTCAGCAGGCCGTGGTTGCGCATGACCATGGCGCGGTGGGGCCCCAGATCGCGCACCAGGCGCGCGCATTCCTCGGGGTTGTCCGCGACGCCCTCGAAGTCGTGGCAGCCGATGCGGTCGTGGAACTGCATCGCCGTCTGGTTCAGCGGCAGGAGCCCGCAGTCGAGCGCCGAGATCGCCATGCCGGCCGGGGTGTGCGTGTGCAGGATGCAATGGATGTCGGGCCGCGCCTTGTAGATCGCGCCGTGGATGATCGGCACGGTGCGGTTGATCGCCGGTCCACCGTCCATGACGTTGCCGTCGAGGTCGCTCTCGACCAGGTTGGACGCGTTGACCTGCTCGTAGAGCAGAAGATCGGGCTTGACGAACATGTGGTCGGGCCGGCCCGGCACGCGGGCGGTGGCGTGGTTGTAGATCAGCTCGGTCCAGCCGAAGCGGGCGATCAGCCGGTGGCACGCCGCGAGGTCCTCGCGCATGCGCCGGTCGTCCGGCTTGCTGCCGACCGCGTGAACCGCCCGTGCGACCATGGTCTCGCTCTCCTCGATGCCGGCGAGAAGCTATGAACTGCGCCGGCGGGGGTCAAGCTTTGGCGGCGGCGGGCCGCTAGAACAGGCTGCCCTGCGCCGGCACCGCGGGCTTCGGCTGCTCGTCGCGCACGGCCAGCGGCTCGATGCAGGCCGGGTCGTCGTTGCGCACCGCGTTGACGCGCGTCGACACCGGGATCGCCTGCAAGAGCTCGTCGGGCGCCGGCAGCAGCAGCGCCTGGGCCCGGTCGTTCTTCGGGTCCAGCCATTGGCCGTAGTCCCGAGGGTCGACGATGACCGGCATGCGGTGATGGATGGCGCTGAGCGCCTTGTTGGCGTCGGTGGTGACGATGCAGAAGCTCTGGATCGTCTGGCCCTCGTTCTGCCAGCGCTCCCACAGGCCGGCGAAGGCGAAGGGGGCGCGGTCGGCGCGCCGGATCAGATAGGGCTGCTTCGGCGCCTTGGCCTTGGGTCCGGTCGGGGCGCCCGGCTTCCATTCGTAGAACCCGTCCGCCGGCACCAGGCAGCGGCGCTTGCGGAAGGCGGCGCGGAACGAGGGCTTGGTCGCCACCCCGTCGCTGCGCGCGTTGATCAGGCTCGCCCCGATCGCGAGGTCCTTGGCCCAGGACGGCACCAGGCCGAACCGCATCAGCACCAGCTCGCGCCCGCCTTCTGCGTTCAGCCGCACCACCGCCGAGTCCTGGGTCGGCGCGATGTTGTAGCGCGCCGGGAAATTGGGGCTGTCCGTGACGCCGAACAGCCGGCGCAGGGCGTCAACCGGCGAGGTCAGAAGGAAGCGTCCGCACATCGCCCCAGTTTACCCACCGGCCAGCGCCTTGCACGCCTGCAACAATCGGCTACCATGCACCTTCGTTCTGTTTTTGTTCGTATTGGCAGCTTCTCGACATATGGGTATCGTGGTCGCATTAACACACAAGATGTTGTGCACAGGGGCTGTATACCGGGCTGTTAAAAAAGGGGAAGGCGCCTATCCACAGGGCGTGGAAGGCGGGAACAGGAGGGGGAAGTTGTTCGACTCAGTACAGACCCTGCATGGGCCGCGTGTGGATATCGACCGGACGCGCGACAACCGCCTGACCGAGTTCGGCAAGGCGACGCTGTCGGACCGCTATCTCTTGCCCGGCGAGAGCTTCCAGGACCTCTTCGCCCGCGTCGCCTCGCGCTACGGCGACGACCACGACCATGCCCGGCGCCTGTACGACTACATCTCGAACCTGTGGCTGATGCCGGCGACGCCGGTTCTCTCCAACGGCGGCACCAGCCGCGGCCTGCCGATCTCCTGCTTCCTCAACGAGGCGACCGACAGCCTCGACGGCATCCTCGGCCTGTGGACCGAGAACGTGTGGCTGGCGGCGCGCGGCGGCGGCATCGGCAGCTACTGGGGCAACCTGCGCTCGATCGGCGAGAAGGTCGGCCTCAACGGCAAGACCTCGGGCGTGATCCCCTTCGTGCGCGTGATGGATTCCCTGACGCTCGCCATCTCGCAGGGCAGCCTCCGGCGCGGCAGCGCGGCGGTCTACCTGCCGGTCTCGCATCCCGAGATCGAGGAGTTCGTCGAGATCCGCCGCCCGACCGGCGGCGATCCCAATCGCAAGACGCCGAACCTCAACCACGGCATCCTGGTCGGCGACGCCTTCATGCGCGCCGTCGTCAACGACGAGGAATGGGCGCTCCTGAGCCCGCGTGACCACCAGGTCATCCGCCGCATCTCCGCGCGCCAGCTCTGGATCCGCATCCTGACCGCGCGGGTCGAGACCGGCGAGCCCTACATCGTCTTCATCGATCACGTGAACCGCGCCATCCCCGAGCACCACAAGATGGCGGGCCTGACGGTCAAGACCTCGAACCTGTGCAGCGAGATCACGCTGCCCACGGGGCGCGACCACCTCGGCAACGACCGCACGGCGGTCTGCTGCCTGAGCTCGCTCAACCTCGAGACCTTCACCCAGTGGCAGGACCATCCCACGTTCATCGAGGACACGATGCGCTTCCTCGACAACGTGCTGCAGGACTTCATCGACAACGCCCCCGACACGATGGCGAAGGCCAGGTACTCGGCCATGCGCGAGCGCAGCGTCGGCCTCGGCGTCATGGGGCTGCATTCCTTCCTGCAGTCGCAGATGGTGCCGATCGAATCGGCCATGGCCAAGGTGTGGAACCGGCGCATCTTCGAGCACATCAAGAAGCAGGCCGACGCCGCCTCGGCGCGGCTGGCGAAGGAGCGCGGCCCGTGCCCCGACGCCGCCGACTACGGCGTCATGGAGCGCTTCTCCAACAAGATCGCGATCGCGCCGACCGCCTCGATCTCGATCATCTGCGGCGGCGCCTCGCCCGGCATCGAGCCGATGGCGGCCAACAGCTTCACGCACAAGACGCTCTCCGGCAGCTTCAACGTGCGCAACAAGTACCTGGCGCGGCTGCTCGACATGAAGGGCCGCAACACCGAGGAGATCTGGTCCTCGATCACGGTCAACGAGGGCTCGGTGCAGCACCTCGATTTCCTCGGCGACCAGGAGAAGCTGGTGTTCCGCACCGCGTTCGAGATCGACCAGCGCTGGCTGGTGGAGCTCGCCGCCGACCGTGCGCCCTTCATCTGCCAGGCGCAGTCGCTCAACCTGTTCCTGCCGGCCAACGTGCACAAGCGCACGCTGCACCAGCTCCATCTCATGGCCTGGAAGCGCGGCGTGAAGAGCCTCTACTACTGCCGCTCCAAGTCGATCCAGCGCGCCGAGACCGTGTCGAACAACGCGCATCCGAACGGCACGGCGAACCCCGTAGCCGCCGCGATGGCCGCGGCCGAAGCGGGCGCCCAGCACCCGGCGATGAAGATCGACTACGACGAGTGCCTGGCCTGTCAGTAGCCAGAGGTCAGATGACAGGGATCAGGTATCAGACTTGATCCTTGTCCTGTCTGATCCCTGATACCTGTCCCCTGATCCCCGAGCGGAGCGTCCATGTCCCTCCTCCTCGACAACCCCGTCTACAAGCCGTTCCGCTATCCCTGGGCCTACGACGCGTGGCTGACGCAGCAGCGCATCCACTGGCTGCCGGAGGAGGTGCCGCTGGCCGACGACGTGAAGGACTGGCACCGCAAGCTGTCGCCGGTCGAGCGCAACCTGCTGACGCAGATCTTCCGCTTCTTCACGCAGTCGGACGTCGAGGTGAACAACTGCTACATGACGCACTACGCCAGGGTGTTCAAGCCCACGGAAGTGCGCATGATGCTGGCGTCGTTCGCCAACATGGAGACGGTGCACATCGCCGCCTACTCGCACCTGCTCGACACGATCGGCATGCCCGAGGCCGAGTATTCCGCCTTCCTGCGCTACGCCGAGATGAAGGCGAAGTACGACTACATGAAGCAGTTCGGCGTCGGCACGAAGCCCGACATCGCCAAGACGCTGGCCGTGTTCGGCGCCTTCACCGAGGGGCTGCAGCTCTTCGCCAGCTTCGCGATCCTGCTCAACTTCCCGCGCTTCAACAAGATGAAGGGCATGGGCCAGATCGTTTCGTGGTCGGTGCGCGACGAGACCCTGCACACCAACTCGATCGTCAGGCTGTTCCGCGAGTTCGTCGCCGAGAACCCGGAGATCTGGACCGAGGACTTCCAGCGCCAGCTCTACGTCGCGGGCTCGACCATCGTCGAGCACGAGGACGCCTTCATCGACCTCGCCTTCGAGCTGGGACCGGTCGAGGGCCTGGCCGGCGAGGAGGTCAAGCGCTACATCCGCTACATCGCCGACCGGCGGCTGATGCAGCTGGGCCTGCAGCCGATCTACCGGATCGAGCGCAACCCGCTGCCCTGGCTCGACGACATGCTGAACGGCGTCGAGCACGCCAACTTCTTCGAGAACCGCGCGACCGAATACTCCAAGGCCGCGACCGAAGGCAGCTGGGAAGAGGCGTTCGACTGAGCCTCGCCGCCGACCGCGCGCTCATCGAACGGCACGGCCGCCTTCTCCTCGATTCCGCCCGCGCCTCGGTCCTGCACGGGTTCGAGTTCGGCCGGCCGCTGCCGCTCAACCCGGCCAGCACGCCGGCGGAGCTCATGGCCAGGCGCGCGACGCATGTGGTGCTGCGCCTCGGCCCCGACGGGCCGCGCCGGCGTGCGGGCGACGTGCGCGCCTGGCGTCCGCTGCTGGAGGACGTCGTCGGCAACGCCTTCGCCGCCGCCTTCGCCGACCGCCGCCATGCGGCCCTGAAGCCCGCCGACCGCTTCGAGCTCGCGATCACCGTCATGCTGCTGGGCGAGCCCGAGCCGATCAGCTTCGAGACCGGCGCCGCTGCGCTCGAGGCCGGCCGCGACGGCGTGCTGGCGGAATGGCCCGACGGCAGCCACCACGCGCTGTTCCCCGACGCCTGGGCCTTCCACCAGTCGCCCGCCGCCTTCATGGCCGAGGCCGTCCGGCGGGCGCCCGGCGAACCGAAGGCGCAGCCGCGCCTCTACCGCTTCTCGGTCGCCGTCGCGGCGGATTAGCCGAGCGTCCGCCGGCGCGGTCCGGGCGGGATCGACCGCGCGACGCGGTCGAGCACCATGGTCCGCACCAGCGCGCAGAACCCCATGAGCCACAGCACGAACGAGAGCGCGTGGCCGAGCTCCCATTGCAGGCGCCAGGCTTGCCAGTCCGCCGGCAGCGTCGCCGCGGTCCATCGGGCGAAGGCCAGGTTGACCGGCCGGTTCATCCCGAAGAAGACCGCGAGGCACAGGCTGAACAGCACGGCGGCGATGAGCGACAGGCCGAACGACGGAACCTGTCCGCGCGAGCGCCAGACCAGCACCCAGGCGAGCGCGATCGCGCCGATCTCGAACGGCGCGATCGCCGGGCCCCAGCCGCGATAGAGGCGCTGCTGCACCGCGAGCCACAGCGGCCCGTCCATCAGGAGCTTGTTCGGCAGCTCCACCACGTGCGCCGTCGTCGCGGCCAGCGGCACGACGGCCAGGATCAGCAGGATCCAGCGCAGCTTCTGCATCATCGGGGCCTCCTTGGTCCCGAAATAACGCCGCAGCCACGGAAAAGCGCCCACGGCGAAGCCGCACTTTCCTCTTCCCTCCTTCGTGTCCCCTTCGAAAAGATGAACCACGAAGACACGCCCTTCGTCAGGCTCAGGAGACACGAAGGAAGACGAAAAAGAGAGGAATAGACGGCCATCGGCCGTTCGGCAGGACTAGCCCTTCGCCAGGTCCTCGCCGGCGAGCGCGCGGCGGATCAGGCGGATGGTCTCGTCGCGGCCGTAGAGCGCCACGAACGAGCCGAAGCGCGGGCCCTGGCTCTGGCCCAGCAGCACCTCGTAAAGCGCCTGGAACCAGGACCGCAGCTGCTCCTTGGCGAAGTGGCGCTTGCCGACCTCGAACACCTGGTCCTGGATTTCCTTGTCGGTGGCGCCGGCCGGGAGCTTGGCCAACGTCTCCGCCAGCTCCTCCAGCGCCTTGCGCTCGGCCGGATCGGGCGCGCGGAACCTGCGCGTCGGCTTCACGAAATCGCGGTAATAGGCGATCGCGTGCCGGGCCAGCTCGTCGAGAAAGGGATCGCTGCCCGGCGACGCCTCGGGGGCATAGCGCGAGATGAACCCCCACAGCACGGACTTGTCCTCGGCGTTCACGACGCTGGCGAGGTTGAGGAGGATGCCGAAGGTCAGGTGCGCCCGCCCGCCCGGCGCCGGCGGCGGCTTGCCTTCGTGGATGTGCCAGACGGGATTCTCGATGCGCTGCTCCGGCACTTGCGCGGGAAACGCCTCGAGCTGCTGGATGTAGTCGTCGACCGCGCGGGGAATGACGTCGAAGTACAGCCGCTTGGCCGCCCGGGGCTTCTGGAACATGAAGAGGGCCAGGCTCTCCCACGGCGCGTACTCCAGCCATTGCTCGACCGTGAGCCCGTTGCCCTTGGACTTGGATATCTTCTCGCCCTTCTCGTCCAGGAAGAGCTCGTAGTTGAAGCCTTCCGGCGCCTTGCGGCCGAGGGCTTCGCATACCTGCGACGACAGCTTGACGGAGTCGATCAGGTCCTTCCCCGACATCTCGTAGTCGACGTCGAGCGCGATCCATCGCATGGCCCAGTCGACGCGCCACAAGAGCTTGCAGTTGCCGCCGGTGACGGGAAAGCCTTCGACGAGCTTGCCGTCGATCGGATTGACGAAGTCGATCGTGCCGTTGGCCGGGTCGCACTTTTTCGGCCGCACATAGACGTAGCGCCGCATCGGCCGGTCGAGCTCGTCGCTCAGCTTCCGGTCGGGCACGAGCGGCAGGAAGAGCCCGTAGTTGCGGCGGCGCTCCTCGCGCACCGTGCGCTCGGCGAGCGCGAGCAGCCGGTCGTAGCTCGCAAGGACCTCCAGCAGCACCTTGTCGAACCGCCCGGAGCCGTACCAGTCGGTCGAGCTCTGGAACTCGTACTCGAAGCCGAAGCGGTCGAGGAAGCCGCGCAGCTTCGCGTTGTTGTGCGCGCCGTAGCTCGTGTCCCCGGTGCCGTACGGATTGTCGATCGCGGTCAGGGGCACGCCGCCGATATCGGCCGACACGTCGCAGCAGCGCTGGAACAGCGCGCGATGCGACTCCGGCACCGTATCCGGCACCTTGCGCAGGCCGTCCATGTCGTCGGAGAAGGCGAACAGCCTTGTCGGGATGTCGCTCAGCATCTCGAAGGCGCGCCGGACCATGGTCGTGCGCACCACCTCGCCGAACGTGCCGATATGCGGCAGGCCCGACGGGCCGTAGCCGGTCTCGAACAGCACGTAGCCCTTGGCCGGCGCCTTGCCGCCGATGCGCTCCAAGAGCTTGCGCGCCTCCTCGAACGGCCAGGCGCGCGCCTTCTCGGCCAGCTCGCGATCGCTGCTCATGGGGAAAGGGCCTGCCTCGCGCAATGACGGGCGGCCAACCTAGGGACGCGTCGGCGGTGCGTCAACCGGCCAGACGCGCGGCGACCGAACTGCCTTCGTAGATGTCGCGAACGTTCAGGCGCGCGTTGATGGCGCTCAAAACGATCTGTCCTTCCACATCGGAGAAGGTTTCCGAAAACCAGCCGTTTTCCATTCGACGGAACGCGTCGATCCGGCATTCGTCCTGAGACACCAGCAGGAAATGCGCGAGGGTCGAAATCGATTGATAGGCAAGCCATTTTCTGCCGCGGTCGTAGTCCGACGTCGATTTCGAGAGGACCTCGACGACGACGACAGGGTCGGTCACCTCCGTCGCTTTCGGATCGCTAGGCGCACAAACCACGACAACGTCCGGATACATAACGTTCTCGCCGGCCTTGACCTTCAAATCGGGTGTGTAAGCGCGGCAAGGACCCCCGCGGAGACGCTCGCGTAGCGCCCCGAAGACGTTGCCGATGATGGTCGCGTGATCGACCGTCCCGCCGGTCATCGCACGCAGAATGCCGTCGACGAACTCGTACCGATCCTCCTGCTGGCTCTCCCACGCCAGGAAGTCTTCGACAGTCCACGGCTTTGGAAATGTCCCGGCCGCCTCAGACATATCCGATCCTGTCGGTTGCGGGGCACCGTCTGCGCGCACTGTACCGCCGAAGACCGGCGGATTAAATGCCGAGTTTGACTATACTCCCCTCATGACCTCGGTCGTCGTGCCCTTCCCGCGCAGCGCCCCCGCCTTGCGCGTGCCCGCCCTGGTGGCGGGCGCCAGCCGCGCGGCCTGGCTCAGCGCCGACGGCGAGATCGAGACGCTGGCGCCGGCCGACGCGGTCCGCCTCCTGGCCGACGGCAAGCGGCCGCTGGTCTGCCACATGCCGGCGACGGCCAGGCGGCTCGGCATCAACGCCTTCCCGTCGTTCGACCTGCTCGAGCTGTTCGCCTTCGTGCGGCCGGCGCGGTTCTGCCCGCCGACGCCGCGCGGCCTGGCGCAGGCGCTCGAGCTCGACGAGCCGCGTGGAATCGAGGACGCGGCGGCGACGCTCAATGCCGCGGCGCGCGCGCTTCTGGCCGAGCTCGGCGCCGACGAGCGCGAGCGGCGCAGCGACGCGGTGCCGGTGGCGCTGGTCATGCACCGCGCCGGCTGGAGCTGGGGCGGCGCCGTGCTCGACGCGCTCGGCGTCGACCCGAACGACCAGAAGCTGACCGCCCCGGGCGCGGCGCTGATGGTGTGGATGCGGCTGCAGGAATGGTCCGAGCACGCGCCCGAGCCGCCGCCCGGCCACGTCCCGGTCGAGCCGCAGGAGGCGCGCCAGCGCCTGGCCCGGCTGCTCGGGCCCGGCGCCGAGGCGCGGCCGCAGCAGGGCGACTACGCCTCGGCCCTGACCCGGGCCTTCGTGCCGCGCCAGCGCGAGGGCGAGCCCAACATGGTGATCGCCGAGGCCGGCACCGGCGTCGGCAAGACGCTCGGCTACATCGCGCCGGCGAGCCTGTGGGCCGAGAAGAACGAGGGCGCGGTCTGGCTCAGCACCTACACGCGCAACCTGCAGAACCAGATCGACGACGAGCTCGACCGGCTCTATCCCGACCCGTCGGAGAAGGCGCGCCGCGTCGTCGTGCGCAAGGGCCGCGAGAACTACCTCTGCCTGCTCAACTTCGAGGAGGCGGTGCGCGGCATGGGCGCGAGGCCGCGCGACGCGGTGGCGCTGGGGCTGATGGCGCGCTGGGCCGGGCATTCGCGCGACGGCGACATGGTCGGCGGCGACTTCCCGTCCTGGCTGGCCGACGTGGTCGGGCGCGGGCGCACGCTCAACCTCACCGACCGGCGCGGCGAGTGCGTCTATTCCGCCTGCCCGCACTACCACAAGTGCTTCATCGAGAAGAGCGTGCGGCGCGCGCATCGCGCGCGGCTGGTGGTCGCCAACCACGCGCTGGTGCTGGTGGTCGCCGCGCGCGCCGGCGACGACGGGCGCCTGCCGACGCGCATCGTGTTCGACGAGGGCCACCACCTGTTCGACGCGGCCGACAACGCCTTCTCGGTCGACCTGACCGGGCAGGAGACGGCCGAGCTGCGCCGCTGGCTGCTCGGCGCCGAGGGGCGCTCCAGCCGCGCGCGCGGCTTGAAGCGCCGGGTCGAGGACCTGATCCTCGACGACGCCGAGGCGCAAGGCGCGATCGACGCGGTGCAGGCCGCGGCGCGCGTGCTGCCGGGCGAGGGCTGGCCGCACCGCATCAACGACGGCCAGCCGCATGGGCCGGCCGAGCGCTTCCTCGCGCTCGTGCGCCAGCAGGTGCGCGCGCGCGCGACGGGCCTCGAAGGCGGCTCGCTCGAGACCGACACCTCCGCGCCGGTGCCCGGCCTGATCGAGGCGGCCGAGGCGCTCGACGCGCAGCTCGAGCGGCTGATCCAGCCGCTCGGCCTCCTGCGCCGGCGCCTGCTTGCGCGCCTCGACGACGAGGCGGCGGAGCTCGACACCGGCACGCGCCTGCGCATCGAGGCGGTGGCGCGCAGCATCGAGCGGCGCGGCGAGGCGCAGGCGAAGGTGTGGCAGGGCATGCTGCGGGCGCTCGAGGCCGGCACGCCGCCGGAGTTCGTCGACTGGCTGTCGATCGAGCGCATCGACGGGCGCGACTTCGACGTCGGCATGCACCGTCACTGGGTCGACCCGATGGTGCCCTTCGCCCGGGTCTGCGGCGAGCGCGCGCACGGGCTCGCCGTCACCTCGGCGACGCTGATGGACGGCTCGGGCGATCTCGAGGCGGACTGGCAGGCGGCGGAGGCGCGCACCGGCGCGCGCCACCTGCCGAAGCCGGCGCTGCGCGCGTCGATGCCGTCGCCGTTCGACTACCCGAAGCAGACGCGCGTGCTGATCGTGACCGACGTGCAGAAGACCGACATGGCGCAGATCGCCGCGGCCTATCGCGAGCTGTTCCTCGCCGCGGGCGGCGGCGCGCTCGGCCTGTTCACCGCGATCGCGCGCCTGCGCGAGGTGCACAAGCGCATCGCCCGCCCGGTCGAGGCGGCGGGCCTGCCGCTCTACGCCCAGCATGTCGACGGCATGGACGTCTCGACCCTGGTCGACATCCTGCGCGCCGAGGGCAACGCCTGCCTGCTCGGCACCGACGCGGTGCGCGACGGCGTCGACGTGCCGGGGCGCGCGCTGCGCCTCATCGTGTTCGACCGCGTGCCGTGGCCGCGCCCCGACATCATGCACAAGGCGCGCCGCCAGGCCTTCGGCGGCCGCGCCTACGACGAGATGCTGACGCGGCTGCGGCTGAAGCAGGCCTTCGGCCGCCTGATCCGCCGGGCGGACGACATCGGCGTGTTCGTGCTGCTCGACCGCATGATGCCCACCCGCCTGTTCGGCGCCTTCCCGCCCGGCGTCGAGCCCAGGCGCGTCGGCCTCGCCGAGGCGGTCAGGGAGACGCGGGAGTTCCTGAAGGCGTAGCCGGACGAGGCGGTGCCGGGCTGCCGCTAGATTCTGGTCCCCCCTCCCGCAAGGGGAGGGGGGACCGAAGAAGGGGCGCCGCTTGCCTCTGCTCCACGACCGAAAATCGACGCCTACCCATGCACTTGGCGCAGTTGTGGCCGGCCCCGGCCCGCGCGTATCTTGCCCGCGGCATGAGCACCGCCGCCGAGATCGCTCCCCCGCCCTTCGCCGGCTCGCGCGACGCGCGCGTGATCGGGCTGATCGGCTCGGCGCATTTCACCAGCCACTTCTTCCAGATGGTGCTGCCGCCGCTGTTCCCCTTGATGAAGGACGGGCTCGGCGTCGGCTATACCGAGCTCGGGCTGCTGGCGACAGTGTTCTACGCGGTCTCGGGCGTCGGCCAGCCGGTCGCCGGCTTCGTGGTCGACCGCTTCGGCGCGCGCATCGTGCTGGTCGGCGGCATGGCGCTCCTGGGCATCACGATGCTCGCGATCGCCGTGGCGCCGGGCTACTGGCTGATCCTGCTGCTGATGGTGCCGGCGGGCCTCGGCAACTGCGTATTCCATCCGGCGGACTATTCGATCCTTTCGGCCTCCGTGTCGGCCCCGCGCATGGGCCGCGCCTTCAGCGCGCATGCGCTGGGCGGCACGCTCGGCTGGGTCGCGGCACCCCCGGCGATGCTGGCGCTCGCGACCTTCGGCGGCTGGCGCACCGGCGTGCTGGTCGCCGGCATCGTCGGCCTGGTCGTCGCGCTCGTCGTGCGCGCGCAGCATGGCATCCTGCGCGAGGACCGCGCCGGCGCCAGCCACGCGCACGGCCATGGCGCCGCGGTGCCGGCGGCGCACGCGCCGGCGATGGACTGGGGCATCCTGCTGTCGATCCCCGTGCTGATGTGCTTCGCCTACTTCCTGTTCCTGGCGGTCGCCGCCATCGCGCTGCAGAACTTCCTGATGCCGGTGCTGAACGCGCTGCACGGCACGCCGATCGCCGCGGCGGCCGGGGCGCTGACGGTCTACCTGCTCGGCTCCGCCGCCGGCATCCTGATCGGCGGCTACCTGGTCGACCGCATCGGCCGGCACGAGCTGATGGTCGGCATCGGCCTCGCGGGCGCCGCCGCGCTGATCCTCACGGTCGGCTACGTGTCGATGTCGGATGTGATGCTCAACGCGACGCTGTTCCTGGCCGGTTTCATGGCCGGCAACGCCTCGCCGGCGCGCGACATGCTGGTGCGCCGCGCGACGCCGAAGGGCGCGACCGGCAAGGTGTTCGGCTTCGTCTATTCGGGCCTCGACCTCGGCTCGACCACCGCGCCGGCGCTGGCCGGCTTCATGGTCGATCACGGCCATCCGATCGGCGTCCTGTGGATCGTGGCGATCGGCCAGCTGCTGGCGATCTCCACCGCGGTCGGCCTGGGATTGCGGCCTCAGCCGACCTCGAGGAAGACCAGCAGCGCCGAGACGGTCAGCACCGACAGCACGGTCGAGACCAGCACCACCGCGGTCGCGCGCCGCACGTAGACGCCGTATTTCTGGCCGATCACGAACAGCGTCGTGCCGGTCGGCAGCGCCGCCAGGATCACCGCCGACTTGGCCCAGACCGGGTCCATCGACAGGACCTGGAACGCCAGCGCGTAGGTGACGGCGGGCTGCAGCAGCAGCTTCAGCGCGCAGATCCAGGCGACCTCCTCGAGGTCGCCGGCGATCGGCTTGCCGGCCAGGAACAGGCCGATCGCGAACAGCGCGCAGGGGCTCGCCGCCGCGCCGATCAGCGTGCAGAACGTGTCGATCGCCGCCGGCAGGCGCACGCCCATGAGCGACAGCGCGACGCCGGCCACGGGTGCGACGACCAGCGGGTTCCTCGCCACGGCCAGCAGCACGTCGCGCGCCAGCGGCCAGAGCTTCTTGCCGCTGTCGCGGCCGATGTCGAGTTCGACCAGCATGGTGGCCACGCCGACCACGATGCTGGCGTTGATGATGGTCGACATGATCGCCGGCGGCATGCCCGGCGGACCGAAGGCGGTCAGGATCAGCGGGATGCCCATGTAGCCGGTGTTGGTGAAGATCGCCGACAGGCCGTGCAGCGACAGGCAGGCGAAGCGGTCGGGGAAGACGAAGGTCGCGACCAGCATCGCCAGCGCGAAGGTCGACAGCACGCCGCCCATGTAGGCGGCGAGGAACGGGCCGTTGAAGGTCTCGGCGACCGGCGCCTTGGCCATGGCGCCGAACAGGAGCGGCGGCAGCGCGATGTAGTAGACGAAGCGGTTCAGGGCCTCGCTCGAGGCCTCGCCCAGGATGCCGATGCGCCCGGCGAGCCAGCCGCAAGCCATGATGGCGAAGACGGGGAAGGCGACGTCGACGATGGCTTGCATGGGGCCGGTACTAGACGGGCGGGCGGGCGGCCTGTCGAGCGCAAAACCGGGCGCCCCCGCATGCGCTTGTCCGCTGCAGCTCTTGCCCCGCCCGGCAGAATCTGCCGCCCCCGGCCGGGCCGGAACCGGGCGATTCCAAGGACTTCGCCCTGGCACGCGGTCTGCTAGACCGGGCGGGGGACGATCGATTCCTGGAAGGCGCGCGCATGATCCCGATCCTGATGTCCGTCGTCGGCGCCATGGCCGGCAAGCTGGCCGTCTCGGCCTACGAGGCGCTGACCGAGTCGTCGGACCAGAAGGCCGCGGAGCCGCAGTCCGGCTCGGTGGTCAAGAGCAACATCGGCGGCGACGGCCTGTCGCCGGAGGCGACCAAGGTGTCGGTCAGCACCGCCGGAATGCAGAAGAACCTCGCCTCGCGCTACGACCCCGCCAAGCTTTCCCCGGCGCGGCTGGAGAAGCTCGCCGGCGAGCTCAAGGCCAACGGCATGGTCGATGCCCACGAGCACGCGCTGATGGTCCGCGTCGCCGCCGAGGCGCGCCAGACCGACGCCGTGAGCGAGAGCGGCAACCGCTACCTCACCTCGAAGAACATGATCGAGGAGATGGACCGGCGCGCCACCCAGGCGCTCAAGTCCGGCAACCAGGCCGAGGCGGCGAAGTACCAGAAGCTGGTGACGGTCCTGAAGGACATCTCCGCCCAGGCGCCCACCACGACCAACGCGGCGGTGAAGGTGGCCTGATCCGTCAAGCGGCCTGCCGCCCCAGCGCATCGGCGCGCCGGATCGCGGCTTCCAGCCGGTCGGCGTCGACCGGCACGGTCATGAACCTGATGTAGGCGGCGGTCATCGAACGCTCGGCCAACAGGCGGTAGTCCGCGTCGGTCGGATGCGCGAGGCCGAGCCCGGCCAGCGACACGGGCAGGCCGAGGGCGCGGCAGAACCGGCGCAGGTCGGCGAGGAACGCCGCGTCGCGGCCTTCCAGCACCAGCTGCACCATCAGCCCGAACGACACCATCTCGCCGTGCAGCGCGTCGCGCGTGCCGGCGCAGGTGGTCAGCCCGCGCGTCATCGCGTGCGCCGCCGACAGGCCGCCGCTCTCGAAGCTGAGGCCGCTCAACAGGATCGTCGCCTCGACCGTGCGCTCGAGGTCCTCGGTCACCTCCTGCCGCTTCACGGCTTCCATCGCGGCGAGGCCGTGGCGGCGGATCGCGTCGTAGCACATGGCGCCCATCGCGACGGCGGTCGCGGTCGGCCTTCCCTTGAACAGGTTGAGCGCGCCGCCCCTGGCGCCCTGCTCGGCCTCGAACTTCTTCGACAGCGCGTCGCCGATGCCGGCGGCGAAGAAGCGCGCCGGCGCGCGCGCGATCACCGCCGTGTCGACCAGCACCGTCTCCGGGTTGCTCGGCAGCATCAGGATCTCGGCGATCGCGTGATGGGCGTCGTAGATCACGATCACGCGGCTGGTCGGCGCGTCGTTCGACGCGACCGAGGGGACGACGACGATCGGCAGGCCGAGCGTCAGCTTGACGAACTTGGCGGCGTCGATCGTCTTGCCGCCGCCGACCGCGATCACCGCGTCGCAGCCCGCCGCGCGGCATTCCTGCGCCAGGCGCTCGACCTCGGGCCGCGTGATCTCGCCCGAGAAGCGCCCGGTCGCGCAAGCGCAGCCCGCCGCCGACAGCGTGGCGCCGATGCGCGTGCCCAGCAGCTTCTCGACCGCCGCGTCGGCGACGACGAAGGGCTTGGCCCCATGCTCGCGCGCGACCTCGCCCAGCCGGTCGAGCGCGCCCGGCCCCTGCATGTAGCGCTGCGGCGATCCCAGGATGGCGAGCGGTGTCATCGCATCGTCCTCACACGATGCTGCACGCCTCGTCGAAGGCGAGGCGCGGGTTGCGCGGGCGCAGCTTGGCGGGGTCGCCGAAGCCGAGATTGCACAGGAAGTTCGACCTGACCTTGCCGCCCGGGAAGAAGGCGGCGTCGACCATCGCGTTGTCGAAGCCCGACATCGGCCCGCAATCGAGCCCGAGCGCGCGCGCCGCGAGGATCAGGTAGGCGCCCTGCAGCGAGCCGTTGCGCAAGGCCGTCGTCTCGATATGGGCGGGCTTGCCGACGAACCACGAGCGCGCGTCGGCCTGCGGGTAGAGGCGCGGCAGGTTCTCGTGGAACTCGAGGTCGTAGCCGACGATCACCGTCGCCGGCGCGGCCATGGTCTTGTCGGCGTTGGCGGCGCCGAGCGCCGGCTTCAGCTTCTCCTTCGCCTCCTTCGAGCGCACGAACACGAAGCGCGCGGGCGAGCAGTTGGCGCTGGTCGGCGGCCACTTCGCCAGGTCGTAGACGCGGCGCAGCAGCTCGTCCGGCACCTTCTTGTCGAGCCAGCCGTGATGCGTTCGCGCGCCGCGGAAGAGGGCGTCGAGCGCCTTGTCGTCGAGCATCGATGTCCCCCGAAGGACGCAAGCGCTACAGGACGGCGCGTTCCAGCATGGCGCGCAGCAGCACGTTGCAGCCGGCGGCGAGGTCGTCGGGCGTGGCCGATTCGATCTCGTTGTGGCTGATGCCGTCGGCGCAGGGCACGAAGATCATGCCGGTCGGCGCCACGCGGCTGATGTAGCAGGCGTCGTGGCCGGCGCCGGAGATGATCTCCATGTTCTCGAAGCCGCTCTCTCCGGCGGCGCGCTTGACCGCCTCGACGCAGTCCTTGTCGAAGGCGACCGGGCGCGAGTACCAGATCTCCTTGCATTCGTATTTGAGCCCGATCTCGCCGCACACCGTCGCCAGCGCCGCCTCGAGCGACGCCGCCATCGACGACAGCGCCTTGTCCTCGGGATGGCGCATGTCGACGGTGAAGAACACCGAGCCCGGGATGGTGTTGCGCGAGCCCGGCATGGCGCGCAGCACGCCGACCGTGCTGACGGCGTTGGGCGCGTGCGCCAGCGCGATGGCGTTGATCCTGTCGACCATGCGTGCCGCGCCCAAAAGCGCGTCGCGCCGCCGGTTCATCGGCGTGGTGCCGGCATGCGATTCCTGGCCGGTGATCGTCACCTCGAACCAGCGCTGGCCCTGGGCGCCCTTGACCACGCCGATCGTGCGCTTCTCCGCCTCCAGGATCGGGCCCTGCTCGATATGCGCCTCGAAGAAGGCGCGGAACTTGCGCCCGCCGCAGGGCTGGTCGCCCAGGTAGCCGATGCGCTTGAGCTCGTCGCCCAGCTTCTTGCCGTCCTGGTCCGGTATCGCGTGGGCGTAGTCCTCGGTGAAGACGCCGGCGAACACGCCCGACGCGGTCATGGCCGGCGCGAAGCGCGAGCCTTCCTCGTTGGTCCAGACGCTGACCTCGACCGGCGCGTCGGTCTCGAAGCCGTGGTCGTTGAGCGTGCGGATGACCTCGAGCCCGGCCAGCACGCCGTAGACGCCGTCGAACTTGCCGCCGGTCGGCTGGGTGTCGAGATGGCTGCCGGTCACGACCGGGTCGAGCTCGGGCTTGCGGCCGGGCCGGCGCGCGAAGATGTTGCCCATGCGGTCGACCGTGACGGTGCAGCCCGCCTCGGTGCACCAGCGCACGAACAGGTCGCGGCCTTGCTTGTCGAGATCGGTCAGCGCCAGGCGGCAGTTGCCGCCCTTGGCCGTGCCCCCGATCTTCGCCATCTCCATCAGGCTTTCCCAGAGGCGCTCCTTGTTGATCGCGATGTTCGGCAGGTTGCTCATGTCACCCCTTCCCCGGCTTCCCGTTCCCGCGGGCTTCTATCCTAGCCGAAGCGGCGCCCGGCGCGTAAAGCCTCAAGCGGCGGCCATGTAGCGGGCGAAGCGGGCGGCCAGCAGCTCGTAGTCGGCGAGCTCGTTGTAGGGACCGGCCGAGATGCGGGCCCAGAACGCGCCCGCCAGCGCGTTGATCGGCACGTCGGTCTGGAACTGGTCGATCAGCGTGCGGCGCAGGCCTTGCGCGCCCTCCGGCGTCGCCGGGCCGGGCAGCGGCACGCGCACCAGCCACATCGCCCCGTGCAGGCGCTCGTCGGCGCCGCATTCCGTGCCCAGGCGCTCGGCCAGCCGCCTTGCGCCGTCGCGCGCCAGCTCGGCGTTGCGCCGGCGCAAGCGCGCGCCGCCCCACGCCTCGTGCAGGTCGAGGGCTGTCTCGACCGCCAGGTACGAAGAGGGATCGCGCGTGCCGGTCCAGTCGAACTCGGACGTGAAGCCCTGGCCGTAGCCGTGCGAGATGGTGACCGGATGCAGCCCTTCCTGCCGGTCGCGCCGCGCCCACAGGAAGCCGCATCCCTTCGGCGCCATCAGCCATTTGTGGCAGTTGCCGGCGTACCAGTCCGCGCCGAGCGCGGCGAGGTCGAGGTCGAGCTGGCCGGGCCCGTGCGCGCCGTCGACCAGCACCGGGACGCCGGCCTTGCGGCAGGCCGCGATCATCTGTTCGAGCGGCAGGACGAGCGCGCTGGGCGAGGTGACGTGGTCGACGACGGCAAGGCGCGTGCGCGGCGTCAGGCAGGCGGCGAACGCGGCGACGATGGCGTCGGCCTCGGGATGCGGGAACGGCGTCGCCGCCTCGACCAGGCGCGCGCCGGCCTGGGCCGCGACGTGGCGGGCGGCGTTGCGCACGGCGCCGTAGCCGTGGTCGAGCATGAGGATCTCGTCGCCCGGCGCGAAGGTGAGCGAGCGCAGCACGGCGTTGCAGCCGGTGGTGGCGTTGTCGACGAAGGCGATGTCCCGCGCCTCGGCGCCGACGAAACCGGCCAGGCGCGCCGCCGCGTGCCGCAGCATCGCGGGCAGGCGCTGCATGAAGCGGGTCGGCT